>QNFR01000032.1 GCA_003646405.1 Gammaproteobacteria bacterium
ATCTACATCTCGCCCCCGATCCTGATCAGACGCGCTTGTTGCTGGAGTCGGGTGCCACCTGCATAGCCTACGAGACGGTTACCTCAGCCGGCCACGGCCTGCCATTGCTGGCGCCCATGAGTGAAGTGGCGGGGCGCATGGCCATACAGGCCGGGGCCTATAACCTGGAAATCACCCAGGGTGGTGACGGCATATTACTGGGCGGGGTGCCCGGGGTGGAGCCCGCCAGGGTGCTGGTCATCGGCGGGGGTGTGGTCGGTATCAACGCGGCGCGTATGGCCGTAGGGCTGGGGGCGGATGTGACTATACTGGATCGTTCCATTGAACGGTTGCAGGAACTTGAGATGTTATTCGGC
This sequence comes from Gammaproteobacteria bacterium, assembly GCA_003646405.1. Classification (GTDB taxonomy): domain Bacteria; phylum Pseudomonadota; class Gammaproteobacteria; order Pseudomonadales; family Halieaceae; genus JBALVO01. The sequence goes on from QNFR01000032.1 coordinate 357, forward strand.
GGCCGCATGAAAACCGTTTTTTCCACCACGGATGCTATCGAGCGCTACGCCCTGGAAGCTGATCTGGTGGTGGGCGCGGTACTGATTCCGGGCGCGGCGGCGCCCAAGCTGATTTCCCGGGATCTGGTCAAGCGTATGAAGAAGGGTGCGGTAATGGTCGATGTGGCCATTGACCAGGGTGGCTGCTTCGAGACCAGTCGGCCCACTACACACCAGGAGCCCACGTATATCGTGGATGGCGTGGTGCATTACTGCGTGGCCAATATGCCCGGCGGGGTGGCGAGGACTTCCACCATTGCCCTTACTAACGCCACGCTGCCCTATGCACTGCAATTGGCGGGCAAGGGTGTGGCTGCGGCCCTGCAGGAGGATGTACACCTGCGCAATGGTTTGAATGTGCACGCGGGAATGGTGACCCATGAGGCGGTCGCGGAGGCGCTGGGTTATGAGTATGTGGAGGCGCTTGCCGCTTTGAGTGGCGTAAATACCGCAGAGGTTGATTGACCAAAACGATTATTTTAATTAAAGTAATCAAAATGTCTGTTTTGTTTAGAGGTGCCTCCCATGGAAATATTAAGCGCTAGTGACGCCAAGCGAGAGTTTGGTGAAGTTCTGCTAAAAGCTCAACATGGGCCAGTTGGGATTAACAAGAATGGCAAACCCGTGGCTGTGATGGTCTCGGCTGCCGAGTATGCCGAGCTGGATAGCTTGAGAGCAAAACTTCTTCAGCAGGAAATTGATATAGGCCTGGAAGATATTCGAGCGGGTCGTGTCAAAGATGGCAAAGATGTCATGCAAAGATTGAGGAAGAAAGTTCGCGATGCGGGACTATAGATTTGCCCGGGCCGCCGAAGAAGATCTGGAGGGTATTGTGGATTACACCCTGCAAAGGTGGGGGGTTGACCAGGCGAATCAATACCTTGATGGGCTAGAACAACAAGCGCAATCTCTGGCGGAAAACCCGAAGATTGGTAAGTCATGTGATGATCTTGGCACAGGCCTGCAGTATTTCCCCTATCAAAGCCATGTGCTTTACTATCTGGAAGAGCCACACGGCATTACCATAGCGCGCGTTCTGCACGAAAGCATGAATCCATCATTGCATTTGAGGGATGGTGGTCCACTGTAACCGCCGTTGATGTGGCGCTGTAGTTAACTCCCGCACTTCGCCTTGGCTTCCCGTCGCCTGGCGTGCAACACCGGCTCGGTATAACCACTGGGCTGCTCCCGGCCCAAAAATACCAGGTCGCAGGCCGCCTGGAAGGCGATATTGTCGTCAAAGTCCGGGGCCATATTGCGGTACTGAGGGTCGCCGGCATTCTGTTCATCCACTACCGCGGCCATGCGCTGCAGCGTCGCCATTACCTGCTCTTCGCTGCACACCCCGTGGCGCAGCCAGTTACAGATATGCTGGCTGGAGATACGCAGGGTGGCGCGGTCCTCCATCAGGCCCACATGATTGATATCGGGCACTTTGGAGCAGCCCACACCGTGATCTATCCAGCGCACCACGTAGCCCAGCATGCCCTGGGCATTGTTATCCAGTTCGCGCTGAATATCCTCATCGCTGAGTCCCTTGGCGCCTTTCAGCGGGATGCTCAGGATATCATCCAGTGACGCCTTGGTTCGCCCCTTCAACTCATCCTGGCGCTGCGCCACGTTCACTTCATGGTAGTGGATCGCGTGCAGGGTGGCCGCGGTGGGTGAAGGCACCCAGGCGGTGCTGGCCCCCGCCCGGGGGTGACCGATCTTGCTTTGCATCATGTCCGCCATCAGGTCGGGCATGGCCCACATACCCTTGCCGATCTGGGCCTTACCCTGCAGGCCGCATTGCAGCCCGGTGTCCACATTCCAGTCCTCGTAGGCGTGGATCCAGGCCTCTTGCTTCATCGCGCCCTTGGGGGTGATGGCGCCGGCCTCCATGCTGGTGTGGATCTCGTCACCGGTACGATCCAGGAAACCGGTGTTGATGAACACCAGCCGGTCACGGGCGACGCGGATGCACTCTTTCAGGTTGATCGTGGTGCGCCGTTCCTCGTCCATAATGCCGACTTTCAGGGTATTGCGCGCCATACCCAGGGCGTCCTCTATACGATCGAACAGTTCGCAGGTAAAGGCCACTTCATCCGGGCCGTGCATCTTGGGCTTGACGATATACACGCTGCCCTGCCTGGAGTTGCGCTGGGTGTCGCTGTCTTTGTGCAGGTCGTGCAGGGCGATCATGGCGGTGAACATGCCGTCCATGATGCCTTCGGGAATCTCGTCACCGTTACCGTCCAGAATTGCGTTATTGGTCATCAGGTGGCCCACATTGCGTACAAACATCAGGCTGCGGCCATGCAGAGACAGGCGACTGCCGTCGGCGGCGGTGAATTCGCGATCCGGATTAAGGGTGCGGGTCATGGCTTTGCCGCCCTTGTCAAACCTGTCTACCAGATCGCCGCGCATCAGCCCCAGCCAGTTGCGGTAGGCCACGGCTTTGTCCTGCGCATCTACCGCCGCCACGGAGTCCTCGCAATCCTGGATGGTGGTCAGGGCGGCTTCGAGTACCACGTCCTTGATGCCCGCCGGGTCTGTGGCGCCGATGGGGCTGTCCGGGTCGATCTGAATTTCTATGTGCAGGCCATTGTGCCGCAACAGGATACCGGTGGGGGCATTGGTTGCGCCGGTGTAGCCCTGAAACTGGTCGGGCTGTGCCAGTGAACTGATCTGCCCATCGGTGAGCACCACCTGCAGGGCGCCGTTCACCACCGTGTAAGTCCTGGCCTCCCTGTGACCGCCCCTCGACAGTGGGCAGTGACGGTTGAGGAAGTCGCGGGCGTAGGCGATAACCTTGTCACCACGCACCGGGTTGTAGGCGCCCGCGCGTTCGGCGCCACCGTCTTCTGCAATGACATCGGTGCCATACAGGGCGTCGTACAGGCTGCCCCAGCGGGCGTTGGCCGCATTCAGTGCATAGCGTGCGTTCATTACCGGCACTACCAGTTGCGGGCCGGCCAACGTGGCGACCTCTTCGTCTACCCCCTGGGTGCTTATGGTGAAGTCTTCCCCCTCTGGTAGCAGATAGCCGATTTCTTCAAGGAATGCCTTATAGGCGGCGCGATCGTAGTCGGCACCGGGGTTGGCCTGGTGCCAGGCATCGATTTTGGCCTGCATGTCCTCGCGTGTCTCCAGCAGCGCCCGGTTACGCGGCCCCAGGTCCTGCACGATCGCTGCCAGAGCCTGCCAGAACTGCGCGGGTGTTACGCCTGTTCCCGGCGCGATATCATTTTCGAGGAGGTCGTGGAGAACCGCTGCAATCTGCAGGCTGCCCTGCCGGACTCGATCAGTCATGGTGAGATTCCTTTTTAATACTGCCAGCGGACTATCCCGCTGTATAAACGGGAGAGTTTAGGTCGGAGGGTTTAATTTAGCTAATTTATCGTTTTTATCGCGGGCATTCTATGCGTGAATGTTGTCTAGTGCCGCTCAGAGACAGTTGTCAGGCCGCCCTGCCCGGGAAAGGTGTTCCAGGGAGATATAGGGGCGCACTAAAGAGTGGCTTCTTTGCCATCCAACTCCCTGGCGGTATCGGCAATCAGTTTGCGCAGCCACTTATTGGCGGGGTTGTGTTGTAACAGCGGGCTCCAGGCCATCTTCAGTTCCAGCGGTGGAATTTCCAGGGGCGGCTCGCGCAATACCACCCGGGGGTTGTCGCGTTTGAGCTCGGCGGCCCGGGTGGGCAGGGTGACAATCAGGTCATTCTGTTCGGCCAGGGTCATGGCCGCCTGGTAGTGCCGGGTGAATACCCGAATCTGGCGTTTCTTGCCCAGCTTATTCAGGGCCACATCCACCCAGCCCAGTCGCTGCACATCGCTGGGGTCCATCCCCACGCCAACACCCATGCCGGTCTTGCTGACCCAGACATGATTGGCCTTCAGGTAGTTATCCAGGGTGAAATCCTCCAGCACTGGATTCTCGGGGCTCAGTACACAAGTAAAACTGTCGCTCCACAGGTGGATCTGGTGGAACGACTGGGGCATGGCGTCGAAGCGGTTGATTACCATGTCGACCTTGCCGCGTTCCACATCCAGGAAGCTCACATCCGATGGCGTCATAATGTCCAGGGTAAGGCCCGGCGCCAGGGTACGCAGTTTACCCAGCACGGTGGGAAACAACGTGGATTCCGCGTAGTCACTGGCCATGATACGAAATACCCGGTGAGCATTCTGGGGCTCGAAAGCGGAGCGGGGCTGCACCGCCTGGTCAATCTTGCTCAGTACCTCGCGTACCACGGGCTCCAGTTCCAGCGCGCGCTCGGTGGGTGTCATGCCCTCACTGGTGCGCACCAGCAGGGGGTCGTCAAACAGCTCTCGCAGGCGGCGCAGGCCGTTGCTCATGGCCGGTTGGGACAGATTGAGCTGGTTGGCAGCCTGGGTGACATTGCGCTCGCGCAGCAGGGCGTCCAGGTAGACCAGCAGATTGAGGTCGATCCGGTTGAGACTCATGGGCCGCTCCGTATTCGCTTGGTGAATGAATAAAATGCCTGCTATTTGCAGAGGAAATTATACCCGGATTGTCGAAATTGCCAATGATTTAGCACAAGCCGCTGGAGCCACGCGATATATCAGCGCATTAACCGGGAATGACAAGTTACCGCAGCGACAATTACCGTATAATCGAAGTTTTGACTTTGTACGAAGAATTGGGAGTTAACATGGGTATCTATCGCGCGCCGCTGGCGGACATGAGTTTTATCATCGACGAACTGCTCGATGCTGGGGGAGTGCTCGGCTCACTAGCGGATTTTGCTGATTACGGCGTAGGACCAGACCTGACTACCGCGCTGTTGGACGAGGCGGCGAAGTTGGCAGGGGATGTACTGGCGCCTCTGCGCCGGGTGGGGGATGAGCACCCAGCCACCTGCAGCGAGGGTGTGGTAACCGTGTCCCCCGGCTACGATGACGCACTGCGGCAATTTGCCGCCGGTGGCTGGGTGGGTATCAGTGCCAGTGTCGACCATGGCGGTCAGGGCCTGCCCGAACTATACGGTACCGCGACCCATGAAATGTGGAATAGCGCCAACCTCGCTCTCGCGCTGGCGCCGCTTTTGAGTGGCGGCGCGGCACTGGCGATCGCCGCTCACGGCGATGAGCAGCAAAAGCAGACCTATTTGGGAAAAATGCACAGCGGCGAGTGGTTCGGTACCATGAACCTGACTGAGTCAGGGGCCGGTTCCGATCTGGGTGTGATGAAGGCCAGGGCGGTCCCGGAGGGTGATCATTACCGTATCTACGGGCAGAAAATCTTTATTACCTGGGGTGATCACGATGCCACGGACAATATTATTCACCTGGTGCTGGCCAAATTGCCCGACTCCTCCCAGGGCAGCAGCGGTATTTCGCTGTTTATCGTACCCAAATTTCTGGTGAACCCCGACGGCAACCCGGGTGAGCGCAATGATGTATACCCGGTATCGTGCGAACACAAACTGGGTATCCACGGTAGCCCCACCTGTGTGATGGCTTTCGGCGACAACGAGGGTGCTGTGGGTTATCTGCTGGGAGAGGAAAATCGTGGCCTGGCCTGTATGTTCACCATGATGAACGAGGCCAGGCTCAAAGTTGGCATCCAGGCCCTGGGTGCGGCAGAGGGCGCCTTTCAGAAGGCGGCGGCTTATGCCAGGGAGCGTGTGCAGGGCGGCGTGCCCATTATCGAGCATCCCGATGTGAAGCGTATGCTGTTGACCATGAAATCACTTACCGAGGCAATGCGCGCCCTGGCCTACACCGAGGCGATGACGAATGACCTGGCCCATCTTGGCCCCGAGGAGGCCCGTGCAGGCATGCGCGCCCGGATCGATCTGATGACCCCGGTGATCAAGGGTTGGCTGACCGAGGTGGGACAGGAACTGACCTCCGTGGGTGTGCAGGTACACGGTGGTATGGGCTATGTGGAGGAAACTGGTGCGGCCCAGTACTTCCGCGATGTGCGTATCACTTCTATCTACGAGGGCACCAACGGCATCCAGGCGGCAGACCTGGTCGCTCGTAAACTGGGACGTGACGGCGGTGCGACCATGGCGGCGGTGCTGCAGGAGATACGTACTACTGTGGCTGAACTGGACGCTACGGACGACCCGCGTATCAGCCCTATCAGCCAGGCTCTGGCGGTATCGCTGGCGGATATGGAAGCCTCTACCGCGTACCTGCTGGATGCGTTGAAGGACGATGTGAGCGTGGCCCTGGGCGCCTCTTTCGAGTACCTGATGCAGACCGGTTACCTGTTTGGCGGTTGGCAGTTGGCGCGTTCTGCGCGGCTGGCCCTGACGCGTCTGCAGGAGGGTAGTGACAACGTATTTTACCAACAGAAAATTGCCACGGCGGTGTTCTACAGCGAGCAGATCCTGCCGCGCTGTGCCGGTCATGCGGCGGTGGTGGTGTCTGCTGGTGGTAGCCTGCAGTCCTATCCCATCGATTGGATATAGGGAGATTACATGAGCATTATTTCCACCCCTGACCTGTCGGATGAGGAGCCACAAGTGTGTGCCATTGAACTGCAGTTCAACAACTATGGCGCGATCCGGCAATTTGGTGGCCAGGTGGTCACCATTAAATGCCACGAAGACAACTCCCTGGTGAAGCAGCGGGTGGGGGAGCCCGGTGGTGGTCGTGTCATTGTGGTGGACGGAGGCGGTTCTCTGCGTCGCGCGCTGTTGGGGGATATGCTGGCGGAGAAGGCCGCAGCCAATGGCTGGTCGGGGCTGGTCATCAATGGCGCGATACGCGATGTGGACGAAGTCGGCCAGATCGGGCTGGGTGTGCAGGCGTTGGGTGTTTGCCCCATTAAAACCGAAAAGTTGGGGGTGGGGCAGCGCGATATCCCAATACAGATCGGCGGCGTAAATATTGCCCCCGGTGATTATATCTATGCTGACAATAACGGCGTAATTTTGAGTAAACAACCCTTGTTATAGCCAGTAAGCTCCCGCACAGCTCTCGTCGGGTGCGCAATGCGCACCACCGGCGGTCTCTAGGTTAAACGCATCGACAGATCCAGCGCTTTGCAGTCCTTGGTCAGGGCGCCGATAGAAATATAATCCACCCCGGTTTCCGCGATGGAATGCAGGGTCGCCTCGGTAACATTACCGGAGGCCTCCAGTTCGACGCGCCCACCGGCCAGCTCGACAGCTGACGCCATTTGGTCCAGTGAAAAATTGTCCAGCATGACCCGGTCACAGGCGGCGGCCAGTGCCTGCTGCAGTTCTTCCATATTTTCCACTTCCACTTCCACCGGCATGTCCGGGGCATGACTTCTGGCTGTGTTGACCGCCGCGGCGATGCCACCGCAGGCGTTGATGTGATTTTCCTTGATCAGGAAAGCGTCGAATAAGCCAATGCGGTGATTGTGGCATCCGCCACAGGTAACCGCGTATTTCTGGGCAATACGCAAGCCCGGAATGGTTTTACGGGTGTCCAGCAGTTTTACGTCGGTGTCCGATACCAGGTCCGCATAACGACGGCACGTCGTGGCCGTACCGGATAACAGTTGCAGGAAATTCAGCGCGCCGCGCTCACCGGTCAGCAGCGCGCGCGCCGGGCCGCGCAAGGTGAAGAGACTATCTCCCGCGGTGATAGATTCGCCATCGCGGGCCTGCCACTCAATGGCCACCGCCGGGTTGAGCTCGGCAAATACCGCGTCTACCCAGGGTCTGCCACAGAGCACACCGTCTTCACGGGTAATGACCCTGGCGGTCGCCTGGCTGTTTGAGGCGATCAGCGCCGCAGTGATATCGCCACTGCCCACGTCTTCGGCCAGAGCGGTGCGCACATTGTTGAGCACCTGTTCGGCACTGGGTTTTTTTATTTCCGGAACAGTCTGGGCCATAGTGCCAGGGATATGTAAAAATCGGGTGGCGATTGTAGCAGTTCCGCATGACAGCTGTTAATTCCGTTTGTGGCGCTCTGTGGCGGGAGAGATTGAGCAACAGAGCCACTGTCGTTTATGATCGTGTAATATTCATGTAGGGTGCGCATTGCGCACCCTACGTCAACAGCGTACCGGCAAATATGACCGTTTCCATATTGAGGCGGGCAAAGGAAACCGCAAGGCATGAAATACACCCTTGATCAGGGCCGGCTAAAGCAGGCGAGACAGCTGCGGTCACCCAATTTTGGACCCCGACCACAGGCCTGTGAGCCTGATTTGCTGGTGATACACAATATCTCACTTCCCCCGGGCTGTTATGGTGGCGATTGCATTGAGCGCTTTTTCACCAATTGCCTGGACTGGGAGGAGCATCCTTTCTTTAACGAGATCCGGGGTGTGGAGGTCTCCACGCACTTGCTGATAGAGCGCACCGGGGCACTGCTGCAGTTCGTCAATTTATGTGAACGGGCCTGGCATGCGGGGCAGTCCTGTTACGGTGGACGGGAGAACTGTAATGACTACAGTATTGGTATCGAACTGGAAGGTACCGATGATGAGCCGTACACTGATGAGCAATATGAGGTGTTGTCAGCGGTGACGGAAGTGCTGATCAGGCACTATCGGGCGCTGGATGTGAGCAGAATCGTAGGGCACAGTGATATATCTCCCGGGCGTAAAACTGATCCGGGACCGGCTTTCGATTGGGTCGCTATCGCAGTGACTTGTCTGTGAAAAGCGCTGTGGCTATAAGGGACGCTGCGGCCGTAAAGGGAGAAAAGTAATGATTTTTCTGGCGATAATCATCGCATTGGTGCTGGTGCAGGCCTGGGGCTCCGGCAGCCGGGTGCATCGCGACGACTGGTTTTTGGGCTGGCAATCGAGGGTTGCCAACTGGCGTGTGGGACCACAGATAAAACTGGCACTGGTTATTCTGCTGCCGGTGGGGCTGGTGCAGATTATCCTGGGCGTGCTGGAGCCGGTTCTGTTCGGATTGCTATGGATAGCGACGGCAGTTGTGCTGTTGCTTTACTCCTTCAGCCGGCGTGATTTTCATGAATTGATGGGGCGTTACCGCGATCAGTGCCGCAGCGCTGACTTCGAGGGGGCATATCTGAGTACACTGCCGGAGCTGGGGTGGGCAACATCGCAGGATGATCCTGTCTCACCCCGGGAGGTGCACGCCCTGGTGCAGCGCGGCTTTATTTACGAGGGTTATCAGAGCTGGTTCGCTGTGTTGTTTTATTTTGTGCTGTTGGGTCCCGCTGGGGCGCTGGCCTATCGCTTGCTGCAGCTGTGTCGTCATGACTTTGAAGCGGAAATTGCCGAGCGCTGGATCTTGCTGGCGGACTGGATTCCGGCGCGCCTGCTGGCCGCTGCGTTTACCCTGACCGGTGATTTTGTTGGCAGCCGTGACAAATTGCTGGATGGCCTGCTGGATGCCTCGGCAGAGACCAGCCAACTGCTCTACGCGGTAGGTTCTGCGGCGCTGGGGGAAATGCCGACCGAATTCCCGGACGATCTGGCTTTTGGTCAGGAGGCGGCGGCAGAAAATAAGGAAACCGGCAGCCTCCTGTTCCGCAGTGCCGCTGCCTGGGTCGCGGTGATATCGGTGGCAGTGTTGCTGTTCTGACCGGCGCAGTCGCTGGCATTACAAGAAATATCAGGAGATAGGTGTGGGGCCCCAAAGAAGCCATGCATGACAATATTGATGCCGATCTGACATTGCCATCGGTGGTGTCATCCCTGCCCGGTACAAGCAGGGATCAGGTTCTCTCGCTCACCATCATCTTCCACCCCAAAACCTCACGTATCGGGCAGACCGCAGTGCTTCCTCGCAAAACGGACAGTGCCGGATGGATTCTGGGACGCCGCAGCCCGGCATTCAGTGATGCCACAGTCCAGGTCGCAGAGCCACTGGATGATCCTCACATCAGTCGGCAGGCCCTGGAGTTTCTCCCCCGGGGCAAACAACTGGTGGTGCGCAGATTTGCCGGCTCCAGCCGTTGTCGTATTGCCGGTGGTGAATTGGACGACAGCGTGGAATTGCAACGGCAAGAGCTGCACAAGGGTGTTGCGCTGATGCTCGGGCATACGGTTGTATTACTGCTGCGATTGACCAGGCGCGGTGGGACCGGCGCTGGTGTGCTTGAATGTGGCGGTCTATTGCGCGGTAGCAGCGCGTATATGGCGGGCCTGCGCCGGCAGATTCTCCAGAACGCCGGCAGTGACCTGGATGTGCTCATCCGGGGCGAGACGGGTACCGGTAAGGAACTGGTGGCGGCTGCCATACACGGCGCCAGCGCGCGGGCTGAAGCACCTCTGGTAAGTGTCAATATGGCGGCCATCCCGTCTGACCTGGCGGCTGCGGCCCTGTTCGGCAGTGCCAAAGGAGCGTTCACCGGCGCCGACCAGGCGGCGGTGGGCTATTTTCAACAGGCCCAGGGCGGCAGCCTGTTTCTGGATGAAATTGGTGACACTTCGGCAGATGTGCAGCCGCAGCTGCTACGAGCCATACAGCAGCGGGAGATCCAGTCGGTGGGCGGTGCAATAAAGCAGGTGGATGTGCGGGTGATCTCGGCCACGGACGCGGCGCTGGAGGGCGAGGGCTGCGATTTCAAGGCGGCGTTGCGTCATCGCCTGGGGGCCTGCGAGATTCAGCTATTGCCGTTGCGGGAGCACCCGGAAGATATTGGTGAATTGCTGTTGTATTTCCTGGCTCTCGCCGCCACCCGGTTGCAGCGTAGCGGGCTGTTGCCGCAGGAACATAGCAGTGCGCCTGAAATCGCGTCCTGGGCGGGGCTGTTTTACCGGTTTTTGTGTTATAGCTGGCCGGGTAACGTTCGGGAGTTGGAAAATTTTTCCCGGCAGGTGGTGCTGGCGAGCGAGCGGCAGCTGACTCTGGTCGATCATGTCGAAAGCACGCTGCGGAACGGGGCCGCAGCACCGCGGACGGAGCCCGGTACTATGGCGCGGCGCAGGATGCAGGCTATCGGTGAGGAAGAATTTGACCGCGCTCTGCAAGATAATCATTTTGAGGTCGCCCGGGCGGCAAAACAGCTGGGGGTATCGCGCACCGCAGTATACCGACGCATCGAAGAATCTCCCCGGCACCGGTTGGCCAAAGAAGTGCCGCGGGACGAATTGCAACGGGTGTTGGCCGAACATCAGGAGGACATCTTAGCCGCTGCCATGAAATTACGTGTATCGGTGACAAGTTTGCGCGCACTACTGCGCCAGCGGGAAGCGGAGTAGTCGGGGTGCTATGGCGGTAGACAATCAGGTAGGGCCTTATCGTATCCTCAGGCTGATCAACCGGGGCGGGCAGGGCAGTGTCTATCTGGGCTATGACAAGCGCTTGCACCGCCGTGTGGCCATCAAGATTTATCGGCTGCCGGCCCAGCGTGCGGCGCGCAAGCGCCTGTTGCGCGAGGCGCAGCTGGTAGCCAGCATCCAGAGCCCGAAAGTGGTACAGATACACGATGTAATCGAATCCAGTGAGCATCTGGCGCTGGTCATGGAGTACGTCCCGGGCTGTGATCTCGAGGAATTTTTAGCGTCGGTGCGGCCATCGCTGGCCACTGTATTGACCATCGGTGCCGATATTGCCGGTGCCCTGGCGGTCGCCAGGCAGCGGCGTATTGTGCACGGTGACCTCAAGGCAGGTAACATTCTCATCGCCGAGTCCGGGCGGGTAAAGCTCACCGACTTCGGGATTGCGCGTAGTACCGCGGACAGTCAGTCCCGGCAAATAGCTGCCGCCAGCCTGTCTGCCTTGTCGCCGGAGCAGTATCTGGGTAAACCGCTGGACTTGCGCTCAGACCTGTTCGCCCTGGGTTGCCTGTTGTACCGGATGCTGGGCGGCGAGCAGCCGTTTGTGCGCGGTGGTCAACTCGATACCCGCTTGCTGCTGGAACAGTCGCCGCGACCACTGGAGGAACTGGTGGCCAGTGAATTGATTGTGCCTGGCGAATTGGTGGACCTGATAAATGATCTGTTGCAAAAGGATCCGCAAGACCGGCCGGCCAGTACCCAACGGGTGCGGCAGGTCTTGCGCAGGGTCTCCCGGGAAATTCCCCTGGCGGCGACCAATAGCCTGTTGCAGGAGGCCCGACCCTGTTTTCGAGCGGAGTCGGCGGATGATATTCCGCCGCAGGTGCCCGCCGATCTGGGGCGCGAGGGGCGTTCCAGACTGGCCCTTTCCGGAAGCGTGGGTTCGACTTTCAGGCATCGCCTGTCGCTGCTGGGTTGGCCCGCCCGGTGCGCCGTGGCCCTGGTTTTGGTGGTCGCAGCGGGCGCGCCACTAGTGATTGCGGTGCAGGGTCGGGAGACCTTCATTCATATCGACGAGCCCCTGCTGCGCCTGTCCGGTGACATCGACTTGCCCCGGGAGGTTTCCAGTCGTTGGTTGGTGGAGGAAGTAAAACTGGCACTGAGTGAACAATTGGGCGCCATCCATGTCACTGGCCCGGTGGGGGCGACCCGCAGCAAAATCCTGTACGCCAGTGGCAGCGGGGACAATCCGCATCCGGAGCCCGAGGAGCGGTTGCAGATAGCCCTGCGCTGCACCGGGGGCCTGTGTGTGTTTGCGCTAAACCGGGAGCATGGTGCACAGCACGATTATCAGCAGGGCCTGTTGTTTCATGATATGCCCATCAGCCAGTGGCGCGACATTGTTCGCGGTACCACCAGCAGGCTTTATCAGTAATTCAATTCAATGTTATGAACCCTCTCAAACAGGGATTTATTACGGGGGGCCGCTATACCGCAGCGCCCGGCCACGGCCAGCAGATACCCGGTGATGTAGTCGATTTCGGTGCGACGCCCACCCTGCACATCCTGCAACATGGAGGAACGGTTGTTCGCAGTGTCGGCAATAACGCCGGTTACCGCCTGTTCCAGATCTGCCGCCGCGTTAACATAGCCTGCCGCGTTACTTATCGCTGCGATCTCGTCACATAGCCGGCCCACCTCCATCGTCAGCTCCGGGCGCCGCGCCAGGTCGCCATTGTGGCAATCGTGTATTGCCGTCAGTGGATTGATGACACAGTTGATGGCCAGTTTTAGCCAGAGTGCCCGCTCGATATTGGCATCCCAGACACAGGAGTCCAGGGCGCGGGACCACTGCCTGAACCAGGGGGCGGGCTCGGTTTGCCCGGGTTTTCCGATGCGCGTCTGCCCTGTGCCGGCGTGGCGTATATGCAGCGGTGCGATGCGGTAGGCGCCTTCGGTAGTGGTACCACAGTAAATATCCAGGGTTGGGTAGTCCTCACGTAATGCTTCGGCCAGGCCCATGCCGTTGACCAGCAGCAACAGCCTGGTATCGCTGTTCAGGCGGTGGGCGACAGCCGCCACGGCGCCGCGCACATCATAGGCCTTGGTGGTCACCAGCAAGTGCGTGATGGGCCCGTTATCGCCGGTGGCGGAAACCGGCAATTGAATTTCCGTGATTGCGCCACTGCGTTGTACTAACACGGAGCTGGTGCTTTTGCTGGCACTGTCGCGCAGCAAGAGTGTGGTGGTGCAGCCACTGCGGTGCAGTGCAGTGGCAAACAGGCAACCGATGGCTCCGGCGCCAAGCACGTGCCAGTGCGCTGCCATCAGTGGATAAACTCCCGTTGCGGGATTGTAAACTGGCCGTGGGCCATTACTATAGACCACCTGATTTTTGTTAGATAAGGTTATGTACTATGCCATCATTTGATGTTGTTTCGGAAGTCGATCTGCACCAGTTGACCAATGCCGTCGACCAGGCGGGAAGAATCGTGGCCAATCGCTTCGATTTCAAAGGTATCGAGGCGTCTTTTGAGCGCGACGAGCGCACGGTGGTGCTCACCGCAGAGGCGGAATTTCAGGTGACGCAAATGGAAGATATGCTGCGCACCGCCTTGATCAAATGTGACATCGATCCCGTGGCAATGGAGTGCGGCGAGCCGGAAACGAGCGGTAAGCTGGTGAAAATGTCGGTGGTATTGCGCCATGGGCTGGACAATGCCCAGAGCAAGACCATCGTTAAGAAGATCAAAGAGGCCAAGATGAAAGTTCAGGCGCAGATCCAGGCGGAGCAGGTGCGGGTCACCGGCAAGAAGCGCGACGACCTGCAGCAGGTGATGGCGTTATTGCGCGATGCTGATCTGGGGGCGCCACTGCAATTCACCAATTTTAGGGATTAGCGCCCTGGCAGCCTGTTGAAAAATCCCCAGCCGGCACGATATGGCGTTAAAACACCCTCAAAATCCTCATGTACTCTCGTGTACACTCCGCTTTTTCGGATGTTTTCGCCTCGCCTAAAGGCGCCTACTGTTGGTGTCTCGCACACGCCTGAGACTGTTTTCAACAGGCTGCCAGGGCATTTTCCAGCGCCGCCGTTTTCTGTTCGAGTACGACTGGCTCAACAGTGGCCCGTTGCAGGGCCAGGTACCATAACAATTCGAGATATCGGTAAACGCAGCTGTGTTGGTGCAATTCCTGTCGCTCTGCGCTAGTGGCTGTTCTGCCCAGGTAGGCCTCCAGCAGTTCATCCGTTTGTGCTGTGCTCAGGGAGTCTCCAATGATCACTACCGCCAGGTCATGCCAGGGGCTCCCCATCGCACAATATTCCCAATCGATGGCCCACAGTCTCCCTCCGCTGTAGATCCTGTTGGCTTGCAGCAAGTCGTTGTGGCACAGGACCACGGGCTGTGGTCGCTGGTTGATGTCATGCAGCAGGCGCAGCACCTGTGCGCGGCACTGTGCCACGGGTGTGGTCGGTGCCTGCGTCCTGTGCTGCAATTGCTTTTCATAGCGCAGGATGCGCTCTGCCAGATCCAGCCGGCTGTGCCGGGCCGGCAGTTGGTGAATGTCGCGCAACAGGGCGGCAACTGCCGGGATGCAATACGCCTGATCCTCATCCGGTACCAGGTAATCGCAGACCAGGGCGCCCAACGCCGGGTTGAAATAGCGCGGCTGTGGCGCCAGCATCGCGTCGTGAGCCGTCTGCAGGGTGCGCCATTCAGATTGTCGGTTGAGACCGTTGGCGGCAGGGTTTATACCGTCGATACGCACCACAAAACTCTTTTCTGACTCGACCAGTACACTGAAATTGCTGATGCCCGCTGCCAGCACGGCCACTACTTCAGGGGCCATCGTCAGGGGTGGCTCGCAGTGCCAATGAGCCCATTGTGCGAGCGTCTGCTCCAGTTTCAGCCGGATATTGCCTGGTAGTGTCGGGGTAGCAGTCATGAAGATTCAGGGCTTACTCAGGTTTGCATCACAAGTATAGGGCGCTTACACTGGCTGTCCAATAATAAAAGGTTGGGCGTTATGGTTGCGCCCGGCGGGACGTGAGTAGAGTGAATGGCAGATGATACAGGCCGGGCTAGGTTTGACCTGTCCGGGTCGCAAAACGAAGAAATCCAGGGTGCTCCGCCTGTGCTGTCGCGGTCGGAATTGCGTGAGCGTCGGCTGAGCGAAACGGTCACACTCAACCGCTACCTGTACCTGCAGGCCCAGCAACTGGAACATATGCTGCTGGAGGCCGCTGATTTACAGGCCCTGCTTGAAGTTCTCCTGGTCAGTATGCCCCGGCATTTTTCCTTTCAGGCCTGTGAATTGTGGTTGTACGACCCGGAAAATGTTCTGGCCAACCTGATCGTGGGAGGGCAGCGCTACGGGCAGCAATTGCAGTTGCTCCACGACGCTTTCCCGATACAGGAACTGTACGATCTGGAGCCCGATATCGTCCTTATAGATGCCACCGATTCGCGCATGTTTGAGGTCCTCAAGTCCGAGCACGGCATCGATCATGCCCTGCTCATGCCGCTGACAGATGCCGGCCGCATGATTGGCAGCCTGCATCTGGGGTTGCAGGATGATTCCCTGGTCCTGGGCGAAGCTGAAGAGGGTCTGGTGGCCCACCTGACAGCTATCATCTCATCCTGCTTCAAATCGGCTGTCAGCCAGCAGCAGATCTCCCAATTGACTATGCTTGATCCGCTGACTCAGATTAGCAACATGCGTGGCTTCGAAAAAGATATTGCCAGGGAAATATCCCGGGCGCGGCGCGCGGATCAGCCGGTTACCGTGTTGTTGATGGAGATCGACGAGTTCGACGACCTTTATGACCACTACGGTAAACGCCGGGGCGAGTTTGTGGTGAAGAAGGTAGCCGAAAGGATTTCCTCCGACCTGCGGGCGACGGACATGATGGCGCGTTTGTCCCGACCGAAGTTTGCGGTGCTTATTCCAGGCAGTGGTGAGATGCTGGGGCAGGACATCGCCGAGCGTATGCGTGGGGATATTGAGGATTTCGCCATTGATGACGGTCGCGGGGCGGTGTTGCAGGTCTGTATCAGTATTGGCCTGGTTACATGGGAGCCGAAAAATTACCCCGCCGTGGATATGCCGCAGTTGGCCAGGCAGATGGAATCTGTGGCCAACAAAGCCCTTGAAACCGCCAAGTCCAAGGGTGGCAACAGGGTGACGCAATCCCGACTCAGCACACTGATTCTTTGAGGGTGCACCGTGAGTAAGCTCAATAGCCTGTTTGAGAAAAACCGCGAATGGGCCAAGCGCCTTCACACCAGTGATCCGGATTTTTTTCAGAAGCTGGCCGACCAACAAAACCCCGAGTATTTGTGGATAGGCTGCTCCGACAGCCGTGTACCGGCCAACCAGATAGTCGGTCTGTTACCGGGCGAGATTTTTGTGCACCGCAATGTCGCCAATGTGGTGGTTCATACGGACTTCAACTGCCTTGCCGTGCTGCAATATGCGGTGGAAATACTGCAGGTGAAGCACGTTATCGTGGTGGGCCACTACGGTTGTGGTGGTATTCGCGCGGCCTATGAGGACGCCGACAACGGCCTGATCGACAACTGGTTGCGCAACATCAAGGATGTACAACACCGGCACCGGGCGCGTATCGAGGCGATAGACGATGAAGAAGCGCGCATGGATCTGTTGTGCGAACTCAATGTAATGACCCAGGTCTCCCACGTCTGTCACACCACGATCGCCCAGAACGCCTGGGCCCGCGGGCAGAAGCTGACCGTGCATGGATGGGTCTACAGCCTGCGGGACGGTTTGCTCAAAGATCTTGAGTGCACAGTGGATCAGGTCGATCAGATTCCCGATGCCTATCGGGTAATCTGTTGATTCAGACTCCTAGTGTAGTGTCCTGCATGGTGGATGCTGATAATGAATAACACGCTACTGATCCTGTTGTTTATTTTTGGCGCAGTGGCGCTAATGGTGGTGCTGGGCGAGCGGCTCGCCAGGCCCGCCGACCCGCAACGCATGCGGCAACTGCGGCGTTGGTTAATACCCCTGGTTGGCGTCATGTTGTTGCTGTCCCTGGTAGATTTCTATACCTGACCTACCTCTGGTTAAGTCGGTTTTCGTCGCTCCCCACCTTTGCGGCGATGACCTTAATCAAAGGATTCCCGGCCCATTCTGTCCCCTGCACTATGTGGATTATGTATTAATAATATTTCCCGATGCGAAGGTGGTACAATCGCCGCCGCGATTCGGTAGAGACCAGAGACCCCGCATTCACTAAACTGGAGAGGTAGTAGCAATGGCAGAACAAAAAGCGACCAACGTGCACTGGCACGAGGGGGATATCACCCGCGAACACCGCGGCAAGATTCTGGGGCACAAGGGCGCGACCCTGTGGTTCACTGGTTTATCCGGCAGCGGCAAGAGCACTGTGGCGGTGGAACTGGAAGGCATGCTCAACGAGATGGGTGTGTTGTCCTACCGCCTGGACGGCGATAACGTGCGTATGGGCATCAACAAGAATTTGGGTTTTTCCGCCGAGGATCGCACCGAAAACATCCGCCGCATCGGCGAGGTGGCCAAGTTGTTTGTCGACAGCGGTGTCATCGCCCTGAGCAGCTTTATCAGCCCCTACAAGGCCGACCGGGACCAGGTGCGGAGCTTGCATGAAGAGGCCGGCATGGATTTCATCGAGGTGTATGTGGACTGCTCGCTGGAAGCCGCCGAGAGTCGCGACCCCAAGGGACTTTACAAAAAAGCGCGGGCCGGAGAGATCAAGAACTTTACCGGTATCGACGACCCTTACGAGGCGCCATTCAAGCCGGAGATTCACCTGCACTCTGATCAGCAGAGTCTGGAAGAAGAAGTCAACGAAATTCTCAATGTGCTGCGTGACCGCGGCATCATCACTCAATAATCAGGAGGCAGCGATGATCAAGCCCCACGGTTCCGACGAACTCAACCCGCTTTTTGTCTATAACACCGAGCAGCGTCACGCGCTGCTGGCGGAGGCAGAAACCCTGCCCTCCATGCTGCTTAGCTCAGCCGCGGCGGCCAATGCCGTGATGCTTGGCGGCGGTTATTTCAACCCATTGACCGGTTATATGAACCTGTCGGACGCGCTGAGTGTGGCGGAAAAAATGCGCACGGTGGACGGACTGTTTTTCCCTGTTCCAATAGTCAATATGACCAGTGAAACCGGGATAGAGGCGGGCAGCCGCATTGCCCTGCGCGACCCCAATGTGGAAGGCAATCCGGTATTGGCCATCATGGACGTGGCGGCGGTCGAGTCTGTCACTGACCAGCAGATCACTTTCATGTGCGAGAAGATCTTTCGCACCCTGGATGAAAACCACCCCGGTGTCGCCACTTTCTCCAGTCAGGGCAGGACCCTGGTGTCAGGGCCGATTCAGGTACTCAATTTCTCCTATTTCCAGGCCGACTTCCCCGACACTTTTCGCACCGCGGTAGAGATTCGCAATGAGATCAAGGAGCATGGCTGGGAGAAGGTTGTCGCCTTCCAGACCCGCAACCCCATGCACCGGGCCCACGAGGAGCTGTGCCGCATGGCCATGGAGCAGCTGGATGCCGACGGTATACTGATTCATATGCTGCTGGGCAAGCTGAAGCCGGGTGATATCCCCGCTGATGTACGCGATGCGTCGATTCGCAAGATGGTGGACGTCTACTTCCCGCCCAATACGGTTATGGTCACGGGTTACGGCTTCGATATGCTGTATGCGGGCCCGCGGGAGGCCGTATTGCACGCGGTGTTCCGCCAGAACTGTGGTTGTACACACCTGATCGTGGGTCGCGACCACGCTGGCGTAGGTGATTACTACGGCGGTTTCGACGCCCAGACCATCTTTGACGAGGAAGTGCCCGATGGGGCTCTGGAACTGGAGGTATTCAAGGCCGATCACACCGCCTACAGCAAAATATTGAACAAGGTGGTGATGATGCGCGATGTGCCCGATCACAGCATGGATGATTTCGTGCTCCTGTCGGGTACCGCTGTGCGTGAAATGCTGGGCAATGGCATTGCGCCACCGCCGGAATTCTCCCGTCCCGAGGTAGCGAAAATCCTCTCTGATTATTATCAGTTGCTGGATGCCTGACTTCCCCTGGAGGGCCCTGCAGTGCGGGGCCCTTCGTATTTCCGGGTAAATCGCCACAAATCTTCACTGTATCTGCTGCTTTCCTGCCACAATATCGTAGTTTCAGAGTTTTAACTTTGCCCCATGCCCCCTATAATCGAGGGCATAATATTCCTGTGCGGGCATGTTCCTGCCGGGGAAATAGGGGGTGAGGGTTGCCAGCTGAGTGGCTCAGTAATTCCAGCGATGTACCGGGGCGCGTAATCAGTGCCCTGGGGGCACGTTGCACAGCCTGGCCCAGCCGGGTCGTGTGCGCCGTGTGCGCCAGATCCTGCTGGTCCTGTTTGTTCTGTGGGCGGTGCTGGCCCTGTCCAGGTTGGTTTGGGCCCTGCTGCCCGCCGCCGATTCCACCGTAGCGGTCGATAGAGTCATACTTAACCCCGTACCATCGCGTGGCACAGCCGCCAGCACCGACTCAATAGATATCGATCGCCTGAGGGCCTGGCACTTGTTCGGCGAGGCCGGAGCGGCGGCGGTGGCTGTGGAGGAGGAAGTCGTAGCAACCGCCGCGGTAAGGGACGGCATTGAGAAAGATGCCAGAGAGACCCGCCTGGATTTGAAGTTGCGTGGCATAGTGGCCTCCACCGAGGATGGCCTGGGACACGCGATCATCGAACACAAGTCGCGGCAGGCTGTGTACGCGGTGGACGATAAACTGCCCGTGTCCGGGCAGGTGGTGCTGGCCAAGGTGATGCCCACCCAGGTGGTGCTGGACAATGGTGGTACCTATGAGTTGTTGGTTCTGTTTGAAGGCTCAGACCTGGGTACTCAACTGTCATCCCAACCCGTACCCGCCGTACAGCGCAAACCCACGTCCGGCCCGGCTGCTACTGAGCGTATTGACAAGCGGGCGGATGCCCGCGCCACGGCCGTGGCGCAGAGCTACCGGGACCGTCTGTACCAGAACCCGCAATCACTGGCGGAGGTCGTCAGTGTCAGTGCCGTGCGCGAGGGCGGTGAATTGCTTGGCTATCGTATCAGCCCTGGCAAGGACCCCGGGCAATTCGCACAACTGGGATTCATACCCGGCGACCTGGTAACCGGCATTAATGGCATCGCCCTCAACGATCCGGCCAACACCATGCGCCTGTACCAGGCCATGCGTTCAGCCAGCGAGGCCGTATTCGAGCTGGAGCGAAAGAATAAAAGGCTCACCGTAAGCGTGAGCCTGGATAAGGACGCAGCACAGTGAAAACGATAAACAGGATGATATTTTAGTGAAAGTCACAAGCTGGTTCGGCCGCAAGTCCACACCCGTGTCAGTGTTGATATCGCTGCTTGTATCGTTGTTGGTCTGCGCCCCATTGTCAGCACAGGATTACACGGTCAACCTGAAAGATACCGATATCCAGGAGCTGATCAAATTTGTGGCGGAAGCTACCAACACCATTATCGTGGTAGACCCGGCGGTCAAGGGCAAAGTGAAGGTGGTGTCAGCCAAGCCGGTGTCGCGCAGCGAGTTGTACGAGCTGTTCCTGTCCATACTGGAAGTACATGGCTATACCGCGGTGAAATCTGGCGGGATAGTGCGTGTGATCCAGAGCAAGGATGCCCGTTCCTCACCGGTCGCCGTGCGCGATGGTGATAGCGGTAAAACCACTGATGAGTACGTCACCCAGGTTATTCGGTTGGAGAATATCTCGGCTGCCAAGCTGATCCCGGTGTTGCGCCCCCTGGTGCCACAACAGGCGCATATGGCGGCCTATGCCCCCAGTAACGCCATCATCATTTCTGATGTATCGGCTAATATCGACAGGATTCGAGACATCATCGAGCGCATGGACAAGTCCGCCGTGCAGCAGACGGATATCCTGAAACTGCGTTACGCCGTGGCGGAGGACGTGGTGCGCATGCTGGACCGACTCAGCAAGTCCGCGGCCAAGCAGAGCGGCGGCGCCGAGCCGGAGGTGCTGCTGGTGGCGGATTCGCGCACTAACAGTGTGCTGGTCAGTGGCGACGAGCTGGAGCGGGCCCGTATCCGCAAACTGATCAATCACCTGGATACGCCGCTGGAGCAGAGCGGCAACGTCAAGGTGATCTACCTGCAGTACGCGCAGGCCACAGATCTCGCCGATGTATTGACCCGGGTCATGCAGAATATCAGTCGACTGGATGCGGTTGATGGCAAGAAACAGCCGCGCGCCGGTGGCAATACCTCCACCATCGAGGCGGACGAGGGCACCAATGCCCTGATTATCACCGCCGATACGGACGAGATGGCGGCTCTGGAAGCGGTTATCCACCGGCTGGATATCCGCCGGGCCCAGGTGCTGGTGGAAGCCATTATCGTGGAGATGGAACTGATCGACGGCCAGGATCTGGGCTTGCAGTGGCTGTTTGCGGAGCAAAACGGATTCTATGGCAGCAACATCAATGCAGGCGATGCCCGCGCCCGCAATATCGCCGGGGCCGTGCTGCCGCCCAGGGACGAGGGTGGCGACCAGGACTTTGATATGGGTGACCTGGCCGGCGCCCTGGCCGGGACACCGGGCCTGTCCCTGGGCTGGGGCAACCTGGATGATGATTTTTCCATGACCGTTATCCTCAATGCGCTCAAGGAGCAACAGAACGCCAACATCCTGTCCACACCCAGTCTGCTGACCCTGGACAACCAGGAGGCCTATATCACCGTGGGCCAGAACGTACCTTTTGTGACCGGCTCTTTCACCAATACCGGTGCCGGCGGCGATCGCGCGCAGAATCCCTTCCAGACCATCGAGCGCGAGAATGTGGGCCTTACCCTCACCGTGACCCCCCATATCAATGAGGG
>QNFR01000033.1 GCA_003646405.1 Gammaproteobacteria bacterium
CTTTCTTTGCGCGCGCCCGCAGTTTTTTCACTGCAGCCCGGGCCTTTGCCTCGGCTTTTTTCTCAACGGCTTTGGCTTTGGCCACTGCTTTGCGTTCAGCTGCCAGCAGCTGTTTGGCTAGTTTTTTCTCCAGTGAAGCCAGTTTCTTTTTGTCCGCCACGGCACGAGCCTTCATCCACTGCTGAGCGTGTCTGGCCAACGACCTGGCTTTATCCACTTCCGCTTTGGCCGACAATTCAATCTTTTTGGCGATTACTTTATCTTTGGCCGCAAGTTGGTTCACTTTAACTTTCGCTCTCTCTGACAAATCGTTTGCACGGTCGCGGGCTGTGGATATTCTTTCTCGCAACGCTTTTACCTTGGCAGTGGACTTTGCAGAGGCTGCTGACGCCACCCCGACTGCCCGCTTGTTTGCAGCGGTAGCTTTTTTGGAGGCCTGCTTGCGAGCCGCCTCTACTTTTTTGCGTGCGGCGGCAAGCGCCTTCTTTTCTGACTCCACAGCACTTTTATATTTCGCCAATGCTTCATGGGCCCTGGCTACCGCAGGAGAAACGGCAGCCTTGGGAGCTGCGAACTTTCTTGCTGCGGATTTTTTAGCTGCTGTTTTACGCGGTGCTTTTTTTGCAGCCGGCTTTCGTTTCGCAGGAGCCTTTCGTTTCGCAGGAGCCTTTTTGGCTGTAGCGGCAGTTGGTTTTTTTGCTGCTTTTTTCTTAGCGGTTGCCATCGGCACATCTCCACTGTAGTTATAGGGTAATTCATGTAAGAAAATAGCAATAAAATCATGTAGATACAATAGTGCCAGACATACAAAAACTACCAAATAATCAACATTTCGCTCGATACATCAAGCACAAAAAAACACTGACGACACCGCGTCAGCGGCGTGCCGTAACAAGAAATATACTTAAAATATAGGGGTTAAACGTCATACTGGATCAACAAGACAGAAAAAATAATGCGGATATCGCGCCCCGGGCAGGTTCATTTGCAGTAAACTTATTTTAGAAATTATTTTATAAAAAAAGACATACAGGCTCGATTAACACTTACATAAGCACTGTGGGATACATAGCGTGAATCCCACTGCACGATAAGTAACGAGCCATGCGCCCCTCTCTATCAGGCGGTTGTTTCAGCTGTCCAGAGAAGCGAACACCGCGTCACGAATATCTTCAACCCCACCGACGCCCTCTATCCGATGGTAACCCGGCCCATCGTCATCGGCCATATTCTGATAGAAATCTACCAACGGACTGGTTTGCGAATAATAGACTTCCAATCGTTTGCGCACTATTTCTTCCGTATCATCATCGCGTTGCACCAGTGCCTCACCGGTGTCGTCGTCCACTCCGGTCTGCTGTGGTGGATTGTACTTGATATGGTATACGCGGCCAGAACCCGGGTGCACACGGCGCCCACTCAGACGCGCCACAATTTCCTCATCGCCCACGGCGATTTCCACCACCTCATCTATCGTGACGTCGGCCTCTACCATCGCCTGTGCCTGGGGTATGGTGCGTGGAAAACCGTCAAACAGGAAGCCGTTGGCGCAATCGTCTTGCGCGATGCGCTCTTTTACCAGCCCGATAATAATCTCATCGGAAACCAGCCCGCCGGAGTCCATCACTTCCTTGGCCTGCAAGCCCAACTCAGTGTTCGCCTTTACCGCTGCGCGCAACATATCGCCGGTTGATATCTGAGGAATACCGTATTTCTCGGTAATGAACTGGGCTTGCGTACCTTTGCCAGCGCCCGGGGCGCCCAATAGAATCAATCGCATACAAAAAATACCTCAAAAGCGTTGTCTCGAGCGGAATATGGGCCGCCGCAGTGTAAATCCAGGGTTATATATACAGGGCAGTAACGATACACAGCACTCAGATAGGTTACAAGCCCTACCAAAGGCGCCCACCGCCCCGTTTAGCTTGCTCCCATAAAGCATCCAGTTGCTCCTGATCCATTTCTGCCAGAGTTGTATTATCAGCAGCCGCAATCACCTCCATGTCCGCGAAACGCTGTTCGAACTTACCAGATGCGTTTCTCAAACTCGACTCGGCATCCAGCCCAAGATGCCTGGCCAGGTTGACGCAGCTGAACAGCACATCACCCATTTCCTCGGCTATTTCACCCTCGCTTTGTGCCGCTATCGCGTGGCGTAATTCGTCGATTTCTTCCTGAAGTTTAGCCAGTACGGCCCCGCTATCCGACCAATCGAAGTTAACCAGGGCCGCGCGCTTTTGCAGTTTCTGCGCCCTTGGCAGAGCCGGCAAAGCTACAGGCACATCCGCCAGGATGCCCGGCTGGGCTTTCCCCTCTCGCTCTACCTGCTTGATCGCCTCCCAGTTTTGCTTGATCTCATCTACCGTAGCACGCCGGGAGACCACACCCTCGATAGCGCCGTCCGCGAATACATGGGGATGGCGCCGAACCAGTTTTTCCACCAATGTCGCCACAATGGTATTAAAAGAGAACAGTCCCTGCTCACTACCGAGCTGCGCATAAAAAATGACCTGGAACAGAACATCGCCCAACTCTTCGGCCACGTGTGGGTAGTCTTCATACTCGATGGCCTGGGCCAGTTCATAACATTCCTCCAGAGTGGAGGGCACAATAGTTTTGAAATCCTGGCGTATATCCCAGGGACAGCCCGTCTGCGGATCGCGCAGGCGCGCCATAACACGCAACAAATCGGCTACTGTATATTGCACTTGCTCCATGTATCCCTCCTATTGTGAAATACGCACCGCCGACATCACATTTTTCAAGCGATTGATACGCTCCAGTAGCTTGGACAACGCCCCCAGGTCGGGAACCTCCACTCGCAAGTGCATGACAGCAGTGTGGTGTTTCTTGTTGGTCTGGGTATTGATGGTCAACACGTTGAGCCTGGCATTGGCAAACAATCCGGTTATATCACGCAGCAGGCCCTGGCGATCATAGGCCTCGATCATCACATCAACTTCGTAGTTGTCCATGGGGGCAGCCCCCCACTCCACCTCGACAACACGCTCGGGAGCGGACTCCTGCAGTTTGACCAACCTGGCGCAATCTGCCCGATGGATACTCACCCCCCGACCCTGCGTAATAAAACCGGTAATCGCGTCGCCTGGTAGCGGCTTACAACAGCCTGCCATACGTGACAAAAGGTTGCCCACACCCCGCACCTGCACCTGGTCCCGGTAACTGCCGGCACCGGCTCTGGACAGCCGCAGCTGAGGTTCCGGCCGGCTCTCCACCAGACCCTGGGCCGCATTCAACACATGGACTGAAGACAGATCGCCGGCTCCCACCGCGGCGAACATATCCTCGACAGTATTGAACTGCACTTTTTTGGCGATACGCCGGTAGTCAACACTGGTAAGGGCCAGCCGTTTGAACTCCCTCTCCAGCAAGTGCCGGCCGGCATCACTATTGTCCTCACGCACCTGGCTTTTGAACCAGTGCTGCACTTTGGCGCGGGCACGAGAAGTCCTGAGATAGCCCAGGCCCGGCTGCAACCAGTCCCGCTTGGGCAGGCCTTCTTTGCTGGTCAACACCTCAACTTGCTCCCCGCTTTTCAACAAATAGGTGAGGGGGACTATAGAACCATTGACCTTGGCGCCACGACAACGGTGTCCGACTTCTGTGTGCACATGATAGGCAAAATCCAACGGCGTTGCGCCTTGCGCCAGATTGACCACATCACCCCGGGGGGTAAATACGTAGACACGGTCCTGGGCTACATCAAAACTGAACTGCTCCACCACATTGTGAGCGTCACCGGTTTCCTCATGCCAGTCCAGCACCTGACGCAACCAGGCTATTTTCTCCTCGTAGGTGCTGGCCAGCCCGTTATCGGAATCAGACCCCTTGTAGCGCCAGTGGGCACAAACACCCAGTTCAGCCTCATCGTCCATCTGGCGCGTGCGGATCTGTATTTCCAGTGTCTTACCTTCCGGACCAATGACCGCCGTATGCAAAGAGCGGTAGCCATTTTCCTTGGGGTTGGCGATATAATCATCGAACTCGTTAGGAAGGTTACGCCACAACCCATGCACCAGGCCCAGGGTCGCATAGCAATCCTTGATCAGGGGTACCAGAATACGCACCGCCCGAATATCGTACACCTGTGAGAAGCCTATGCCTTTACGCTGCATTTTGCGCCAGATACTATAAATGTGCTTGGAGCGGCCGGTGACCTCGAATTCCAGCCCGGCATTGCGCAGCACGTGACTCAGTTCTTCCCCTACACGAGAGATGAAATGATCCCGCTCCAGGTGCTTACCATCCAGTAGACGGGCAATCTTGCGGTAGGCATCAGCGTAAATATAGCGGAAGGATAAATCCTCCAGCTCCCACTTCAGGTGGCCGATACCCAGCCTGTGAGCCAGAGGGGCGTATACGTCGAAAACTTCCTGGCCGATCTCATGGCGGCGCTGTTCATCATTTTTGACTGCCCGGATGGCGCAGGTGCGTTCAGCCAATTTGATCAGCGCGACCCGCACATCGTCCACCAGTGCGATCAACATTTTACGGATGTTATCCTTTTGCCCGTGAGCTTGCCCCAGCACCGGATTATCAGTCTGCGTTTTGAGATCGCCAATGGCGGCCATACGCAGCACCCCATCGATCAAATCGGCCACTTCGCCCCCGAACTGTGCCGCGACTTCATCTACCTGCAGCCGTTGCTCGCGCACCGCGC
This sequence comes from Gammaproteobacteria bacterium, assembly GCA_003646405.1. Classification (GTDB taxonomy): domain Bacteria; phylum Pseudomonadota; class Gammaproteobacteria; order Pseudomonadales; family Halieaceae; genus JBALVO01. The sequence continues at coordinate 4,682 of QNFR01000033.1, forward strand.
GGTATAGCATTCCCGCCATCAGGCAATCCAGGCCGACTTGCAGTTCGGCCAGAATCACTACTATATCGAGCCCCGCGAGAAAGCAATTTGTCTCGTGCGCCCAGTCTCCAGCGTCCTGTCCCGGCACATGCAGCGACTCCTGCACCATATGGCAGGCGGCTAGCAGGCGGCTCGCGTCCGGGATGCCCAAGTCCAGCGGCAATTGTTGCAGCCAGCGCTCGAGATCAATATCACCAGCGGCATTGACGTGTGATTGTTCGCGTACCTGAACCATAGGCTAGACCTTGTCACCGACCGTCAAATATGCCGGTGGATAAATAGCGATCGCCGCGGTCACAGATGATCGTCACAATAACCGCATTTTCAACGTCACGAGAAACACGCAAGGCACCGGCGACGGCTCCACCGGAGGACACGCCACAAAAAATGCCCTCTTCCCTGGCCAGGCGACGCATGGTTACCTCCGATTCCTGTTGCGAAATATCCAGTATCTGATCGACTCGCGCCGCCTGGTAAATTTTCGGTAAATAGGCCTCGGGCCAGCGTCGGATGCCTGGGATGCTGGAACCCTCCTGTGGCTGCAACCCGATAATTTGAATAGCCGGATTCTGCTGCTTGAGATAGGTGGAACACCCCATAATGGTACCGGTAGTACCCATGGAGCTGACAAAGTGAGTTATCGTACCTTCGGTCTGGCGCCAGATCTCTGGCCCGGTTCCCACCAGATGGGCTCGAGGGTTGTCGGGATTGGCAAACTGGTCAAGTACCCGACCCTTACCCTGCGCCTGCATTCGCAGCGCCAGATCCCGGGCCGCCTCCATGCCCTGTTCCTGAGAAACCTCCAGCAACTGCGCACCATAGGCCGACATGGCCTGCTTGCGTTCATCACTCATATGGGAGGGCATGATCAGTATCAGCCGGTAACCACGGATGGCCGCGGCCATCGCCAAAGCGATACCGGTATTGCCACTGGTCGCTTCTATAAGCGTATCGCCCGGCTTGATATCGCCCCGCTCTTCGGCCTGCGCGATCATACTCAGTGCCGGCCGATCCTTGACCGACCCGGCCGGGTTATTGCCTTCCAATTTCAAGACAATGGTATTGCTGGTAACACCCGGCAGACGTTGCATTCGCACCAGAGGCGTATTGCCGATACAGGCTTCGATGGTCGGATAGTCTGGCATGGATGGATTATATAGAACTTCCGTCGAGTGAGAAATTTCCCGGGACAATCATTTGGCTAACACAGCGAAAGCGACCACATAGTCGATCTCATCCGCCAGGCTTAATTCCACCCGCGTACCCCCGCGCCGGGCCGCCACCTCACTGGCCCCCCCGCTGAGACGCACCAATGGCGCACCATTGCCGTCGTGTTCGATCTGGATGTCCTGCCAGCTCACACCCCGGCCTATGCCCGTGCCAAGCGCCTTGGCAATGGCTTCCTTGGCGGCAAAACGCTTGGCCAACAGACGGTTGGATTGTTTGCTGAGCCGGTACTCGGCCTGCTCCGGCGCGGTAAGGATACGCTGCACAAATCTGTCGCCCAGGCGACCCACCACCTCATCAATACGCGCTACTTTCAGGATGTCAGTGCCCACTGCGATCACGACCTGCCTCCATTAACTGACTCTACCCGACCCGGCAAGGGCGAGGAGGCTGCGCCCCCCGGACGAAAAAGGTCGCGACTGCGCAGGGGAGCACCCCCGAGATGGGTGGCCAGCGCCTGGCGTAGCAGGCGCTTGGCAGTGAGCCGGACCTGCCCACCGAACTCGCCGCCGGCCATCGCCAGCAAATCAGACCCGGAAAAAGCGGGGCGGGACTGATCGCTGGCATCACCCCCGGCCACGATACCGAAATCGGGGTGGTAGTGATACCACAGGTCTTCTCGCACCACCGCACCAGTGGATCCGTCCACACCGAGATCAAAACTGTAGCCCAACTCACCCAACAGAGTGACTTCAAAGCGCCGCAATACAGTGTCTACCACATCGTTTCCCGCCAGTCCCTGCAGTGTCCGACCATAGGCTGCGAATAGCTGCGGATGTGCGTCGTGTCGGTGCAGCAGGCGCACTAGCAATTCATTGACATACATACCACTGAATATGCGCTGCCCCCGTAACCTGAGTACTTTGCCCACGGCTTCTGTGGCCGTCAGGGTTTGTAGTGAGCTGCGGCCCGAGAAAGACAGTAAAAGCGGTATAAAGGGCTGTAGCAGCGCGGCACTACTGCCACCTCGAGACCGGCGCCGGGCGCCACGGGCGACCAGGCTAATTCGCCCGTATTCCGCGGTAAGCACTTCCAGCAGGGCGCTGCTGTCTCTGTAGGGACGACTGTGAAGTATATAAGATGGCTGTAACCTAATGCGCATGAGCGAGGATGTACACTGGAGAACGGTTAGCGGTCATCGTAACCAAGGCTGCGCAGCGCCCGCTCATCATCAGACCAGCCGGATTTGACCTTGACCCACAGGCGCAGCATGACCTTGCCATCGAACAACAGCTCCATATCCCGGCGGGCATCGGTGCCTATTGAGCGCAGGCGGGAACCCTTTTCACCGATAAGGATTTTTTTCTGCCCCTTGCGCTCTACAAAAATTACCGCCGAGATATGCAGTACCGCACCCTCCTGGACGAATTCCTCTATTTCAACAGTGATGGCGTAGGGCAACTCATCACCCAGCTGCCGCATAATTTTCTCGCGGACGATTTCCGCCGCCAAAAAACGCTGGCTGCGATCGGTGATCTGATCCTCAGGGAAAAAATGTCCGGACTCGGGCAGGAGTTTCAGTATTTCCGCCTCCAGCTCAGCCACATTGTGTTGGTGCAGGGCAGATACCGGTAAAATCGCGGCAAAGTCACTTTTGTCCGCCAACACCTGCAAGTGAGGCAACAAGTCCGCTTTGTCCGCCAGCAGATCTACCTTGTTGACTACCAGCATGGTGGGCAAACCAGCTCGCTCGATTTGCTCCAGCACCATGGCGTCTTCTTCGGTCCAGGCGGTGCGATCCACCACGAACACCACCAGATCCACGTCCTTGATCGCCGAGCTAGCGGCGCGGTTCATATAGCGATTGATCGCCTTGCCGGCATTCTTGTGCAGACCGGGCGTATCTACAAATATGACCTGGTACTGATCCTCTGTTTTAATACCCAGCACCTGGTGACGCGTGGTCTGCGGCTTGCGGGAGGTAATACTGATCTTCTGGCCCAGGATATGATTGAGCAGTGTCGACTTTCCCACATTGGGGCGTCCGACAATGGCAACATAACCACAGCGTTTGCTATCAGCTGACATGACTGGTCAATCTCTGGAGGGCGGAACGGGCTGCGGCCTGCTCCGCCTTGCGGCGACTGCTGCCGGCGCCCTCCGCTGTCAGTATCGGCTGCTGCAGGCGGCAGGCGACACGAAACTGCTGCTCGTGATCCGCACCCTGAACATCCAGCAACTCGTATTCCGGCAATGGGTTGCGACGCCCTTGTAGGTATTCCTGCAACTGGGTCTTGGCGTCTTTGTCGGCCGCCCCATGCTTGAGTTGCTCCAGTCGCTGATCAAACCAGCACAACACGCTCTTGCGGCACTGTTCTACCGTGCTGTCCAACAGGATCGCACCAACCACGGCCTCAAAGGAATCCGCCAGGATAGAACTGCGCCGGTGCCCGCCGCTCTTGCGCTCTCCGGGCCCCAGCACCAGATAATCACCCAGTTGCAGCTCTCTGGCCATTTCCGCCAGAGTATCTCCCTTGACCAGCGAGGCCCGCATACGGCTCATGTCGCCTTCCCTCGCCTGGGGAAACTGCTGGTACAAGGCCTCGGCAATAATATGGTTGACGATAGAGTCCCCGAGAAACTCCAGGCGCTCATTGTTGTGACCGCCGGCACTGCGATGGGTCAGCGCCAGGGTGAGTAGTTGTGGGTCACTGAACTCGTAGCCCAACAACCTTTGCAGGCGTGCGATATCCGCCATGCGCTATTTGGGGACAGAGCTCGCCGCAATCGGTTCAGGGCTACCCGTCACGTACAACAGATCATCGAACTTCAGCACCGCGTCGATACGCCCCATGATCGGAATTCTTACTTCGTAGTTAGCGTCGATGTAGGTTTTGCCCTTCTTGCGGTAAATCTCCACTTCACTTGGCTCCAGCTCGTAAATCTGGTTGCTATTGAAGATATTGGCTATTTTGCGCCGGATTTGGCTTATGCCCTGTTTTTCCGAGTCGTGCTCATTGGCAATTCTTGAAATAATATCCTTTACACTCAGGTATTCAAAATACGGTGGCGACATACGAATGGCGCACATCAAAAAGAACCCCACCATAATCATAACGATCAATATGCCGGGCAAGGACATCCCGGACTGCCGCTGACATCGCTTCATATTCTCATCCCCCAGTTATATTTTTATAGTCATTCTATCAGGCCAACACGGCTGAAGCTCGGAATACTCAACAGAGAATCCCAGTGCATCCAGACAGCAAAGGCCTTGCCTACTATATCCTTTTCCGGCACCTGACCCCAAATCCGGCTATCGCTGCTATTGTCCCGATTGTCACCCATCATGAAATAGTGACCGGGTTTGACCACCACCGAAAAATCACGAGCCGGGCGCATATCATCAACCTGCACCAGATGATTGGCCTCTCCCAGGCTTTCCAGCCCCACGCTGTACCTGGATCGCCCATCGGGAAGTTGAGCCAGCGTATCGCGCTCCACCTGTTGACCATTCACGAACAACTGCTTGTTGCGATAGATCACCGTATCGCCGGGTAAGCCGACGACCCGTTTGATAAAATAAGTGTCGTTCATGTGGGGCGGGAAAAACACCATCACATCACCACGCTGGGGCTCGCTCAGCGCCAGCACCCGGGTGCGCAGCACCGGCAGGCGAATACCGTAGGTGTATTTATTGACCAGAATATAGTCGCCCACCCGCAAAGTGGGCACCATCGAAGAGGAGGGTATCTGGAACGGCTCCACCAGAAAGGAGCGCAGCACGAAGACCACCAATAATACTGGAAAGAAGGACTTGGCGTACTCCACCACCACTGGCTCGGAAGCGCTTTGGGCCACGCCCGCCTGGTACTTCACTGCCTCGGCGCCACCCTCCCGGTCCCACTGGGGGTATTGGCCCTGTAGCTCGCCAATGACACGACGCCTGCCCGGAGCCAGAAAAATGGCGTCCAACATCCAGATCAAGCCGCTGCCAAATACCAGTATTACCAGGATAAGAGGAAAATTTATCGTCATACCGCTCATTTGTCAGCTGTCCACCTTAAGCACTGCCAGAAAGGCGGATTGAGGTATTTCTACCCGCCCGACCTGTTTCATGCGTTTTTTACCCGCTTTTTGCTTTTCCAACAACTTACGCTTACGGCTCACATCGCCACCGTAACACTTGGCCGTCACGTTTTTGCGCAGCGCCTTGACGGTCTGCCGCGCCACTATCTTGCCACCGACGGCTGATTGAATAGCCACATCAAACATTTGCCGGGGAATCAGCTCCTTCATTTTTTCAGTGAGCGTCCTGCCCCGACGCTGCACCTGGTCCCGGTGCACGATAATCGCCAGGGCATCGACCCGTTCGCCATTGATCAACACATCCAGGCGCGCCAGGTTTGCCGCATCGAACCGCTCGAAGCCGTAGTCCAGGGAGGCATAGCCGCGACTCACTGATTTCAGTCGATCGAAGAAGTCCAGTACCACCTCGGCCATGGGAATATCGTAGACTACCGACACCTGGGCGCCGAGAAATTGCATATCCCGCTGCACGCCCCTTTTTTCCACACACAATGTGATGACGTTGCCCAGATAATCCTGGGGCACAAGGATATTACAGCGGGCGATGGGTTCGCGCATCTCCTCGATATCGCCGACATCCGGCAGGGAGGACGGGTTGTCCACCCTGACCACCGCACCGTTCTTCTTTACCACCTCGTAAATCACAGTGGGGGCAGTGGTAATCAGATCCAGATTGTATTCCCGCTCCAGCCGCTCCTGGATGATCTCCATGTGCAACATACCCAGAAAACCACAGCGAAACCCAAAACCCAGGGCATCGGAGGTTTCCGGCTCGTAAAACAGGGAGGCGTCGTTGAGGGTCAACTTGGCCAGCGCGTCGCGAAAATCCTCGTAATCGTCGGAGGAGATGGTAAATATACCGGCATAGACCTGGGGCTTGACCTGCTTGAAACCAGGCAATGCCCCCACTTCCGGACTCTTGGCATGGGTCAGGGTATCGCCCACTGGCGCACCATGGATATCCTTTATCCCGGCGACAACAAAACCCACTTCTCCCGCCTGCAGGGCCTCCGTCTCCTGACGTTTGGGTGTAAAAATTCCCACATTGTCAACCTGATGGGCTTTGCCGATAGACTTGGCGATAATCTTGTCGCGCTTGCGCAATACACCCTGCTTGACCCGCACCAGGGATACGACACCCAGGTAATTGTCAAACCAGGAGTCGATGATCAGCGCCTGTAACGGCGCATCCCGGTCACCTTCCGGTGGTGGAATGTTCTCCACCAAGTATTCCAGGGCATCCTCGATGCCCATGCCGGTCTTGGCGCTGACCTCGCAGGCATCCGTGGCATCGATACCAATGATTTCCTCAATTTCCAGCTTGACCCGGTCCGGATCGGCCTGTGGCAGGTCCATCTTATTGAGGATTGGCAACACCTCAAGCCCCTGCTCAATGGCTGTATAGCAGTTGGCTACAGACTGTGCTTCCACGCCCTGCCCCGCGTCGACTACCAGCAGTGCCCCTTCGCAGGCGGAGAGCGAACGGGATACCTCATAGGAGAAATCCACGTGCCCGGGGGTATCGATAAAATTGAGCTGGTAGGTCTGTCCGTTACGCGACTCGTAGTCCAGCGTCACGCTCTGGGCCTTGATGGTGATGCCCCGCTCCCGTTCGATATCCATCGAATCGAGCACCTGCTCCTCCATCTCCCTGCTACTCAAGCCACCACAGTGCTGGATGAAGCGGTCCGCCAGGGTCGATTTGCCGTGATCGATATGGGCGATGATAGAGAAATTACGAATATTACGAAGGTCGCTCACTGGTACCCCTTCAAGGTGATATTATCTAATGCAGCGTTAAGCAGGCCGTTCTCGGCAAGGCGCACTGGTGAAGGCATAGCGGCGCCACGTCGAACCAGTGCCTGCCCCGCTTTATCGGGTACTATGCCTTCGGAAAAACGCCTCGCACTGCACCGCTTTTGATCTGACTGCATTAGGTAATATCACTTTGAAGGGGTACTCAGTACCGGTTGCGGTGGCACCCCAGCCAAACCCATTCGGCGTGGAGTACTGTGCCACCAAAAAACGCGCGATTGTACCCTATTGGAGTCCAGTGCTCCAACCGGTCAATCCTGCAACTTCAGGCCTATGAACAGGGGTGAACCTCGCCGTATCAGGCGCAACGGCACGAAACTGCCACTTTCCAGCTTGCTCACCACTTGCTCGTAGGCCTCAACGGATTTAATCGGGCTGGATGCGATCAGCGTGATGACATCTCCGGCCATAAGTCCGGACGCTGCAGCCACAGAGTCGGGAAGCACCTCGCGCACTATCACTCCGCCACTGATTTCCAGACGCTCCAGTGCCTCGACGCTGGCTGTCTCCACCATCAGGCCCAGCCTGCCACCACCACCGTCTTCTGTGTCTCCGGCACTGAGCGTATAGCTATCGTCCGCGTCCAGACCGCCCACCTTCACTTTTAACTTTTTATGCTTTTCGTCCCGTACAATTTCTACCGGCACCGTGGTGTCGGGCGGTATAAGGCCCACGACATGGGGCAGATCAGCTGATGCCGGAATATCCTGACCATCGAAACTGATGATCACATCGCCGGGCTGCAGGCCCGCCTTGTCAGCGGGACCACCTTCGGCCAATTGCACCACCAGCGCACCGCGCGGTCGATCCAGGCCAAAAGACTCCGCCAGGTTCTTGTCAACATCCTGAATAGTGACGCCCAGCCAGCCCCTGGTCACCCGACCATCAGCTTTCAACTGGGCCACCACATTGCGCACCACGCTTACAGGGATGGCAAAAGACAGCCCTATAGAACCCCCACTGCGGGTAAAAATCTGCGAGTTGACACCGACAACCTCGCCATCCAGGTTAAACAGAGGACCGCCTGAATTACCGGGGTTGATGGCCACATCCGTTTGTATAAAGGGTACATAGTTCTCGTTGCGCTCAGTGGGTAGACTGCGCCCCTTGGCGCTGACAATACCGGCAGTCACTGAGTAATCCAGACCAAACGGGGAACCAATGGCCAATACCCACTCACCCACTTCCAGGTCGTTTTTGCTGGCCAGCTTCAGCACCGGTAGATCCGTGGTCTCGATACGCAACAGGGCCAGATCCGAGCGGGGATCGGTGCCAATTACCTCGGCGTCGAACTCCCTGCGATCACTCATGCGCACCAACACGCTGTCAGCACCCTCCACCACATGATTGTTGGTCAGTATGTAGCCGTCATCAGAGATGATAAACCCCGAGCCCATAGCCATACGCGGCGCATGGGACGGAGGAGCACCCCGGAACTCGAAGAAGCGGCGCAAATATTCGGGAATTTCATCGGGACCAGGCTGCCCCTGTCCACCGCGGGCACGCCTGTGCTCAACAATAATTTTCACCACTGCCGGAGAATTGTCCCGTACTATTTCACGAAAGTCCGGTAGTTCTACCGCCGCCACAAACCCCGGCGCCCACAGGGCGATAGTCAGGAAAATGGGGGTCATCAATCGGGTTATGGCTGTCATTTTTTCATCCAGTCTGAGGGTGTTATTCGAGGTGTAAAACAGCGGATCAGGCTACCGTGACCGGTGCCTTGAGAGGGCACAATATTTCCACCAGGGTTGGTTGCAAGCTGCGGTCATCGCGATGACGCCAGGCATGCCAGCGCACCAGCGCAAAGCCCACGCCAAAACCAAGTGCGGCGCCAAGCGCGGCCAACACATCCTGGCTGCCCGGCACCAGGCCCACAGCCGCCGCCGCACCTGCAAGCATACAGGCCAAAGGCAGTATATAGACAACCAACGATCCGCGCAGGATTACTTCTGCGGGAATACTGATACGAACCTGGTCATCAATGCGACACTCCCCCGTCTCCCGGTCGCCGGGTAGCACACGGATGTAACCGCGCTTACCGTCGGAAATACGATTCAGTAAAGCGTGACCGCAGCCTTTTTGCGCTGCACAGGTGCCACAGGTACTCTGGCGGATAGTCTCAACCCACAGCCCGTCCGGGTCCACAGCCACCACTCGTCCGGTTTCAATCAGCATATCATCGTGTCCAGTCGACAGAGTCAGCTACCATTCTAGCCGTATTGACCGGCACTTCGCCAATCACGGTGATCAGCACCGGGCGCCCGGCAAGGTGCATGCCGCGGGTGTAAGACAGGGTACTACCACGGCGTACCACGCCTTCCCCGGGACGAATTTCCCGGCCCAGTTGCTCCAGGAATACTGAAAATACCGCCAGTCCATCTGTATACGTTCTACGTCCGCTACTGCCCACCGGGGTATCGGTTGAGGCAAATCCCCCCGGCACCCAGCCGACACTCCACGCGTCGCCCGGTGCTGCACTCGTCGCCGCCGTCCGAGGGTGGGGGTGCTGTGCCTCATGTACGAGGTTGACCTCAATGCCGCCGAGTATCTGTCCTGAGTATGACAAGTTGGCAAACTGAAACTTTTCCAGGGTTTTACTACCGCGCCCGACGGTTTCGGCCTGGAGTAGCAGTGCGGTCTCCCGGTCCAACTCCATAACATAACCGAAGCGATACATATCCCGGGGCTCGATACGAATACGCACTGCCTTGCGTCCGGCAACCCGTTCACCATCGGTAACGCTGAAGCGGTAGTGCTGTGCTATGCCGCAGCGCCCAACCTGCAGATCCGCGCCGACGCGCAGCAACTTGTGCCCGGGATGGATACACGCCACCGGGTGATCGGCGCGCTCTACCTGCGCGCCCTGCCCGGTCAACTCGGTAAGACGCTCTGAAATGGTACCCTCCCCCACTGAATGAGAGATCTGCATCACCTGCATGTCATCCCCGCGCTGCAGCGTCACCACCCCGTTGTAGCTCACCTGGCGAACACTTCTGGACATCTTGTCCAGCCAGGATAAGGCCGTCGCATCAGCCCCGGGGCAAACGGCCGCACTTGCCACGCCGACCATAGCAACCGACATCGTGGCAAGTAACACGTGCAAGCAGCGATGTCCCAGCAGATTCTGCAGCATAGCGCGGTACTCCCTATTCCCTAATCCGGGGCACGCGGGCAAAAGGAATCAATCCCTGGGGAGAGTTCAGTGCGGCCTGCTCCGCGTGTTCCTGCATATATTTCTGCATACGCTGACGCGCCAGCTGCTGGTAAGCGGTACGGGTAGCCGGTCGCAGCACAGGCACGGTCTGCGTGCCGTAACTGGCTTGTACCGTCGTCGCTCCGAGACTATTGACCAAGCCCACAGGCGAGGCACTGGCCGCCACTGCCTGACTATTGCCATAGGACTGCGCGCCACCTATCTGGGCCAGTTGTTGGCCACCGATAACGACGGTGGCCGCCACCGATGCCGCAATCGCGAGACTGGCTACCGGGCGCAGGAAGCGCTGCCTGAGGCTTGTGGCAGTTTGTGCAGCAGATGGCGTTCGCTGCTCCGCAATGACCTGCTGCACTTGCGAAGATATATCCAGTTTCATGTAGGCAAGCTGATGGCCAGAGACTGCTGCACGCACTGCGTTGTATCGAACCCAGGCCTGGCGCAAGTCGTCATTCTCGGCGATATGTGACAGGACTCGCTCCAGTTCCAGCTCGTTGGCTTCGTCGTCCAACAAGGCGGAAAGAGACTCACGCATTCTTTCAGTCATCGTTTACTTCCTTCGTGCTTGTGCACGTATCGTCAATTTGCTGCCCCGGCCGACTGTTCGACGGATGACATTTTGAACCGGCAGCGTCACGCTTCACCCTCGAGCTGCGCCGTGACCTGTGTATCTATCGCCTCGCGTGCCCGGAATATCCGCGAACGCACCGTACCCACCGGACAATCCATAACGTCGGCGATGTCCTCATAACTGAGACCATCAAATTCGCGTAAAGTTACCGCGGTCCGCAGATCATCCGGCAAGGTGCTGATAGCTCTGTCCACCACGGCCTTCAGCTCGGCCGCAAACAGGGCATTTTCCGGAGTCTCAATGTCGCGCAACGCGCCGCCACCCTCGTAGTGTTCTGCGTCTTGCACCTCGACATCCGTGCCGGGCGGTCGCCGGGAGCGCGATACGAGGTAGTTCTTGGCGGTATTGATGGCAATCCGGTACAGCCAGGTATAAAACGCGCTGTCCCCGCGAAATCTGGGTAGCGCTTTGTAGGCCTTGATAAAAGCCTCCTGGGCAACATCCTGCACCTCATCGGCATCACGTACATAACGACTGATCAAGCCAAAAATCCTGTGTTGGTACTTCAACACCAGCAGGTCAAAAGCCCGCGAGTCGCCCTGCTGCACCCTGAGTACGAGCTGCTGGTCCGTCTCTGCGGCAGTCACGTCCTGTCCCCCTCCATAGTCCATGACATCACCACTGTGGCGATACTCAACCACCTGCAGCAATAGACAGTAGAAACGCCCCTAAGTTCGCTTCCGTGCCAATGCAGCCGATAATATGAGGGGTCTGTGTGGATAAAGTTCCCCATGGGAGAGTTTTCTTATTTACCGCGAGGTCGTATATAATCGCATCTAGTGATATTAATCGAAGCTCACTCTTTGAGCCACAACAAATAAATCACCTTCCACAGCGACAAGCACTGAGCGTTATGACCACTCGTCACCAACACGATGTACTGATTATCGGTAGTGGTGCTGCCGGTCTCAGTGCGGCCTTGCGCCTGCCCAGCCACTATCGGGTGGCTATGCTGTCCAAGGCCGATCTGAACCAGGGGTCAACCTACTGGGCCCAGGGCGGCATGGCCGCGGTATTGCATAACAGGGATACCATCGATTCACATGTGCAGGACACCCTCGCCGCTGGCGCGGGCCTGTGTCACCGTGAAGCGGTGGAGTTCACCGTGCGCCACAGCCGGCGCTGTGTTGAATGGCTGGTGGAACAGGGCGTCGACTTCGATCTGCGCGAGGATCAGGCCGATCGACAAAACCGGGAATTCCACCTGGCCATGGAGGGTGGTCACAGCCACCGACGCATTATTCACGCCGCAGACCAAACCGGGCGAGCCATCTCCGAAGTACTCACGGAGCGGGCTCTGGCTACAAGTAATATCGAGATTTTTACCCATCGGGTCGCAGTGGACCTGATAGTGGGCAACGGCCATTGCCAGGGAGCCTACATTCTCAACCAGCAAACAGGTCACGTGGATCTATTCCAGGCCGGGGCGGTAATACTGGCGACCGGGGGGGCGAGCAAGGCCTATCTCTATACCAGCAACCCCGATGGAGCCAGCGGTGACGGCATCGCCATGGCCTGGCGCGCGGGCTGCCGGGTTGCCAATCTGGAATTCAACCAGTTCCACCCCACCTGCCTGTACCATCCCAAAGCCAAGTCTTTCCTGATCACCGAGGCCATTCGCGGGGAGGGGGGCAAACTGTTACTGCCCGATGGCCAACGCTTCATGCAGCATTTCGACAAGCGCGCAGAGCTGGCACCGCGAGATGTGGTGGCCAGGGCAATTGACCACGAGATGAAACGATTGGGCGCAGATTGTGTATTCCTGGACATCTCCCACAAGTCTCGGGACTTCCTGCAAGGCCATTTCCCCACTGTCATGGCGCGTTGTGAGGAGTTTGGCATAGATATTAGCGCCGAGCCCATTCCAGTGGTCCCCGCCGCTCATTACACCTGTGGCGGTATCGTAGTCGATACCAATGGCAGCACCGACATTGCCGGGCTCTACGCCATTGGGGAAGCCTCCTGCACCGGCCTGCACGGCGCCAATCGTATGGCCAGCAACTCCCTGCTTGAGTGCATCGTCTACGCCGAAGCTGCCGCCGCACACATCAGCGAAGCCCTGAACCAGGCCGCCACTCCTGTCGCGGCGGCCCCCTGGGATGAGAGCCAGGTGACCGATTCGGATGAGGACGTGGTGATTTCCCACAACTGGGATGAGTTACGCCGGTTTATGTGGGACTACGTGGGGATTGTGCGCACGAACAAGCGATTACAACGAGCCCAGCACAGGGCACAACTATTACAGGCGGAAATAGCCGAGTACTACGGCCATTACAAGGTCAGCAACGACCTGCTGGAATTGCGCAACCTGGCTATGGTGGCGCAATTGATGATCCGCTGCGCGATCTCGCGCAAGGAGAGCCGCGGCCTGCACTACACCCTTGACTATCCACAGCAGCTGGCCGTGGCACAGGACACCGTGCTGCGACCGCCGAACTCACCCCTGCAGGGATAATCTTGCGCGCAGGCGACGCAGCTGTCGTGGTGGTGCGCTATCGGCAAATAACCAGACAGAACTGCGGCGACCGGCAGGTAACTCCCGCCAGGCCAGGTAAATCACCCAGGGTAAAGAAGTGCTGTTCGAGAGAACGCAGACCACCTGGCTGGTCTCACCCTGGTCCACTGTCCAACTGTCTTGCCTGCAACGCACAATCGCGCCGGACATGGGCTCACACCGCAACCGCCACAGCAGCAAACCGACCGGCGGCAATAGTAAAAAAGCCAGGATCGAATAGCCCCTGACAGACAACAGGTACAGCGCAAAACAGGTACACAGGCACAGCGCCGTGTGCAGGAAACGACGCAGCCTCGACTTACCTATGATCAGCTGGAATGCGGGTGAATTCGAGTATCTTACTGACAATTGCACCTAGCTCCCTGTCATCGGGCTGCTCACGACCCAAAAACCAGCTGAACAGATCCTGGTCCTCGCAGATCATCAACTGCTGGAACCGCTCCCGGTCCTGTTCATCAAGATTGGCATACTGTGCAGTCACAAAAGGCTCCAGCACCAGATCCAGTTCCAGCATGCCGCGCCTGGCAGCCCAGCGCATACGATTGATTTCTTCGTTCGATATCATACCAGTACAATTATCCCGGGGAGTGATCAAAGAGCGTCATTATATCGTCAAATTCGCTCTCTGGCGCGCTCACCGACCAACAGCGCGCCAGCCAATAAGAATTACTGACAGCAGCCCCAGCAGCGCCTATTATTGGCGGCCCACTACATCAGGTACCCACTCTTGAATTGCCAATACAGCCCTCTGCAACAAGAAGCCCTGCTACACATCGCGGGACCGGATTCACTGACTTTTCTGCAGGGACAGACCACTTGCGACAACCGCAACCTGGACCCGGACCACGCCCTCCCCGGCGTCTACTGCACACCGCAGGGCCGCGTGGTCTGCGACTTCCTGCTCAGCCAGCTGTCTGAGGACCATTACGCCATGCGTCTGCGCCGCGACATCCGCGCCAATAGCGGCGTCACCTTCGGCAAATACATCATCTTTTCCAAGGCGGAGCTGGACGCCCAGCGGGATGATTGGCAGGTATTGGCCTGCTGGGGGCCGGACGCAGCCCGGGCCCTGCACGAAATATTCGATGCCCTTCCCACTGCACGCTACGGTGCCTGCAGTGGCGACGGCTTTGTATTGGTCCAGGTTGACGGGGCAGGCCAACAATTTGAATGTTACCTGGACAGTAAAACCAGTCCACAGCGGCTGGCGCAGATGGACGAGATTCTGCAACTGTCGGCCGAGTCCGAGTGGCAGGCACTGCAAATTGCGGGAGGCATCGGCCGCATAGAGGCACCAACCGTAGAGGAATTCGTCCCCCAGATGCTCAACTACGATCTCACCGGCCATATCAGCTTCACCAAGGGCTGCTACACCGGCCAGGAGGTGGTGGCCCGCCTGCACTACCGGGGTAAATCCAAGCGCCGCATGTACCTGGCCGAATTGCCGGGTGCCAAACCGGCGGCGGCGGGCACCGCCCTGTTCAGTACCGGCACTGAGCAGAGTGTGGGCAATGTGGTCAACTCTGCCGTCTCCGACGGACAAGTGGTGGGCCTGGTCGTGGCGACGGCCAACGGGGTGGAAAACGGGCTTCATTTGGGGGCCAAGGATGGCCCGGTCCTGAGTATCGGGGAATTGCCCTACTTATTGGAGTCCGACTGACTGCGGGCTCACGGCTGTGCAGGCAAAGACCAGTCGATGGGCGCTTCCCCCCTGCCCTGCAGATACTCATTAGCCATACGAAAATGACCACAGCCAAAAAACCCGCGATGGGCGCTCAGCGGCGAGGGATGGGGCGCTTTTAGTACACAGTGGCGCTGGCTGTCGATGAGCGCGCCTTTGCGCTGGGCGTAACTGCCCCACAGCATGAACACCACGCCCTCCCGCTCCCGGTTGACCACGTCTATGACCCGGTCGGTGAACCTCTCCCAGCCCTTGCCCTGATGGGAAGCGGCCCTGGCACATTCCACCGATAACACGGCGTTGAGCAGTAACACGCCCTGGTCCGCCCAGGCGATAAGGTGACCGTGGCTGGGGATGGGCAGGCCCAGTTCAGCGTGAATTTCCTTGTAGATATTCTTCAGGGAGGGCGGCACTGCGACACCGGGTTTTACCGAAAAGCACAGTCCGTGGGCCTGGCCCTCGCCGTGGTAGGGGTCCTGCCCCAGGATGACCACCCTGACTTTGTCCAGGGGGGTATGGGCAAACGCATTGAAGAACTCTTTACCCGCGGGGAAGATGCGCTTGCCGGCCTGTTTTTCAACCTGCAGGAATGCCCGTAAGTCCACCATATAAGTTTGTTCGAACTCCGGAGCCAGCCTGGCCAGCCAACTGGGCTCGAGTTGAATTGCGCCATCTTGAGTGGCCATCATATCGGATGTCCGCGTAGTCAATTACAAGCGGCCATCAGCACCACCTGTTCGTACAACGCGGCGTCCTGCACCGGTTGCACCGACTCCGCCGTGGCCGGCGCCACCGACACAGGCACCAGTCGCTTGCTGCGCTGCCTCTTGGCCGCTGTCGCGTTCTCAACCGCGATCAACGGTGCGGCAGTGAAGGCCGCCTCGCGCCGCTCGGATGATACATCTGTGTAGAGGGTGCTGCGCATGCGCGGCCGGCGTCCCGCGGCGCGAATCTGCTGCTCCATGTGGGCCGGAACCCACTCCTGACCATGCCCGGAACCGGCGGCGCGGGTAATGCTCTCATTCATCAGCGAGCCGCCCAGGTCGTTAACACCGGCGTCGAGACAGGCGGCAACGCCCGCGGCGCCCATCTTCACCCAGGAGGCCTGGATATTGTCTATCAATCCATGAAATACCAGTCTGGCCACCGCATGCATCAGGATGGCCTCACGAAAACTGGGCCCGCGGCGCGATTTGCCCTTGAGATACATGGGCGCTTCCATAGGCACAAAGGGCAAAGGCACAAACTCGGTAAAACCCCCGGTGCGTTGCTGTAATTCCCGGATATGCAGCAAATGACTGGCCCAGTGCCGGGGTTGGTCTATATGGCCGTACATGATGGTTGCCGTGGTGCGAAAGCCTTCATCATGCGCGGCTGCCATTACCTGTAACCATTGAGTGGTGTTGAGTTTATCCGGGCACAACTGTTCACGCACCTCCTCGTGCAACACTTCCGCCGCTGTACCCGGCAGGGTATTGAGTCCCGCCATGCGCAGTTGTCGCAGAAATGTCGGTACATCCACGTCCAGAGTCTCTGCCCCCTGCCAGACTTCCAGTGGGGAAAATGCGTGGATGTGCATATCCGGGGTGGCGCTGCGCACAGTATGTAGAATATCCAGATAAGTCTGGCCGGTGTAGTCCGGGTGTATCCCTCCCTGCATGCAGACCTCGGTAGCACCCCGTTCCCAGGCCTCGATACAGCGTTGGGCGATATCCTCGCCACTGATATCGTAAGGCCGGCCGCGCAGGCTCTCGCTCAGCTTACCCTTGGAAAAGGCACAGAACTGGCATTTGAAATAGCAGACGTTGGTATAGTTGATATTGCGATTGACCACGTAGCTGACAGTGTCGCCATTCGCTTGTTGCCGCAGCTGATCCGCCTGACGCACCACATAGGCGAAATCATCGCCGCGGCTGTTGAACAAGCGCGTTACATCCGCTTCGTTCAGCTCTCCCACGTCACGACAGCGAGCGACAATATCGCGCACATCACTGGAGACCGCCGCGGACCGCGGGTTACTGTTCAACAGTTGGTCATCGACCGCCGGCACTGACTGGCCTTCCCCCGGTACCCAATTGTCCCGCCGGGCAAAACCGGCACTGTCCATCTGTCGCAGTACAGCGGGACGCACCGCCGCTTCCAGCCAGCGTTCACCGGCGGTGGCATAGTCCGGATAAATCGTCAGTCTCTGCTCGAGAAACTTACCCGCCAGGGCAGTTTCGAGCGCCAGCTGTTCCAGGTGAGGCCAGGGCGCCTCAGGGTTGACATGGTCCGGGGTCAAGGGGGAGACGCCACCCCAGTCGTTGATACCAGCCGCTATCAATTGTGGCAACACACCGGGGCTGAGGTTGGGGGGCGCCTGGATATTCATTCGCACACCGAAAATCAGCCGGGTGACGGCAATAGTCCACAGTAATTCATTGAGGTCGGGCTCTGGCGCAGCGGCCATCAGGGTGCCGGGCTTGGCCCGGAAATTCTGTACGATAACCTCCTGCAGGTGACCGTGGCGTTGATGGACCTCGCGCAGCGCCAGCAGGGACTCAATGCGCTCACGACGGGTTTCA
>QNFR01000034.1 GCA_003646405.1 Gammaproteobacteria bacterium
CACAGTTTTAGCACGGGTCACCATGCCACCGGGGTCAGAGCCATGGTCCGGTTCGGTGAGACCGAAGCAGCCTATCCACTCCCCGCTAGCCAATTTGGGCAGGTATTTCTCTCGTTGCTGCTGCGTGCCATAGGCATAGATGGGATACATCACCAGGGAAGATTGAACGCTCATCATGGAGCGATAACCGGAATCCACCCTCTCCACTTCCCGGGCGACCAGGCCATAGCAAATGTAATCCACCCCCGGACAGCCGTAACCTTCTATGGTGGAGCCCAGCAGCCCCAGCTCTCCCATCTCACGGAAGATAGCCGGGTCGGTTTCCTCCTTGCGATAAGCCTCCTGTACCCGCGGCAACAACTTCTCCTGGGCATATTGCCGCGCAGTGTCACGCACCATGCGCTGCTCATCGGTGAGTTGTTGCTCCAGCCCGAAGGGATCCTGCCAATTCAATTTTTGCCAACTCTTGCCCTGTACCATCTTCGTTCTCCATATCCGGATGTGTAATGCCGCGAAAAATAACAGAAGATGTAGCATTAATAAAATATATGTTTTATATACTATTCATATATTATTTATATGTTCTACTAACTGAGGCTGTGGCTATGGACCTGCGCAAGCTGGAAATTTTTGTCCGTGTGGCGCAACTGGAAAACTTCAGCCAGGCCGCCGCCAGCCTACACATGGCGCAGCCGGCGGTCAGCATCGCCATCCGCAAACTGGAAGAAGAACTGGAAACCCGATTGTTCGATCGCAGTGGACGGCAGGCCAAACTCACAGCGGAAGGTCACAACCTGCTACAGCGGGCCCAATCCATCCTGCGGGAAGTCGAGGACCTCAAGCGCTCCACCAGCGCTATGAAGGATCTATTGCGGGGCGAGATCAGCATCGCCTGCCCCTCCATGCTGGCCACCTATTTTTTACCGGATTTACTCAGTGGTTTTCTCAGCGAGCACCCGGGGCTGCAGGCCTCCGTGACACAGGCGGGCACCACCCGGGTCGAGCAGATGTTACTGGATGATGAAATCGAAATTGGTGTCACCACCAGCCGCGACCCGGCCAGCACCCCGGAACTGGAACTGGTGCCACTGATCAGCGAACAAATCGTACTTTGTATAGCGGCCGACCACCCCTGGGCCGGGCGTCGGCGGATCCGCGTCAAGGATCTACATGAATCACCCATGGTGGTCTATGATAGTGGCTACTTTATACGCAGTACGCTAGACCAGCTCTGCCTGGAGCAGGGAGTAACACCCGAGTACCGCATGCAAACCAATTTCCTGCCTTTGCTGATCCGGATGGTGAAACAAGGGCTGGGTGCTACCGTTGGTTTGCAAGTCATGGCTGAAGAGGAGCCCGATATCGTCGGTGTGCCTCTCTCACCACGCACCGAGGTAAGTATGACACTGGCCAAGCGCCGTGGCCGCAGCATATCCAGGGCCAACCAGGCTTTTTTGGATTGGGTCGCTCGCAAGTTATGATTAGCCTCTATCCACTCAAAAACTATGGTCACAACAGGTAATACTCACTCTGGCTCAATGCCGTCACCCCAATCATGGCAAGAGCATTGCCTGTGAGTGACAAGCAGTTTTAATGTGTTGCCCGGGCTTATTTGCGACGGCTTAGCTGATCAGCCCTTCGCGCTGCAGAATATCCAGTGCGGGTCGCAGCTGTTCTGCATAGCGCTGCCAGCGACCCACCGAGCGGGTATGGGCCGGCTGCCGAACCTGTACAGCACTCGCTGTGCTCACCGCCGAGTTCTGTTTGTGGAACTGTGCGCAGGCGTCTTCCCAGGGGAGTTCCAGGTAGTTGAGGATCCGCCGGGCATTGCCCTCCAGGTCTGCAACGACATCTTCATACCGCACATCGAGGAAACTGCCGGGGAAACGCTCCCGCCAGACATCCATCAGGCGGTAATAACGCACGAAGTGCCGCGCCATCTCATCGAGCTTATAGGAGTGCGGATAGGCATCGGCAAAGAACTGCTTGTAGACAGAAAAACAAACATCGCGCGGGTCGCGCACCAGGTGGATAATTTTCGCCTTGGGTAAGGCCGCCAGAAGATGGGGCAGGAACATATAGTTGTATGGCAACTTATCCACAAAACGCGGCAGCGAACCACGGAGTTTGGCGCTGCGCTGCAGGTACTCAGTCCCGAGTTGCAGCGGATCAATAGTGGCGGCATTGTCGAATAATTCCGGAGAAAAGCGCTCCCGCCGATCATAGTCTGTCAGGCGCCGGATGCAGTTGCCAAATTGCTGTAGCTCACCCGCGGAATGAACTTGCGAGTGTGCGCTAATAATGCGTTCTACCAGAGTGGTGCCGGTACGGGGTTGTCCCACGATGAAAATGGGGGAATCGTTGTCACAACCGGCGGGACGTGACGCCAGCCACTGGGGTGTATAAACCCTGGTCAAACTGTCAAATGTCGCCTCCTCCTGCGCCTCATCGTATTCCAGGGTGCTGCGTCGCGCCTGCGCGCCCGCATCCAGGGCCGCAAACGCGTCTTCCCATTCCTCCAGGTCCTCGAGTTCCTTGCCTATACCATAGTACAAAAAAGCCCGGGCCCGGGACGGCAATTGTCGCTTTGTCAGCAGACTTTGCATGTCCTCGATGTGGTCGCGGTTCAGCGCCTTGTCCAGGCCGGATATCAGCCAGTGCGCCTGGGCACTGCCCGGGCCGATAGCCAGTGCCGCGACAAGTTCTTTGCGCGCCGGCCCGGTCTTGCCCAGATAGATGAGGTTATTGGCGTGGTTGATACGAAAGGTCGGGTTATCGGCTTGTTCCCGCGCGGCGCGACCGTACCAGAGGTCCGCGTTCTGGTACTCACCCAGCAGTGAATAGGCGGTGCCAATGACATCGTGCACCTGGGGAATATCGTCGTTTTCGAACTTCACGGCATTTTCCAGCGCCACATCAGCGCGGTTCACCTGCCCTCCTTCAGCCAACAATTTGGCCAGGTGAGCCCAGGCCGCTGCGTGCTGTGGTTCGATGCCGACCACCGAGGAAAAAGCGGTGGTGGCCGTATTCCGGTCATTGCTTGCCAGGCCAACCAGGCCAACCAGAAAGTGGGCCTGCACCGCCTCGGGGTGGCGGGCCAATATCAGCTTGCAACAGGTTGCCGCCTCGTTGATATTGCCCTGCGACAAGGCCCGAAAACCCCGGGCCAACAGTTCGCGAGTGGTCATTTTCTCAATCGAAGTTCATGCCCAGTTTGATACCTGCCATCCGTGGTCGGCTGGGGCCGAAGCGGTGCTCTGGATACACTTCATCTCCATTACCACCACCGTCGAAATAGTACTCGTCGGTGACATTCTCCACATAGGCAGACACTGTCCACCAGTCCGCCCGGTAACCCACGCTGATATTGAGTACGCCATAGCTATCGATGTTGACGCTGCCGGGTTCAAATCCCCCCTGTTGATCATCCTGGAAATTGTAAGCCACGACACCGAACAGCTCTCCATCACCCATCGGATAGTGGCCGTTCAGCACCACATGTCCCGACCATTCAGGTGCCCACGGGAGGGACCGCCCTTCACAAATATCCAGGCCGCCACAGATTTTTTGTACATCGGTCGCGTCACTGTCGAACCAGGCCAGGCCCGCGTTCAGCCGCAGGTAATCACCGAGACGTTGATTCACCGCCCCTTCAAAACCCCAGCCTTCCACTTCGCCGACGTTGTCTGCGACCAGGGCGGCGCCATCGTAGAACGTGGTCTGCAGATCATCGTAGCGATAGTAAAACGCGTTGGCGCTAAACTGGGTATTATTATCAAAGTGACTGCCCTTATAGCCCAACTCATAGGACCACGAGTTCTCCGGGTCGAAGGAGCCCGGCTTATACTCATCCGGCGTGGCCTCAGTGAAGCCAAATTCCGCCGGCGGATTGGTGCCCAAGGTGTTAAAACCACCGGCCTTGTAGCCGGCAGTGACGCTGCCAAACAACAGGATGTCGTCAGTGGGGTGATAATTCAGGATCACCCGCGGGGTGAATTTATCCCAGTCTTTCTTTTCCTTGACCGCGCCGTCCGGCGTACTGAAGCCCAGCGCGGCGCGATAACCCAACACCGGGCTGATCGTGGGCAGTACCTTATTGCGGAAATATTTCTCGTCGTAGGTGTAACGCACACCCACGCTGGCATCCCACTTCTCGTTGAAGTCGTAGCCCAGATCCAGATAGACGGCATAACCATCGTAGGTGCCCTTGGCCCGGTTGGTATCAATCATGGTGCCGGTGGGGCTGCCCTCCCAATCGAAGGTGCCGAAGTAATCGAGAAAGTACTGCACGTACTCGCCGTCCGGGTAATCGGCAGCATAGTCTTTGTAATAAGCGAACAGATCCTCACAGCTGGTATCGTAGTATGTCCAGTAGACGGAGCACCACAAATCCTCGGACATTTCCTGCTTGAATTTCGCGTCTATATGTTCCTTGTAATAGGACACCCCCGCATACCAGTTGAGCGGTCCCTCACTGTTTGAAACCAGGCGCAGTTCCTGCTCGAAATAGTCGCCATTCTGGTCCTGGGAGTAGCTGTTCAGGATAAGCGGCAAACCGTCAAAATCTTCCACATAGTCAAAATCGTGATCCTTGTAACCGGTGAGTGAGGTCAGGGTGGCGAAGCCGAAATCGTAGTCAACCTGCAAGCCGGCGCTGTAAATTTTACCGTTGTCCTTGTTACCCAGGCTCATGTCCGCATCGATTTTGTTATTGGGCAGGGGATAGCCCAGATCACCGTAGATTTCCGTCAGGTTGTCATAGCCCGGCCCCTTGCCGGTCGGCACATAAATGGAACCGGATTGGTCGCGATCCTCGTACTCCAGCATCAGGTTGACCTGCAACCTGTCCCCTTCGAACAGACCGGACAAACGCACGGCGTCCTTATCGTGTTTGATCAGCCGGTGGTTGGGTGCATCCGGAAACTCATTCTTGACGTAACCGTCCTGCTCGGAGTGATAGCCGGCCAGGCGAAAGGCCAGTTTGTCGCCCACCGGCGCATTGATCGCGCCTTCGGTCACCAGGCGACCGTGCTCACCGGCATCGACCTCGGCATAGCCATTCACACCCCCGGTGCTGGGCTTGACCGTGTGAATGTTCATGGCACCGGAGATGGCGCCGCGCCCGAACAGGAAGCCCTGGGGGCCGCGCAGGATTTCAGCGCTGTCGATGTCGTACAAACTGGTAACCGCCGCGCCATTGCGACCCTGGTAAAAGCCGTTCTTGTACAGTCCCACCGAGGGGTCGCCGCCAACGCCGAAATCATTGGTCAGGATGCCGCGCACACTGATGAAGTCAATGAAGCTGTCTTTACTGTTGCCGGTAACACCCGGGGTGTAGGCCACCAGGTCCTTGATGTCATCCAGGTTGGTTTCGTTGATTAATTCACCGGATATGGCGGTGATAGCCAGGGGCACGTCCATTACCGATTCCGCCCGCTTGGTGGCGGTAATGATCACCTCCTCCAAAGCCTGTGACGCGGCCGGGCCGGCAAAGGCAGTGGCCATAACCGCGGACGATACAGCCGCGGCGAGCTTTCTTTTCCTGGTGGCACCCGGATTCCAGTACCTGTATTGACTGGTCATGCTCTCTGCTCTCCGCTCTCCGCTCACTTCACACTAATATTATTTGCGGCATTATCGCCAATCACTTTATAGAAGCGATTATCGAGGTCATATATCCCATAAGTGTTAATTTCGTCTATATCTATAACTTATTGAATTTTATGAATTATATTAACTTTCAAAAAATGTTCCAGACAGTCGATTTTGCGACGAATGGCGCTATTGTGCAAGCATACCGACCCCGCTGGCGGTGCAATCGTCTGATCGACATTGTCTGGGCCGCCGCGCCGGTAGGAATTGAGCTTAGGCACAAACAGTAACATACTCTTTTCCATCGTCGCCGGATGCAAACACCCAGACCTCGCCGTCCCTGCCCCACACATCGGTTCCTATATCGGGTGGCGCTATGATCACGGCGCCGCCGCTGGTGTGTAGCATCGAGGAAATCGACATCCTGGTGGACAAATTACACCAGGCGCTGGACAAAACGGCGGATCATTACGGTATCGCCTGAATACTCTTTTGAAGCCCGGCCATTGAGTCGGGCTTTTTTTGCTACAGCCCCGGCCATTGCATTAAGGATGGTTTGGAGGTTTATCATTGGCAAGTGTATGTAACGCACGGGTAAAATCAGCGTATAATAATTCACTGGAAAAGCTTGTCTTGTCGTACTTTTATACTATCCTTGGCGACCCTTACGGATCCCCGGCATGCCCGGGGAAATCAGGAGATTGAATGCGCAGTAAAATCAAGGTTGATAAACCCCTGGTCATCCTGCATGGCGATGAAATGGCGCAAATTGCCTTTGATCAAATCCTGCAACAGTTTGTTACGCAAAGGCTGGATATTGAACTGGTCGAGATTAATCTCACCGCGGAGAACCGACTCACCACAAACGGACAGGCCGTTGTTGACGCGATCGTGGCACTGAAAAAATACGGTGTGGGTATCAAAAATGCCGGCATGACCGTCAACCGCCGGCAGCTGGATGAACTGCTGGCCAAACACCCCCACCTCGACGAGGCTAAACTGAATAAACTGGCGACCAAATCCCCCAACGGCGCCATCCGCAAAGGCATCGGCGGCAACATCACCCGCGAGGATATTGAGTTTCGCAACCTGCAGGTCAACCCGCCCGACTGGATCGGCCGCGATATCGAGGTGATGACCATGGATGCGGGCGGCATAAAACACAGCTACAATGAGCTGTCCAAAGCCACCGGCATAATCAAGCTACTCTTTGTCGGCAGCAGCGGCGACCCGGTGGAATTGCACCGCCGTCGCGTCAATAAGGGTGACCCCTGGCTACTGGCCACCAATGATATCGATGAGATAAAGGCCTGGGCTCACGCATTTTTCCAACGGGCCCTCGACGAAAAGCGAGATGCGTATCTCGGGCTGAAAGATACCGTCATTCCCGGCTATGACGGCGCCATGCGCGCCACCATCGAAGAGATATACAAGCAGGACTACAAAGAACGCCTCAAACGCGAAGGACTCAGCTATCACTACGAACTGATCGATGCCCAGGCGGCACGCATAGTGTCCAATCCGCCCCAGCGAGCCCTGTGGGGGGTGCCCGACAACACCAGCGGGAGAAAACTATTCAAACTGGTGGAAAAGTTAAAAATATACGGCATCCCCACCCGCAAGTGCCATGTTTCGCTGTCGCGCATGAGCGCCGGCGGCGGTGACCAGTACGGCAGTTTCAACATGCCTATGGAAGAAGACGGCATCCTCAAGGTGATTGTCGACGGGGAGGAAAAGCACGCGCGCAACGTCAAGAAAAACGATCCGATCCTGTTGATGTCCAACGATCAGCAGGCCATCACCGACTGGGTCAGCCAGGTGTTCCGTGATGCCTCAAATAATGACAAGGAAGTGTATTTCGGCCTGAAACGCGAGTACATGCAATATGACGAGGTATTCAGCACCGCTATTACCGACGTGCGATATGCGCTGGCGAAATCCGGCACCAAGCCCCCATCGTTTATGATTATGCGACCGTCCAGTCAACTGACGAAAATGATTACCGACCCGCCCAGAAACGGCCTCTACCCGGCACAGAATCTGGATGGCGATATTTTCTCGGATATCTCGGCGGCACTGGGCGGCAGCCTGGCCACCGCCAGTTCAATTATTGAAAGTAAAGACGGTACCATGCTGTATGAGGCCCCCCACGGTACCGCGCATGATCTTTACCTTAAATATCTGGAGACTGACGGCAAGGAAGCGCACTTCAATTCCTCCGCACTGATTTATGCCCTGGCCAATGCTCTGGAAACGCTGGCACTGCGTGAAAACAACCAGGCCCTCATCGATTACTCAAGCAAATTGAAGGAAGCGCTAATCGAAACCGTGGCGCAGGGAAAAATCACTGGCGACCTGAAAGGCAAGACCACCGACCCCAGCGCGGAAACCATCCTGGATATGGGCGGCTTTCTCAATGCGGTAGAAGACAATATAGGAGCCTAGTGTAGTGTAGTGTCCTGCGCCTACAGCGGACGAATTGGGTGTGCACTTTATCCGCCGCGGTACACTGGTGTACCTCGTCAGGCCAGCACATCATCCGCGACAAAGTACTTGGGATCTTCAATCACGTTAACTTCCACCAGGCCGGCCGCCTTGTGCAGCAACTTGCGGCAATCACTGCTCAGGTGTACCAGGTGCAGGGTCTTACCGGCACTCAGATAGCGATCAGCCAGGGTATCGATCGCCTCCATACCTGAGTGATCAGCCACCCGGGAGCGGGCGAAGTCGATGACCACGTCATCATTATCCCGCTGCGGGTCAAAATGCTCCAGGAAGGAGGTTACCGAGCCAAAAAACAGCGGCCCGGTCACGGCATAGACGGTAGAACCCTCGTGGTCCTCACGCGTCTCTACCAGAATGTGCTTGGCGTGCTCCCAGGCGAATACCAGTGCGGAAACAATCACCCCCACCACCACCGCAATCGCCAGATCGGTGGCCACGGTTACCGCAGACACCAAAATCAGCACCAGGGCATCACTGTAAGGCACTTTGCTCAGAACCCGAAAGCTACTCCACTCAAAGGTGCCGATGACCACAATAAACATCACCCCGATCAATGCCGCCAGGGGAATTTGCTCAATCAGCGAAGAAGCCACCAGAATAAATAGCAGCAAACTCAAAGCCGCGGTAATACCCGACAAACGGCCGCGACCACCGGAATTGACGTTAATCATACTCTGACCAATCATCGCACAGCCGCCCATGCCACCGAACATGCCCGTGGCGGTGTTGGCTATACCCTGTGCGACGCACTCCTTGTTACCCCGCCCGCGTGACTCGGTAATTTCATCTACCAGACGCAGGGTCAAAAGAGATTCAATCAGGCCGATCGCCGCCAGAATAACCGCATAGGGAAAGATAATGACCAGGGTTTCCCAGTTAAACGGCACCGAGGGAATATGGAAGCTGGGCAGGCCGCCCTTGATGGAAGCCACGTCACCCACAACCCGCGTATCCAGGTCAAGACCAAACACCAGCAGGCTGACCACCAGAATGGCCACCAGGGACGAGGGAATCGCCGTGGTAAAGCGCGGCAGGTAGTGGATGATGGCCATGGTCAGGGCCACCAGGCCCAGCAGCATGTATAGATGTGCGCCTTCCATCCAGGAAACATCCAGAATCGACCCTTCCATAAAGGTGCCACTGAGCCAACCCGGTTCACCGGCGATACCAAACTGGCCCAGCTGGGCCAGGAAAATCACGATGGCCAGGCCATTGACGAAGCCCAGCATCACCGGGTGCGGCACCATGCGGATGAATTTACCGAGCCTGAGGGCGCCGGCTGTAATCTGTAAAACCCCCATCAACACCACAGTCGCGAACAGGTATTCCACGCCGTGATCCGCCACCAGGGCGACCATAACCACCGCCAGGGCGCCTGTTGCCCCGGAAATCATACCGGGACGACCACCGATACAGGCGGTAATCAAACCCACCATAAAGGCGGCGTACAAGCCGACCAAGGGCTCTACGCCGGCGACAAAGGCGAACGCGACAGCCTCCGGCACCAGGGCCAGGGCCACGGTCAGGCCAGACAGCACATCATTTTTTACCGTGGCGACTTTACTGGGGTGGAACTCAAACATCGCAAACTCTCACTGGCAACACCGCCTGCAGCCGCACAGATGCGGCCGTCAGCAGACAAACAATTAGACCAATCGGCGAGGGATTGTAGTTATGCGACGAGAGGAAGGGCTGCGCATTCTAGTGGATAGGGTATGCCAGTACAATCGCAGGCGCGGCAACTGTGAGAATGTCACACTCACTGGCATATTCTCAACCTAAAATGCTCAACCAACTTTATTTTGCGCAAAATTGATATTCACATCCGATTATAGTGGTCTAAGCTAGCCTGATCTTCGATATCGGCTAGGACTCCCCGGCAAACTACATTGCTGCCAGTTTCACGCTGAACGAACTCAAGGAAAGCATGGGCGCTGAATGGCGGTTGCGAGCGAAGAACCGTAAAATTCTGGAAGCGCAGAAAAAGTAACGTCCGATTGGTAACTACCAATTGCTAACTATAAGGGGCCTTAACCGGCCCCTTTTGTGTAAACAATAGAGGTGTTCCGGGGTGATAAATTTGGCAATAAGCTGCAGAGATCGTCGGTGGCAGTATTAAGCAGTTGGGACCCGGACCTCAGACTACCTACATGTGATGAAAATATTGGTTGCCGTAGTCCCAAATTGGGACTACTCTATATGCTATGAGGATTATCGCTCTGTCCACATTGAAGGCATTCTGGGACGAAGACCCTTCGTATGCCGGTGCCGTTGAGCCCACACTCGCCTGGTACCGACATACGCTGAAAGCAGATTGGGCCTCGCCGGCGGAAGTTAAAAAGGAATTCAGAAATGCCAGCATCCTCAAGGACGGTCGAGTAGTCTTCAATATCGCCGGTAATAAATACCGGTTGGTGGTGTGGATAAACTATGCCTACAAGGTAGTGTATATCCGCTTCTTAGGCACCCACGCCCAATACGACAAAATTAATGTGCAGGCCATTTAGTGCCGGAGGTGGAAAGATGGATATCAAACCAATCAAAACTGGTGCCAATTACCGTGCGGCACTGAAGGAAATTGAAGGCCTGATGACAGCTAAAGCTGATACGCCAGAGGGTGAAAAATTGGATGTACTGGTAACTCTGGTTGAGGCCTATGAAAGCAAACACCATCCACTTGACCTGCCTGATCCGGTTGCAGCCATAAAATTTGAGATGGAGCGGAAAAGCCTGACAGTTAAGGATCTGGAGCCCATGATAGGTAAAAGCAATCGGGTGTATGAAATACTAAATTATAAGCGCTCACTGACGCTGAAGATGATCTGGAAGCTCAACCAGGAACTTGGAATACCGGCTGAGTCCCTGATCAAACAACCTCGGGAACATCTGTCCGGCCAATCAAGTTGAGAGATACTCCCGCAATCGTTCCTCGGCCTCGCCCTCAAACAAAATGTCACAGGCTTCACGCAAACCCGGGGCTTTCTCCAGATCCTCCCGGCGCACCACCTGCTCGATCTTGGAACGGCGGCGCATGAAATCTTCCAGCTTGATAATCATCTCCCGGCGGGCTGCCAGTTCGATCTCGCAGCGGGTGTATTCAGCATTTTCTATCAGCAATTCGACACAGCTCTCATCCTCCCGAATGCGCTCCAACAGGCCGAAAGCGCTCTCACCATAGCGGCGCCAGAAACGTTCCGACAGAGGCTCGGAGGAGGAGGGGTCGGTCAGTGCATCCAGCTCCATCAACTGGGACTGTAACATAAACTCGTCGCGCAGCTCCGCGCCCGGCTCGCCATACCATTTGTTGTCAGCCTGCGGTATGGCGATGCCCAGGCGTTCGATCCACTGTGCCACCTCGTCACCCACATTCAGGCAATCAGTTAACTTGCCACCGAAAATGCTCAGGTGCTGCCCGGGCTCATCCACCTCGATAACGTGCTTGCGCGACAACTCCACCCAATCGGCCACGCCCCCCTCTCCCTTGATCGCCAGAGGCCGCACCCCGACTCGTTCGGAAATGATGCTGGCCCTGGTCAGGGGCGGGTCAAGATCCAGCAGGGCATTGGCATTTTTCAGCACAAAGTCCCGATCCTCATCGGTAACCTCCACCGCGGGGCTGTCCACCTGGGTGTCGGTGGTGCCAATACAGGTTTTGGGCCCCATGGGGATCAGGAAGAACAATCGTCCGTCGCTGGCGAAGAAGGTCAGTACGCGCTGGTTGTCGGTGATCCGGTCGACGATGAGATGAATACCCTTGGAGAACAGGTGATGATATTGGGTCTGTTCCCCGCTGACCTGGTTCTGGGCGTCCACCCAGGGACCGCAGGCGTTGATCACGGCCGTTGAGCGTATCTCAAAACTGTCTCCGCTGATCGCATCCCGGGCACGGGTGACCCACTGCCCATTTTCACGCCGGGCTCCCGTGGACTCCACGTAATTGGCGGCTATGCAGCCGTAGTTGAGGCTCTTGCGGATGAAATTGAAGACGAAACGGGCGTCGTTGTCGTACAGGTAGCAGTCAGAGTACTCCAGAGCGCCGGCGACGTTAGTGGTGTTGATTACCGGCTCGGCCTCCTCGATGGCCCGCCGCGTAATGTAGCGCGGCGCTTTTGTCACAAAGCGTCCCATAATCCAGTACAGCACGCTGCCCAGATAGACAAAGAAGGGCCAGAAACGAAACCCCCGCTGTATGGTGGTGAAAAAGCGGATTTCCTTCACGGTGGACGGGTAGGCGCGCATCAGTTGGTTGCGACACTTACACAGTTTATTGACCAGCAAAAACTCCCGGGTTTCCAGGTACTTGATGCCGCCCCAGGCCAGGTTGGAGGAGCTGGAGCTGACGCCACAGGCGAAGTCGCCCTGATCGATCAGCGCCACGCGCACCCCGCGACCCGCCAGGGAGGCCGCCGCAACCGCGCCGTTGATGCCGCCGCCGACGATAAGCACATCGAAGGCCTGATCGCCCAGTTTCTCCACATTGCTGTCGCGCAGTGTTACCGCCATTTAGCTCTTTCCTTTTAAAACGCATCGGCTGCGCCGTTTACCCAGCCGTTGCATAAACCTGCCAATAATAATTATCCCAACCTCCTGAACTACAGGCCTGCCAACAGGTTTGGGTCACATTTAATGCAATTGCCGGGTTTACTACAAGTTCCAGAATCGCTCGCACACGGCAACAAAGTTCATGGCGCTCTCGCTCAGGTTTTTTCTCGCCCGGTAATAAAGCCCCACCTGTTTCTCGATACGACCGAAAGACACATCATCCATGATACGAAAGTCAATGCAGGACGGGTGTTCGCACAACAACTTGCGATCGATAAAGGTCACCCCCATGCCCTGCTCCACCATATGTATGCGCAGGGACAGGCTACTCACCTCCCACACGGTGCTGAACTGATCGCGCAGACGCGTGATAGGCGGGCGCATATCCGGGCTGTCCAGGGCGGCCGCGATCAGCGGAGTGAGCTTGAGGGCGCGCTCATCGCCACGCATCACCTGTTGGTACTGGGCGTGTTTGGGACTCACCACCAGATGGCGGGAATCGGTATACAAAGGAGTGATTTCGAAGGCAGCCATATCTTTCTGGAATGGCCCAAGCCCCAACTCCACGTTACCCGAGAGCACAGCGGAAATAATACTGCTAGCCGGCATTTCAGACACTTTCATTCTGGTACGGGGGTTTTCCTGATAGTAAGCGCTTATTAATTTGGGTCCATAAAAGCGGTTAAGCGAGGCACTGAGGGCCAGGTTCAGGGTTTCGGTTTTACCCTGCTTTAACTGGGCGATATCTTCCAGCGTCTGCTGCTCATCGCGCAGCACGTCAACCGCGTGTTCGAACAGACGCTTACCCACGTCAGTCAACCTCAGCTCCTTGCCCCTTTGCACCAGTGACATACCGAGCTTGGACTCCAGGCCCGCCACCGCCTGACTTACCGCCGACTGACTGATATGCAGGGCATCCGCCGCACGCTTGAAGCCACCTTCTTCAATCACTGCACGAAAGGCTCGTAACTCACTGTTTTCTAAACGCATATTAGTTTTGCTAATACATCAATAAGTAACATTGACTCTACTAATTAACTCGCCCCCCGTATACTGTGAAAAATTACCATTTTTGAGTTAATAGTATGCCTACAGAACAATCCGTATTTTCAAATGACCTGGCTGGCATTGTTGTCGGTGAGACCGCTATTTCGGATGTGCAGGGCGAAAAGGGCTTGTTGAGTTACCGTGGCATCGACATCAACGACCTGATAGGTGTGCCATACCTGCACGTGGTGTGGATGGTTCTGTTCGGGGACTGGCCCACCGAACAGGAAAAAAGTCGGCTTAAAGCGTTTATGTGCCTGCACGCACGCCTGACTTACACCGAAATTGATTTGCTGCAACATGTATCCCGGAATTTGCACCCCATGCTGGTGCTGCAGGGACTAATACCTCTGCTCACCCTGCCGGAAGAAGAAACCCTGGGAATCGACAAGGACGCGGAACGGGGGCTGTTTCTGGCGGCCAAGATTTCCGCGCTGATCGCCGCCCACTATCGCCTGGGCCAGAGCAAGGTGGTTCTTCCCCCTATTCCAGGCCGACTCGTCCACCAGAACTTCCTCAACATGTTCCATGGCGGCGCCCCTACCAAGGAGCAGGTACGCATGCTGGACGCGGCACAAATTCTGCAGATGGAGCATAGTTTTAACTGCGCCACATTCGCCGGGCGGGTTTGCGCCAGCACGCTGGCCCCCATCCAGTCCTGCATCTCCGCCTCCATCGGCACCCTGTTTGGCAAGCTGCAAGGCGGCGCCGACCAGGCGGCGTTGGAGATGGCCATGGCAATTGGCAGCCCGGACAAAGCCGAAGCCTACGTCGGAGACTGCCTGGCCAACAAGGTAAAAATTATGGGCATGGGCCACCGGGAATATCGCACAGTGGATCCACGCGCCAGGATTCTCAAGCACATGGCGGTAGAGCTGTGCCGGGACGAGGAAAGCAAAAACCTGTTGGCGACATTGGTGGCTGTGGAAGACGCCTGCCAGCGCGAGTTTGCCACCAGGGACAAGGAAATCTGGGCCAACGTGGAATTCTACAAAGGTGCCGTATTCCACAGCCTGGGCATTCCCAGTCACTACTTCACCGCCATGTTCGCCATGTCGCGTATATACGGCCACATCGCCCACTTCCTGGAATTCCGCCGGGACAGCCACCTGATCCGTCCGCGCGCCCTGTATACCGGCCCACAGATCGGCGAACGGGGTAAATCCGCCGCCTAGGAGTCTGTCACTTAACACTGTCCTACCGCGGTCAGGCGCCAGTCTGCCCTGGTAGCTCGTGCCCGGGCGGAGGTGGCCCTGGCCAGCGTTGTGGACTGACTTATCTGCAGCCGTTGGTTGCGCTGCCAGGGATGGCTTGTGACAAATTGCACCCGTTGCATTACAGTGGCATTTTCGTCCGACACTTGACGAAACACTTTATTATGGCGCCTAACATTTCCCACTTCATTCTTCTTATTGCACTCACCCTGCTGGCGGCCTGCGGCAGCGGTGAGTCCAATGTGGTGCAGGGCAACCGCAACGGTATCCTGCACTACGGCAATGGCTCTGAGCCCCAGGGGCTGGATCCCCACGTGGTTACCGGGGTGCCGGAAAATCACCTGGTGCGCGCCCTGTTCGAGGGGCTGGCGGTAAAAAACCCCTACACACTGGAGCCGGAACCCGGTGTGGCCGAAAGCTGGGATATCAGTGAAGACGGCCGCGTTATCACCTTTCACATCAACCCCCTGGCACGATGGTCCAATGGTGAACCGATGAGCGCCGAAGACTACGTGTGGTCCTGGAATCGCGCGCTGGATCCGGCCATGGGCAACCTGTACGCCTACATGCTGTTTCCGGTAAAAAATGCCGCGGCGTATGCGTCGGGCGAGATAACCGACTTCAATGAGGTGGGCGTAAAAGCCCTGGACGATCTCACTCTGCAGGTCACCCTCAACGAACACACGCCCTACTTCCTCCAGTTGATGGATCACTACAGCACTTTTGCCGTACACCGGGCCACCATCGAGAAATTCGGCAAGGCCACGGACCGTTTTACCCGATGGACCCGGGTGGAGAATATTGTCAGCAACGGCGCTTTCAAGTTGAGCGAATGGAAGTTGAACCGGCGCATCAGCATGATCAAAAGCGATACCTACTGGGACCGGGACAAGGTTAAGCTCAATGGCGTGGTGTTCTACCCCACGGAAAACATTGTCAGCGAAGAACGCATGTTTCGCGTGGGGCAATTGCATTACACCGCAGGCATCCCGCTGGACAAAATTCCGGTGTATCAGGCCATGGAAAATACGCCCTATGTGCAGGCGCCTTATCTGGGCACTTATTTCTACCTGATCAATACCGAGCGCCCGCCGGTGGATGATGTGCGGGTGCGCAAGGCCCTGTCGATGTCGATCGACCGGGTGAAACTGAATGACTCGGTACTGCAAAAATCCAACATACCCGCCTACAGCATCACACCACCCGGTGCCCTGGGCTATGAGCCGCCCAAACTTTTCGATTACGATATAGAGCAGGCGCGACAGTTGCTGGCGGAGGCGGGCTACCCCAACGGCGAGGGTTGGCCGGGACTGGAGCTGATATACAACACCAGTGAAAGCCACCGTAAGATCGCGGTCGCCCTGCAGCAAATGTGGAAAGACGCACTCAACATTGAGGTAACCCTCTCCAACCAGGAGTGGAAAGTCTACCTGGACTCGGTAACCCAAATGGAGTTCGATATCGCCAGACGCGGCTGGATAGGCGACTATGTCGATCCCAATAACTTCCTGGATCTCTACCTGACCGGTGGTGGCAACAACAACACCGGCTTCGCCGATCCGCGCTACGATGAGATGATTCTCAAGCTGGCGCCCCGGGCCAAAACTCAGGAGGAGCGCTTCGCCATCTTCCATGAGGCGGAAACCATGCTGATGGAGCAGATGCCCATACTCCCGATATACACCTACACCAGCAAACACCTGATCAACCCCAGTGTGCGGGGCATGCCCTCCAACCTGATGGATTCCCTGAACCTGAAATACGTGTGGCTGGAACCCGGCGCTGATATCCGGAACGAAGAGGGCTGAGCAAGATCATGTGGCGCTTTATCAGCTATCGCTTATTACAAGCCATACCGGTGATTCTGGCGGTAATTACGGTGACTTTCTTTCTGGTGCGAATGGCGCCGGGAGGCCCTTTCGACAGTGAAAAGGCGGTAATGCCGGAGGTCAAAGCGGCGTTGGAAGCTCAGTATCGCCTGGATCTGCCTATTTTCCAGCAGTATATGGCCTACCTGGGCGACCTCGCCCACGGTGAACTGGGTCCATCCTTCAAATACCCGGGGCGCAGCGTCAACGAATTAATCGCCGCGGGCCTGCCGGTGACCGCGGAGTTGGGTTTTTACGCGCTGCTGGTCGCCCTTTGCATCGGTGGCATGGCCGGCGTCATCGCCTCACTCAAACCCAACACGGCGCAGGATTACATTCCCATGTCCGCCGCCATGATCGGTATTTGTATACCGTCTTTCCTGCTTGGGCCACTGCTGGTACTGGTGTTCGGCATCTACCTGGACTGGTTGCCCGTGTCCGGCTGGGGTGATATTCCGGGGGACAAAATCCTGCCCGCCATAACGCTCGGTGCGGGCTATGCCGCTTACATCGCGCGCCTGAGCCGGGCGGGCATGCTGGAAGTGATGTCGCAGGATTATATTCGCACCGCCCGCGCCAAGGGTCTGCCGGAGTGGCAGGTAGTGACCAGACACGCTCTGCGCGGCGGCCTTATTCCGGTAGTGGCGTTCCTGGGCCCGGCCTTTGCCGGTCTGTTGTCGGGCTCTTTCGTGGTGGAAACGATTTTCCAGATTCCTGGCCTGGGCCGCTTTTATGTGCAGGCCGCCTTCAATCGCGATTACACCATGATCCTGGGCACCACCGTGTTCCTGTCCACCCTCATTGTGCTGTTCAACCTGCTGTCGGATATTCTCGCGGCCTGGATGAACCCGCGACTGCGGGCCCAGTTCGGGGATCATTAAATGCCGACTACAGCAATTACGGACATTACCGAGGCGGAACAGGGCTCCTCCCTGTGGCATGACGCCTGGCTGCGCCTGCGCAAGAACCGTCTGGCTTTGTTCGGGCTGGGCACACTGCTCCTGTTTGTTGTCATCGCCGTACTCACGCCGTGGATAGCTCCCTACAGCCACGACACCCAGAACCTGGATCTGGGGGCGACACCTCCCTCGGTGACGCACTGGCTGGGTACCGATATATTCGGACGCGACCTGATGACCCAGATCATGTACGGTGGGCGCATCTCCCTCGCGGTGGGCTTTGTCGCCACCACCGTGGCGCTGCTGATCGGTGTCACCTGGGGCGCTATCGCCGGTTATGTGGGCGGACGAATAGACGCAGTGATGATGCGCCTGGTGGATATTATGTACGCCCTGCCCTTTATGATTTTCATCGTGCTGTTGATGGTGGTGTTCGGGCGCAATATGCTGCTGCTGTTCCTGGCCATCGGCGCGGTGGAGTGGCTGACCATGGCCCGCATCATGCGCGGCCAGGTGCAATCCCTGCGCCAGCAGGAATTTGTTGAGGCGGCGATCTCACTGGGTCTGCCACCGGCGACCATCATCCGCAGGCACCTGATCCCCAATGCACTGGGTCCCATTATTGTTTACACCACCCTGACCATTCCCGGGGTCATGCTGCTGGAGGCCTTCCTGAGCTTCCTGGGCCTGGGCATCCAGCCGCCACAGACCTCCTGGGGCCTGCTGATTTCCTACGGTGCGGAGACCATGGAAGAATTTCCCTGGCTGCTCATATTCCCGGGACTGGCCCTGACTCTTACGCTGTTTTCCCTTAACTTCCTCGGCGATGGTCTGCGCGACGCCCTGGACGTGCGCGGCGCCAGGGACTGACCCCATGGCACTCTTATTGGATGTACAAGACCTCGCTGTCAGCTTTGTCACCCGCATGGGCACCAACAAGGCGGTGGACGGCATCAGCTTTAACGTGAAAACCGGCCAGATCACCGCCATTATCGGCGAGTCCGGGTCGGGTAAATCGGTGGCCTGTTACAGCATGCTGGGGCTCATACCCATGCCACCCGGGCGTATCGACGGCGGCCGCGCCCTGTTCGAGGGCCGGGACCTGCTGCAGCTGAGCGAGGCCGAGCTGCGTGAAATTCGCGGGCGCGATGTCGCCATGATCTTCCAGGACCCCATGACCTGCCTCAACCCGTTCATGACCGTGGGCAAACAGCTGATGGAGCCCCTGCTCTATCACAAGAAAGTCTCAAAGCGCGAAGCACGCCAGCGGGCCCTGGCGTTGCTGGAAGAGGTGGGCATTCGCGACCCCGAGTCCACCATCGACAATTTTCCGCACCAGTTTTCTGGCGGCATGCGCCAGCGGGTGATGATAGCCATGGCCCTGATCAACGAGCCCAAGCTGTTGATCGCCGACGAACCCACCACCGCCCTGGATGTGTCCATACAGGCCCAGATACTGAAATTGATCGCCGAGTTACAGACCAAACACGATATCGGCATCATTTTCATCAGCCACGACCTCGCCGTGGTAGCTGACATCGCCGACCAGATCGTGGTCATGCAACAGGGCGCGATAGTGGAAGCCGGCGACCGGGAAGCCATCTTCCATCACGCCGAGCACCCTTATACCAGGAAGCTGCTGGCGGCGATTCCCGCGGACAGCAAGCAAACCGAGCCCGGTACACCCCAGCCCCTGATTCGGGTACAAAATCTGTGTACCTGGTTCGAGCAGGGCCGTGGTGTGGCGCCGGTGAAGGCGGTCAATGACGTCAGCTTCGACATCAACCGGGGTGAGGTGCTGGGTCTGGTGGGTGAATCGGGCAGCGGCAAGTCCACCATCGGCCGCTCCATCCTACGCCTGGTGCCGGTGACATCCGGCCATGTCACCTTCGACGGTACCGACGTAACAGGGCTACAGGGGCGCGACCTGAAGAACATGCGACGCCGTATGCAGATGATTT
The DNA here is from genome assembly GCA_003646405.1 of Gammaproteobacteria bacterium. Taxonomy (GTDB): domain Bacteria; phylum Pseudomonadota; class Gammaproteobacteria; order Pseudomonadales; family Halieaceae; genus JBALVO01. Next base: position 19,629 of record QNFR01000034.1, read on the forward strand.
TCCAGGATCCATTCGCCTCCCTGAACCCACGTATGACCGTTTTCGACACACTGGCCGAGCCCTTGTTGCTGCACGGCATAGAGACCCGCAAGACGGTAAACCAGGGTGTGCTGCAGTTGATGGACGACGTGGGTCTGGCCAGGGCCTTTGTACGCAAATATCCGCATGAGTTCTCCGGCGGTCAGCGCCAACGCATCGCCATCGGCCGCGCCCTGGCCACCCGCCCGGAATTTATTGTGGCGGACGAACCTGTATCGGCGCTGGACGTCACCATCCAGGCACAGATCCTGGATCTGATGCAGGAACTGGGCCGGGAATATGGGTTGACCATGCTGTTTATCTCACACGACCTGGCGGTGGTGCGGCACCTGGCCGACCGCATCCTGGTATTGTACAAGGGACAAGTGGTGGAACAGGGCAGCGGCGATGACCTGTTCGAGCGTCCGCAGCAGGCCTATACCCGGCAACTACTGCAATCGATACCGGGACGCTCCCTGCTCACATAATTCCAGGGACTATACTTACTCCTGTGAATTACGGGCTACAGCGCATCCGCCATGAACCCCAACCGCCTGCGCGAAGGCATCGAGAGATGGGTCAGGCAGCCTGCCCCCTCCCCTGACGATACAAAGTCGGTTAAAATCGCACACCATGTACTACGGTGAAAAACTCAACAGTATCAGCCACCTGATAGGCGCGGCATTTGCGCTGATCGGCCTGGGCTCCCTACTCACGGTTGGCATCCAGAGTGGCGACCCGTGGATAATCACCAGTTTCTCTGTTTTCGGCTTTACGCTGGTACTGCTGTACACCATGTCGACGCTGTACCATAGCTTTCACCCGCCGGGGCTCAAACGCCTGTTCCAACTGTTCGATCATATAGCGATTTACCTGTTGATCGCCGGAACCTATACACCTTATATGCTGGTCAGCCAGCGCGAGGGCAATGGCTGGCTGATTTTTGGTGTCGTCTGGTCACTCGCCGCTATAGGCACGCTCAGCGAAATATTGTTATCGGGACGAGTCGTAAAAACCGGCCAGATGATCATCTACCTGGGTATGGGCTGGGCCTGCACTGTCGATTTAGCCAGCCTCCGTGCTGCCCTTTCAGAAACCGGGTTCTTCTGGCTCGCAGCCGGCGGCCTGGCCTACACTGTCGGCGTGGTTTTCTATGTTCTCGATCTGATGGAAAAATTGACCCACGCACACGGCATCTGGCATTTTTTTGTGCTCGCCGGCAGCCTGTGCCACTTTATTTCCATAATCGGCTACGTCAGATAGTCAGATAGTCAGATAGTCAGATAGTCAGATAGTCAGATAGTCAGACATTATTGCCGGTGTCGGCCAGTCCGAAGCAGTTTGACTATGGACATTCAATGCGCCAGACCCGACCATGTAGCCCCCTAGCCATTTATCGGGAACCAGTTACCCATGTTGGAAGACAAACCTGAACTTTATCGCGGCCTGACCTACCCCTGGGGCAGGGGTGCAAACCCCACCCCCGGCGAACCCGAGCAGATCGCCAATGGTGTTTACTGGGCGCGCTTTGCCATGCCCATGTCCCTGAACCATATCAATATCTGGCTATTGGAAGACGGGGATGGCTGGACCGTGGTGGATACCTGCCTGAACATTTCCAGCGCACGGGAGATCTGGGAGCAACTGTTGTGCGGGTTCATGCGGGGCAAACCCATCAAACGGGTGATCTGTACCCACCTGCACCCGGACCACGTGGGCCTGGCCGGTTGGCTGACCGAACGCTTCGACTGTGAGCTGTGGATGTCCCGGGAGGAATTCCTCATGTGCTGGGCCATGGCGGGGGACACCGGTAGTTCCGCGCCGGATGTCGCCATCCGTTTTTATAATGGGGCAGGCTACAACAAGGAACAACTGGAGCGCTACAAGAAAAAATTCGGTAATTTCGGTAAAGCTATCGCTCCCCTGCCCCACAGCTTTCGTCGACTGGTGGACCGGGAGACTATTACCATCGGCGATCGCTACTGGCAGATAGTTGTAGGCAGCGGCCACTCGCCCGAACACACGTCACTGTACTGCCCGGCGCTGAAGCTGCTGATTTCCGGCGACCAGGTACTGCCCCGGATAACCCCCAATGTCAGCGTGTTTCCCACCGAGCCCAAAGGGGACCCGCTCAAGGAGTGGCTGCGTTCCAGCGCGCGGATTCGCGATATACTACCTGACGATGTACTGGTATTACCGGCCCACGAAGCACCCTTCTACGGACTGCACGTACGCATGACCCAGTTGATTGAGATACACAAGCGCGACCTCAACAAGCTGTTCGATCACCTGTCACAACCGCGACGAGCCGTCGATTGTTTCCCGGCCCTGTTTAAACGTGAAGTTGACGATGGCTCCCCGGGCCTGGCCACCGGCGAGACCCTGGCCCACCTCAATTGCCTGCTGGGCAGGCACAGAATAACGCGAACCAGCGATGCGCAGGGCGTAGACTGGTACGAGCAAATCCCCGAGACCGCGGAGTACGACTAGACATTATGTAGTGACCTACCCGTCCTCAACGCCGTGGATTAAGCTGAGGACGCAAGATCTTCGGCTCAGAGCCATAATTGAGGAGGGTAAGTCATGAACCAGTTTATCAAGTATGTCGGA
>QNFR01000035.1 GCA_003646405.1 Gammaproteobacteria bacterium
AAAATACAGTAATAGAGCCGTTTCTGACCAACTGGAACAGGGCAGGTTCAGTCGTAGTGGGGTGAACGGCGAGGGTACCGATATTTTGACAGAACTGGAATCCTGGTATACCCGGGAAAACGGGCAGTACTTACTGGAGGTGACCCGCGTCGCCGTGGCGGATCTGCTGGATACTTCCTTTGGCTACCACATCCTGCAACTGGGCGTAACGGGCGGGCGGCCATTGTGCCAGAGCAGCCCGATCAACCACCGCATCTATGTCGCCGCATATCCGGGTGTCGGCGTGGGACTGCTGGCCCATGCTGACGAACTGCCCCTGGACAGTGACAGTATCGATACGGTTATTGTCCACCACTGCCTGGAATTTACACCCAACCCGCACCAGGTGCTGCGCGAAATACAGCGTGTATTGACACCCCAGGGACAACTTTTGATCGTCGGGTTTAATCCCTATAGCCTGCTGGGTATTAATACCTACCTGCGTGGCTTGTCGCGTCAATCACTGTGGCACCGGCACCATCCGGTGACTGAAAAACGCCTCACTGACTGGTTGCACCTGCTGGGTTGTGAGGTGCAGGATATTGTCCACCTGTACGCAGTGCCGCCCGCTGGTGGCGGCAAGCTGAGGCAGTGGCTGACGCGCGCTGATGCGTGGAGCCAGCGCAATAACTTACCCCTTGGCGGGCTGTACCTCCTGCATGCCATCAAACAGGTATCTGCCCTGCACCGACCCCGCCTGCAGTTGCGTTCGCGCGGTGAGCGGCTGATCGGACTGGTAGCTAAACCCACTGGGGCGCCCACGCCGACACCGACAACCCAGACACGTAAGTCCACCGGGAAAGGAGATACAGCCACTTGAAACATGTGGAGATATTCACCGATGGGGCCTGCCGCGGTAACCCCGGCCCGGGAGGTTGGGGCGCACTGCTGCGCTACGGCGAGGTAGAGCGAAAGCTGTACGGAGGGGAGCCTGACACCACCAACAATCGCATGGAATTACAAGCGGCAATAGAGGCTCTCAAGGCTCTCTCCAGGCGCTGCCAGGTCACGCTTACCACCGACTCCGTGTACGTGAAAAATGGCATTACCATCTGGTTGGATGGCTGGAAGAAAAAAGGCTGGAAAACAGCGGCGCGCAAGCCGGTAAAAAATGTGGATCTGTGGCAGGCCCTGGATGAGCAAAATCAGCGCCATGAGGTCCAGTGGCACTGGGTCAAAGGGCACAGTGGCCACCGTGAAAATGAACTGGCCGATCAACTGGCCAACAGGGGCATCGATGAACTGCATGAGTGATCGGTGTCGACAGCACGAGGTTGAAGTGACATGAGGCAAATCGTACTCGATACGGAGACCACCGGCCTGGAAGTATCCCAAGGCCACAGAATCATCGAGATAGGTTGCGTGGAGCTGGTAGGGCGCAAGTTGACGGGAAACCACTATCACCAGTACATCAATCCGCAGCGGGAGATCGACCAGGGAGCCATCGAGGTGCACGGCATCACCAATGACTTCCTGGCCGACAAACCCCTGTTTGGACGGGTCGCGGCGGATTTTATCGAGTTTGTGAGCGGCGCCGAGTTAATCATCCACAACGCGCCCTTTGACCTGGGCTTTCTCAACAACGAATTGCAGCGCCCGGACTCTGGCCACGCCGGCTTGCATGATGCCTGCACGGTGATAGATACACTGGTGATGGCCCGGGCCAAGCACCCGGGCCAACGCAATAACCTGGATGCCCTGTGCCAGCGTTACGGCGTGGATAACTCGCAACGCGACCTGCACGGCGCCCTGCTGGATGCGGAGATTCTGGCGGATGTGTACCTGGCCATGACTGGCGGCCAGACGGCCTTACAGCTGTCCGATAACGGTGGCGACGGTAGCGATGGCCTGGTTCAGGGTGAGCGAATCATCCGTCTGCCGGCAGATCGCAAGCCATTGCCGGTGCTGCACGCATCGGTTGAGGAAATCGCCGCTCACGAGGCGCAGCTCAAGGTCATCGCCAATAGCAGTGGCGGCAAGGTGATGTGGCGGGACCTGGCCGAGCGCAAAGTGGCGCAATAGTAAAGCTCCGCCGGGGTGAGGTTAGATAAACAGCATCACGCTAACCAGGCCGACGCCGCCCATTACCACAGTATAGGGTAGGGCCATAATGACCATACGGCCGTAGGACAAACGAATCAGCGGCGCCAGCGCCGAGGTCAACAGAAACAGGAATGCGGCCTGTCCGTTGGGTGTCGCCACGCTGGGCAGGTTGGTGCCGGTGTTGATCGCTACCGCCAACTGGTCAAATTCGGGCTTGGTAATCGTCCCGGCATCCAGGGCATCCTTCACTTCGTTGATGTACACCGTGGCCACGAACACATTGTCGCTGATCATGGACAAAAAGCCATTGGCCAGGAAGAACATCGACGGTCGCACATCCGACTCCATAGCCAGCACCGCATTGATTACCGGCGTGAACAAATGCTGATCGTGGATCACTGCCACGATGGCAAAAAACACCACCAGCAGGGCGGTGAAGGGCAGGGCCTCTTCAAAGGCGTGTCCCAGTTGGTGTTCCTCTACCACGCCGTTAAAGGCGGTGAGCAACACGATGACCATCAAGCCGATCAGTCCCACCGCCGCCCAGTGCATGGCCAGGCCAAGCACCAGGATGACGGCCACTACAGCCTGTACCACCAGGCGGGCGTTGGAGCGAGTGTTGCGCTGGCTCTCTTCCTTCTCCTGAAATTCCAGCAGGACCTGGCGCACCTTGTCCGGCAGTTGGGCGCCATAGCCGAATTTACCCGTCACCTCCAGCAGCGCACAGGTGGCCAGACCGCAGACCAGTACCGGCATGGTGACCGGGGCCATGATAAGAAAGAACGTTGTGAAATCCCATTGGGCGACATTGGCGATCAGCAGGTTCTGCGGTTCGCCCACCAGGGTGCAGACACCACCCAGGGCGGTGCCAACCGCGCCGTGCATCAACAGGCTGCGCAGGAAGGCGCGAAATTGTTCCAGGTCTTCCCGGTGTTGTTCGTGTACCGAGTCGTCCACTGAGTGGTCGTGCCCCTCGTAGCTGAACTTCTGGCCGGAGGCCACCTTGTGGTAGACCGAGAAAAACCCCACGCCCACGCTGATCAGCACCGCCGTCACTGTCAGGGCGTCGAGAAACGCCGACAGAAAAGCTGCAAGAAATGAGAACAGCAGCGACAACATGACCTTGGAGCGGACACCGAGCAGGATTTTAGTAAAGACGAACAGCAGCAGTTCTTTCATAAAGTAGATGCCCGCCACCATGAACATCAACAGCAGGATTACTTCGAAATTGGCGATTGTCTCGTGGTACACCATTTCCGGTGAGGTCATTCCCAACAACACGGCCTCTATGGCCAGTAGCCCGCCAGGCTGTAGCGGATAACAGCGCAGTGCCAATGCCAGGGTGAAAATAAACTCACCGATCAGCAGCCAGCCGGTGATAAACGGCCCCAGGGTGAGCAGTGCCACCGGGTTTAGCAGCAGGAAGGCGACAATGGTTTTCTTGTACCAACTGGGGGAGGCGCCGAGGAAGTTTCTCCACAGAGCGTAGGCTGTACTCTCGTTCATGATAACGGATCAAATCTGTCTGGAAATTCAGTGGCGTATTCTACGTTATTCTGCCGTAGTTTTCTAAGCTTTAGCGGTAATTATTTGGTGGTTTCGCCGGTGCCGGGCAGTGCAGTGCATGTACACTGTGTCTTGCCCCCGACCGAAGGCGCGCTTACTATTAGCGGGTCTTTTGAGATTCCCGGAGGAATCCACTTGTTCCGACCCGATTATAAGCCGCCTGAGTCACCGGGCAGCGAGTTGCATATCGTATTTCAGCGCGGTGCACTGGTGAGCGATATGCGCTCGCCTGAATTATGCCTGATAGCACAGGAACAGGTGCAGCAGGGCAGTTGGACGGTATTGCGCCGCCATTTTCTCGGTTACTGGCGGGACCAGCCCTGCTACGCGCTGGAAATTGACGCGGTGGACCAGCTCGACCCCATGCAATTTCAAACGGACAATCTTCGTCAGCTACTGGGCAGAGTGGACGAACAACTATTCGCCCTGGCGGGCAGGGCGTCGCAATTGCTCGACTGGGAACGGGACCACCGCTTCTGTGGCCGCTGTGGCAGTGTGATGCAGGTGGATATGGATGAGCGTGCCATGCGCTGCATCCCCTGTGGCACCACAAACTATCCGCGTATCGCCCCCTGTATTATCGTGCTGGTGACTCGCGGCGAAGAACTACTACTGGCGCGCAACGCCAACTTTCCACGGCCCATGTACAGTGCCCTGGCCGGTTTCGTGGAGTCCGGCGAGACCGCTGAGGAAACCCTGGTGCGCGAGGTCCATGAAGAAGTGGCCATTGAGGTGTGTAACGTAAAATACTTCCAGTCACAATCATGGCCTTTTCCCAACCAGTTGATGCTGGGCTATTTCGCCGAGTACGCAGGTGGGGATATTGTCTGCGACGAGACCGAAATTGCCGATGCCCGTTGGTTTCACTACAGCGATCTGCCTATGATTCCACCGATTACGTCGATTGCAGGGCAGTTGATACAGCATTACATCAAACACTTAAACTAGACATTTGGAGTAAACGTTTGGAATTCATCTACGAATACGGTCTTTTTCTGGCCCAGGCCGTGACGCTGGTCGCCGCCATTTTGATTGTCGTCGCAGGGCTGGTATCCATGGGTCACAGGCAAAAAACCGAGCAGCATGAAGGTCATATTGAGATCAAGAACCTCAATGAAAAATATCGGCAGATCGGCGATAGCATTCAACACATGGTGACCGATCACGATATCCTGAAAGTACAGAAAAAAGCTGCTAAAAAGTCCGACAAGGCAAAGGCCAAAGTCGACAAGAAAAAGCGCAAGAAATCCAGTGATGAGACAGCCACAGACCGTCGCAAACGTCTTTATGTGCTGGCCTTCGATGGTGACATGAAAGCCAGTGCTACGGATAATCTGCGAGAGGAAATCTCCGCGGTACTGCCGCAGATCCAGGACGAGGACGAAATGCTGGTCAAGGTGGAGAGCCCCGGAGGCATGGTGCACAGCTATGGCCTCGCCGCCAGCCAGTTGCAGCGCATCACCAGTGCCAAAGTGCCACTGACTATCGCGGTGGATAAAGTGGCCGCCAGCGGTGGTTATATGATGGCCTGTGTCGCCGACCGTATTGTCGCGGCACCTTTTGCCGTGCTCGGCTCTATTGGTGTGTTGGCGCAATTGCCTAACTTTCACCGGCTGTTGCAGAAAAACGATATCGATTTCGAGTTGCTCACCGCGGGTGAATACAAGCGCACCCTCACCATGTTCGGTGAGAATACTGACAAGGGCCGCGAAAAATTTGTCGAAGAGTTGGAGAAAACCCATGGCCTGTTCAAAAATTTCGTCAGTGCCAACCGCCCGACCCTGGATATAGCCAAGGTTGCCACCGGCGAAGTCTGGTACGGCCAAAATGCACTGGAAGAAGGCCTGATCGATGAAATACTTACCAGTGACAGCTTTGTGCAAGAGCGCCTGGCCGACTGGGACGTGTACGAGGTGAAGTTCGTGCACAAGAAAAACTGGCAGGAAAAATTGGGCTTTGCCGCTGAGGGGGCAATTGAAAAAAGCTTTCTGAAAATATGGCAGCGCGGGCAGAATCGTAGTACCTACTGAGCGCCATTGCAACTCGAGCGATCAATCCTTTTCACAATTACCCTTGAGAATTATCGCCCGGTTGACCAGTGCATCCTGCTCACCGGGCTGGTCTGCCAGAACCGCCGCGCTGACATCCGCCTGGGGGTTGGCGCAGGGATCTTCGTCTAATGGCTGGGTCAGCCAGCTCAACACGGCCACCAGGGAGATGACAAACAGAAAGATCGTGGCTCGCAATAACCAATTTCTTCGCATTATACAAAGTCCTTGCTTTTGGCCGAATCTTGGCCAGACCTTTAAATAGGGCTAAGGTTTATTTCCAACGTCATCCCAAGCACTGCCGCTGCTCTACTCGCAGTTTGAAGGGTAATAGTTTCATTGTCTGGATCCAGCAATCTATCAAGCTGTGAACGGCTGGTTTTCAAGCGTTTAGCCATATCGGTTTTTGAAATATTCTGGTCAAACATGGCAGCCTCAAGTTTTGCTGACAGCGCTTTTTTGATCGCGGTATTTTGAACATCTTCATAGATACCATCTGCCTTTAGAAAGTCGTTAAAACTTGAACCTGCTCGAGGGTTTCTTTTAGCCATTTTTCTCATACTCCTTCTTCCGTTTCTGAGCGAGTTTCAAATCTCTGTCAGGTGTTTTCTGGGTCTTTTTAACCAAACCATGCAATAGGATCATTTCTGATTTGTCGATATAGAAAAACACACGGGCGATCCCGCTCTTAATGTTACTTCTAACCTCCCACAATCCAGTATGGCTTGATAAGGATTTACACAACGCTTTACCACAAGGCCAACCGAACTCCACTGCCATAATGTCTTGCCCTATTGTTTGCCGATCTTCTTGGGTCAGTGACAGCAACCAGTCCCTATCAGGTTCTTTCCTGCTAGAGAGTTGATAGAAAACGGCGGTTATTTTTTTCTTGGGCGCTATCATTCGGCTCAGTGTACCTCATATGGTACATGCCAGGCAACAATGCGGCCATTTAGAGTCCCCTATAGGGGACTCTAAATAATATACGGCTCGATCTCATCGCGCTTGAGTGATTTCACCGCCTGGTGATGGGAGAGGAAAATTTTCCCGCTGAGATGGTGCAGGAAGTCAGACTTTTCCAGGGCGTCCATTACCGGCCCTTTGACCTCACTCAGGTGAAGTTTCAAGCCCTGCTCGTGCAGGCGATGATTGATTGCTTCCAGCGTCTCCAGTGCGCTCATGTCGATCTCATTGACCGCGGTGCACTGCAGGATTACATGCTCCAGTTCTTCATGGTCGGAGATAAAATGATAAATGTAGTCTTCAAGATAACTGGCGTTGGCAAAATAGAGGCTCTCATCGACGCGTAGCGACAGGATGTTGTTCTGGGTTATTACGTTATGGCGTCGCACGTTACGAAAATGCTCGGTGCCAGCGATTGCGCCCACCACCGCGATGTGCGGACGCGTGGTTTTATGCAGGTGCAATAATACTGACGCCAGTACGCCCCCCAATACGCCGAGTTCGACACCCAGTAGCAAGGTGGCGGCAATGGTGGTGACGACCGCGATAAAGTCGGAAATGGAATAGTTCCATGCCCGTTTGATGACCTGCAGGTCCAGTAACGAGGTCACCGCGACGATGATGGTGGCGGCCAGGGTAGCTTTGGGCAGGAAAAACAGTACCGGCGTCAGCAACAGGGCGGCCAGCCCAATGCCGACAGCTGCCATGATGCTGGCAGCGGGGGTCTGCGCACCCGCATCGAAATTGACAATAGAGCGAGAAAAACCACCGGTTACCGGAAATCCCGTGGATACGGCTGAGGCCACGTTCGCCGCCCCGAGGGCGACCAGTTCCTGGTTGGGGTTGATGCGCTGACGCCTCTTGGCCGCCAGGGTTTTACCCACAGACACGGATTCCACAAAGCCGATAATGGAGATCAACAAAGCCGAGACCGCCATATCGGACCACAGCGCCAGATCGAAGGAGGGCACAGACAGGCTCGGTAGTCCCTGCGGCACTTTTCCGACCAGACCGACACCCCGGGCGCTGTAATCAGCCAGATAGCTGACCGCTGTGGTAGCGAGAATAACCAGCACAGGCCCCGCCCTGGCAACGATAGATGCGGTGTCTGCTGACATGCCCAGGCGCAGTAGCAACGGTTTGAGGCCGCTTCTGCCCCAGAATAAAAACGCGAGTGCCGCGAGCCCTGTACCCAGGGTAACGACATTGATGTCGGACAGGTTGCCAGCCAGGGAGCTGACCAGTTCCGGCAGGGTGTCACCGTGGGCCGCAATGCCGAGGATGTGCCGCATCTGGCTGAGCGCAATGATGATTCCCGAGGCTGTGATAAAGCCGGAGACAACCGGGTGCGAGAGCAAGTTGGCGAGAAATCCGAAGCGCAAAATCCCCATTGCCAGCAATATCAGGCCGGACATCATGGCCATGGCGATGGCTGCGGTGGCGTAGTCGATGGTGCCTATTTCGGCGACTTTACCCACCGCGGTGGCGGTCATCAGCGACACCACCGCCACCGGGCCTACGGATAAAGTGCGACTGGTACCGAACAGGGCATAGACAACCAACGGAAGAATGCTGGCATACAGGCCCATTTCCGCCGGCAGGCCGGCAAGTAATGCATAGGCCAGCGACTGTGGGATTAGCATGATGGTTACAATCACTGCCGCCAGCAGGTCGCCGCCAAAAATTCCCCGGTTGTAATCTGTCGCCCAGTCGAGGGCGGGTAACAGGCGCGCCAGGTTTTTATTCAATCGCTGGTTGTCCCGGTTTTGGCCCGCTGCGGGTTGGCCATCCACTCTTTGCCCTTGAGCATCGCCTTCCAGTAAACCGGTGGCAGAATTTTTTCCTTCAGAATCCATGCCAGGCGCGATGGCTTCTGTCCATTGATAACCCATTGTGGGAAGCTGGGCAACAACTTGCCACCGTAGCCAAACTCTGCCAGCACGATCTTGCCGCGCTCCACGGTGAGAGGACAGGAGCCGTAACCGTTATAGTGGGCGATGCCGGTGGCCAGCCCCATGTCCTCCAGCAGGTTATTGGCAACAATGGGAGCTTGCATCCGTGCGGCCGCAGCTGTTTTGGCATTGGGTGCATTCATGACGTCACCCAGGCCCCAAATATTGGCAAATTGCCTGTGTCGCAATGTGTTCTGGTCGACATCCACCCAGCCCGCGGCATCAGCTAGAGGACTTTCACGCACAAAGTCGGGTGCGCACTGGGGCGGGCAGACATGAATCATGTCGAACTCGGTCTCGACCTGCGTTTTGATGCCATCCGTTGTGCTGGTTTCGAACCAGGCCTTTTTGGCATCGCCGTCGATGCGCACCAGGCGGTGCTCGAAGTTGAGTTGTGCCCGATACCTGCCAATATATTCCATCAGGGCCGGCACATATTCCTTAACTCCGAACAACACCCCACCCGCGTTGTAGAATGCTATGTCGATATCACCCAGTACGCCGTTACGCAACCAGTGATCGCCCGACAAATACAGCGCCTTTTGTGGCGCGCCGGCACATTTGATCGGTATGGGTGGCTGGGTGAACAGGGCGCGGCCCCGCTTCAGGTTTTTCACCAGGTTCCAGGTGTAAGGGGCCAGGTCAAAGCGGTAATTGGAGGTGACACCGTTATGGCCAAGAGTTTCCACCAGGCCGTCCACACCGTGCCAGTCCAGTTTAATGCCCGGGGCAACGATCAGGCGTTCGTAATGTAGTGGCCTGGAATCCTCCAGGGTTACCCGGTTTTGCTCGGGTTCAAAGGTTCCCACAGCCGCCTTGATCCATTCCACACCTTCGGGAATGAGGGATGCCATGGTTTTGACAGTGTCGCGCTGCTTGAATACGCCCGCCCCGACCAGTGTCCATCCAGGCTGGTAGTAGTGCACTTCTGCGGGGTCGACGATGGCGATAGACAAATCCTTGACCCGTGCCAGCAGGCTGGATGCGGCGGCAATGCCCGCGGCACCGCCACCCACTATAAGGATGTCATAGTGTGAAGTGCTCCGGGCCTGCCTGTCACCCGCTTGCAGCGCATTGCTGAGGTCATACCCGCAGCGTTGGGTGGCGGCAAGAATCTGCCCATTGGGCACGCCCAGGCGACGCTGGCAGAAAGACCACAAGGTGATGGAACGGGTTCCCGTGCGACAGTAAGCATGGGTGGGTTTGGGCAGGCGCTCAATGGCAGTCAGAAATTCGCTCACTTGCACATCGGTGAAATCCCCCGAAATCACTGGCAGGTAAACCACTTCCATGCCCGCTTCGACGGCGGCCACCTCGATTTCAGTCACATTGATCTGGTCGGCGGCCTCACCGTCCGGCCGATTACAGATCAGTGACTTGATACCTTGTGCGGCGAGGGTCTGCACATCTTGCAGGCCTATCTGGGCGGAAACGGAAAATTCATCGTTTAGCTGCTGGATTTCCATGGTCATTTGGCTGTCTCTTTTGATGTGATGTCTGATATGTCGGCGGCAGTCGCCCCCCGCACATGTTAATATGCAGCGCCGGCAGAATCAAAGTCGGCATACCCAGAGTTGCATCGCGCGCGGTGCGCATCGCTGGGAAAGAGGGTTCGCTTATGTTCTGGGAGCCAAGGTGCACAGCAATCCCCATGCCAGGGAATAAGCAACATTATAAATGATACATAACTGCCTAAAATTAATAGAAAAACTATTATATTTTACAGTCCGTTCGTAAAGCTTCCTTGCGGCCCAAGCCATTTTCTGCCAAGTTTAGTATTACATTCGTCAAAACTGGCAAATATGGAAATTATTGCAACGGACACTGACACGGCCCTCGCCAGGATGCTCGATAGCTACGAGCACCCCGCGATTCTGGTAACCTCCGAATACCGGATACTGGCCACCAACGATCTGTACAAGGACAAATTCGACCTCATTGACACTGCGGGTGAGCCTGCTCGCTGTTACGAAATCTCCCACGGTTATGATAGACCATGCGACCAGGCGGGGGAAGATTGCCCGCTGGCGGCGGCCATCCGGTCTGGCCAGCGAGAGCGGGTACTGCACATTCACCAGACCCCAAGAGGCGAAGAGCACGTGGATGTAGAGATGCTTCCCATTCTGGATGCGCAGGGCGTCCTGCAGTTTTTCGTGGAACTACTCAAGCCTGTACCGATAGCGGGTGCAGGTGGTGACAAACCCATGGTTGGCGCCAGTCCCTCTTTTAATCGAATGCTGGAATTGATTACACGCGTGGGACCTACCAATGCAGCGGTGCTGTTGCTGGGCGAATCCGGTACGGGCAAAGAACTGGCCGCACGGACACTGCATCAGACAAGCTTGCGCTCCCAAAAGTCGCTGGTGACCCTGGAATGTGCGGGCTTGAGCGAGACCCTGTTCGAGAGTGAGCTATTCGGTCATGTGAAGGGCGCGTTCACCGGCGCCAACTACACCCGCCAGGGACTGGCGGAGGCTGCTCACGGGGGCACCCTGTTTCTTGATGAAATTGGTGACATTCCCTACCCGCTGCAGGTTAAATTGCTGCGGTTGATAGAAACCGGCACCTATAGACCGGTGGGCAGCACTGTGGTCAAACAGACAGATTTTCGTCTGGTATGCGCCACCCATAGAAACCTGCAACAGATGGTGGAGGTCGGTGAGTTCCGCCAGGATCTGTACTATCGAATCAATGTATTCCCGATTCATATGCCCTCTCTGGGAGAGCGTCTCGAAGACCTGCCACTGCTGGCGCGAACCATGCTGCAGGACAAGGATGGCAACAAAGTCCACCATCTCACGGAGTCCGCCGTGAGAGTACTGAAAGCGCATCGCTATCGGGGCAATATTCGGGAACTGCGCAATATCCTGTCGCGGGCTGTCGTACTGGCCAACACCAACGTAATCGACCCGTCTGTTATCCGGCAGTGCCTGGATATTGGTGTCGGCACGGTGGTGTCACCAGACACGAGCCTCAAGGCGGCGGAGGAACATTATCTTGAGCAACTGATGCGCAGCCACCATAACGACAAGGAAAAAGTTGCCGCTATCGCAGGCATCAGCGTGCGTTCCCTGTACCGTAAATTACAGGAGAGCCGGGGATAACCTCGCGGGCCATCCCGATTCCATACAGTGCGACGAACTTACCACTGGCTGAGTGACGGACCGAGAATATGCCGGGATTTACCAATGCCGTGCTCACTATGGCCGACAATCAACGGATCCGGGTTGCGCACGATAGCATCGTTCTTCCCGGGGTAGTGCAGTTGGTTAAGGAAGTGTTGCATGCACGTGATCCTGGCGCGCTTCTTGTCGGATGACTTGATGATAGACCAGGGCGCATCGGCCGTGTCAGTGTAGAAAAACATGGCCTCTTTCGCCTCTGTGTATTCATCCCATTTGTCCAGGGAGGCACGGTCGATAGGGGATAGCTTCCACTGTTTGAGCGGGTCGTTGGAGCGGCGTTCAAACCGGTTGATTTGTTCCTCTTTGGTGACCGAGAACCAGTATTTGAACAATTGTATGCCGCTGCGCACCATCATGCGCTCCAGTTCCGGGGTCTGGCGCATGAATTCCAGATACTCTTCCGGGTTACAAAACTCCATGACGCGCTCTACTCCCGCACGGTTGTACCAGGAGCGGTCGAACAACACGATCTCGCCCCCGGTGGGCAGGTGGTTTATGTACCGCTGGAAATACCACTGCCCATTTTCCAGTTCGCTGGGCTTCTCCAGCGCCACCACCCGGGCGCCACGAGGGTTGAGATGCTCCATAAACCGCTTGATGGCGCCTCCCTTGCCCGCGGCATCACGACCTTCAAACAGCACAACAATTTTCTGTCCGGTTTCTTTCACCCAACGTTGCACCTTCAGCAACTCGACCTGCAATGCCTTTTTCTTCCGCTCGTACTCCGCTGTTGGGATTTTCGTCCGGTAGGGGTACTTGCCAGAAAGAAACAACTCGCGGATAGCGTGCGGGTCGTGGCGCATTTCAGCCAGTTCATGGCGTAAAGCGGAGCCAGCAAGTTGCTCATCTGCCGCAACGGTTGTTGCTGCAGAGGGAGAGGGCGCTGGGGTAAGGCTGAGGCTGTCGTTGTTTTTGTTAGTGCTGGTCTGGTCTGCCACTCGGAGCTCCACGAATAGAAATTAGGCGCCTATAAAACCCCGTATGGAACTTGCTTGCAATGATGTTAATCAACAAAACACGTTTTGAGAATAGCTATACAGCAGAGCCTGAAGCCCTGCGAAATATCCAGTTAGGCTTTCTTGGCCCAAACCGCCGAAAAGGTGTAGTAGGGCATGTGTAATATGCAATCCTATCAAAACCCTATAGAAGGTCGGGGTTAACCAACTGCGTACCACCTTTGATAGCCAGAACTTCGTTACAACCATCAGCAATCAAACAAGCTCGAGTATCCCGCACCAATTTTTCCATTGGATATTCTTTAGTCATACCGTTACCCCCGAACATCTGCAGAGCCTCGTTGGCCACCTCGAAAGCAATTTGGGTAACGCCCACCTTCGCTGCGGTAGATGCGTGCAAGGCGGGCTGAGACGCAGTGGCATTGTATGTTGTTACCCGGTGTAGAAGGGCACGCGCCATTTCGACCTTACGGAACATATGAAACAGGCGATAACGAACATGCTGATGCTGTACAAGCGGTACGCCTCCAGCTTTGCGTTCATGGGCATAAGCCAGGGCATATTCATAAGCGGCTCGAGCCGCCCCCATTACCATACCGGCGACATGTGGATTAGCTTCCGTCAATGTTGCGGTAACAAAGTCATCATACTCGTCCGGGTTGGCAATAATATGAGAGATCGGTACTTCAACATTATCAAAGAAAATTTCACCCTGATTAAGCCCCCGTAAACCCATTTTTTCCAGGGGCTTACCCTTGGACACACCATCGCTGTCTAAGTCGACAATAATGGTGATACCAGAGTCTGTATCTTGTTCAAGGCGCGTATACAAAACACAAACTTCAGCATAGCTGGCTCCGGAAACCCAGGCTGACTTCTGCCCATTGATTATTACCTTGTCACCCTCGATACGTGCCACACAATTGGGTCGACCATAACCCCCCTCTGCTGACGCCATTTCCCCGCCACTATCCAGCATATCTGAACCATGATCCGGTTCGGTAATTCCCCAACAGCCTAGACGACCATTGCAGTATTTCGCCATCTCCATATTTCCTGCCAAAAGAGAGTACATGGTGGGGAAAAAGGTAACCAGAATCGCGCCCGCCAACCCCGGACACCCCCAGGATAACTCTTCTATTGCAATACAGAGCAAACGCGCACCTTCCAGGGGCTCGAGCTCGTGCAGTTCAATGAGGTCTATACCCAAATCCTTGGATTTCTCCAGCACTTCCCACAACTCGGACCCAGGGGCAATCACTTCTTCGGCAGATAGCTGATCAATTTTGGCTGAGGCAGGCCGCATCACCTCTACGGCGAAACGATGTACAGTATCCTGCAGCGCCCTTTCCGTTTCAGACAATGGCTCTTCAAGGCCGCACATTGGTAAATCAATATATTTACTCATTTTTCTCTCTTCCTTTTGCGCCTACCATACTTACCGCTACAGCGCTTTTTATTTAATTAGACTCTACCAAAAAAAACCTGGTAACGACTCATAATTTACTACTCAGTTACTAACTATTCGTCTCTGTCCAAGTCAGATATCCGCGTTCGGCGACTGCTGCTATTAATTCTCGGGCACCAAATGCGGCCGCCGGGGAGATTGCTCCAACGCCACGTTGCTGTCCATTCAGAAGACGCTTACACGCTTCGGCGGCAAATGTTGCTGTCTGTAAATACGGCCCGCTACCTCGTAACACGACATTAACAGAAGCGGTGTTTCCACGTGCTTTACAACTGATAATACTGCGGTTTATGTTGGGGTCTTCACGATCGGGTTCCTCTGATACCATCGCGTTACCCATGGCGTTAGTCTGCTGTTCGCGCGCTTCCCCCTCTAGAGATCCGCTATTTTCCTCAAAACCTTTAATCGCATCTATTACTGCGCCCACCATTTCCTCATTACGAAATGCGACCATCACACTACAGTTACTGACCCTGTCATCATTCTCATACCAAACAACTTCGCCACCCCCGCCCCACGGCAGTGCTTGCAACTGTATGTGAGTATCGGGCACAGACACCTGATAAGGCTTGGCTCGCGGCCAAGTAAGCAGTGCATTGTCTTTCAGATAATACTGATCATTAACCAACATGCGCATGAATGACATGGTCGAGGCAACACTGGTAAAAGAGTCGGCCAGATACAATAGATCAAGCGTATCAACACCCTGGTGCTCAAGGGCAACCTCGGCAGCAAGCAGCCCCCCCACCCACATCCAGGAACAGGCGGGAATAAGTACCAACCCCTTCTCCTCAAATTGGGCACCATACTTTTTCCTGGCATAAAACATCCAATCTTGTTCACCTGTCGTATCCAGATAATGGCAACCACACTCCAATGCGGCCTTTACCACCGGGTCCGCCAACTGCATGAAGGGCCCAACGACGTTGTATACGATTTTTTTACCTCGAAACAAATCACATAGCGCAGCCTCATCGTGATCAACCGCAACACATTGATAATCATGCCCCTGCAACTCTGCAATTCCCGCCATTTCTTCTTCCAGGCGCTGCTGATTGCGCCCGGCAGCAATAAAAGGAATGCCATATTCAGCCAAGTGCCATGCGATAAGTTTTCCGGTATAGCCACTGGCTCCATAAATTACAACTTCTGCGCTCATGATAGGGGTTCTCCGTTAATGTTATAGTTTGGGTTCAGTATAGACTGTCTCGGGATGTTCTCGAAAAAAATCAAGACAGAACCGCTCCTGCGGCTTCTCCGATGCAGTTTTAGGTATTTCCTTCATTACCTGTATGAAGCCAGGCACAAAATTTGATTCAAGTTGTTCACGACAATGTCGATATATACTGGCAATATCTATCTCAGTTCCCGGCACTGGCACTACGATGGCTACTACATCTTTTTCTCCGGGTACAGCTGATGCCGCCTCAACGCCATATACAAAGACATCATCGACTTCAGAATATTTTGAAATGGCCTTTTCAACAAAACTTGCGTTAATGAAATCCCCATTATGGCGAATCCCCCCACCCTGTCGATAATCAAAATAGAACCAACCCTCATCATCAGTGTGTCCCACATCCCCCATACGCAACCACCCACCGCGGGTTTTTTCCCGGGACGCAAGGGGGTTTTTATAGTAGATCACCGTCGGACTACTGCCATCGATATTTCGAAAAACGATTTCACCTTGCACATGGGGCGGGCAGGCCACGTCGTTTTCATCAACAATTTTTGCCTCCAGGTTTGGTGGAGGCTTGCCAATACTTCCTACCGGGCCACAGCCCGGTGCATTGAAGGTCATGCCTCCCTCCGCCGCCCCGTAAAATTCAAAAACCTGAAGATCAAAGCGACAAGAGAAGTCATCCCAGATAGCAACAGGCATGCCCGCACTGAGCACCATTTTCACTGGGTTATCTGCATCTGATGGGCGTTCTGACTCACTGTAAATCGCTGTGGTCATGCCACCGAGTAAGTTAAAAAAAGTACAACCGTAGCGCCGACAAATGTCCCACAAACGCGACTTGGTAAATTTACGACTGATCACACATGGCAAGCCCATTTTCAAGGCATTACCCAAAGTGATGAGTTGGGCGTTGGCATGTGTCAGGGACAAACCAGTATAAAGACAATCGCTATCATTGAGGCCCAGTAGAGGGCCAATAGATGCCACATTATCAAATTTGGCATATGAGGCCACAATCGCTTTAGGGTCCCCCGTTGTACCAGATGTAAACAACATTTGCATTGCCTCGTCTGGATGCGCTACTGCACTAGGTAATTCCCCCGCAGGTTGCGGGGGGATATCGGACAACCATGTCACAGGTATGGGCGAGTTAGAGAAATCAGTTGCCACGCCTGTAGATACAACCCACAACCACTCCAGCGAAGGTGTTTGCTCTACAACCGCAAGAACAGCGCCCAGTGCATAATCGGCCACAATTGCGCCCCGGCACTCGGCAAACCCCAACATATACGCCAGCTTTTCTCCCTTAGTGCGTGGATCAAGTGGAACGAAGACCGTGCCGCAAATCGATGAAGCCACCATTGCATCGACAAACTCGGGATGATTCTGCATCACTAGCGCAAAGCTATCACCCTTTTCCATACCTATATCGATGAGCGCAGATGCCATGCGCTGCCCGTTAGATTGCAATGTGCTGTAGCTACGTACTTCTTCGTGTAATTCGTTATCGCTATTCACGCTGACAAAAGTGAGAGCATTGAAATCACAACTCCCTTTTGCTCGCGCAGCGATCATATTTGAAAAAACTACCGAATCAGCCATGGGTATGCCCCATTGAGACATTGAATAAGAAAACCGCTATTACAGTAGCGAGGTAGAGATTTGTTATCAAGGGAATGTCCTGGAATATTTATTATGAACTGAATGTATTCTGATCAATAAGATTAACGATATTACGCGCCTCCCGAGATGTTTACAGGCGACATTATTTTTGTTAATTTCCGACATGGGTTTTATAAGGAATAATCAGAATCACATGTTTATTCACTCTGACAAGCATGGTGGAAAGTCTAGTCATCGCGCCTACGGCCTGGCTCCTTTCACTTCTTTATTGAAAGAAGAGGGACTTAATCCTGAGCCTATACTCCAGAAAAATAGCATTCCACCTAGCGCGCTTGAAGATCCGGAATACATCTTGACCCCCAGCAGGGAACTGGCTTTCATGGAAAGTGCTCTAGTCGCTATAGACAAGCCAGAATTGGGGCTGCGCTGTGGCTCCCGTTACCACCTGTCTTTTTATGGCATGCTCGGACTGGCGGCAATGTCCAGTAAAAACCTTGCAGAAGCCTTTCGAATGATTTTCAAATACCTCCCCATGACCTGGTCATATATGTACTGGTCACTGCATACAGAAGGTGGTCTGGCAATTGTCAGCCTGGAGCCACAGCGCGACTTGGGTGGATGTTATCAATACATGATAGATCGTGGCCTGGTCGCCAGCTACACCATCGCAACCGATGCACTCGGATATGCACCAAGTCTCGTAGAGGTCAACGTGGCTCAATCTGAGCCCTCTTATGCACAACTTTATCGTGACATATTTAATTGTCCGGTCAACTTTAGTGCACAGAGTAATGATTTCAGGATGAAAGAAGCCGACGTCCAACTCCCACTACAACAGACCGAGACCGAATCAGCCCGTATTTTTGCCAAGCAATGCGAACAAATTTGTGCCAAGTTGGTTGACTCCGGCAGTTTTTCTGAGGTTATTCGTCAACACCTGTTACGATTACCAAACCAAGTGGCCAGCTTGGAACAAATAGCCCACCGATTAAACACCACTCCCCGGACTATTCAACGAAGACTGGCCAACGAAAACACCAGTTATCTGGAACTCGTCGAGGACGTACGACACAATCTGGCTGTAGAATACCTGGAAACCACTTTGCTCACTATGGAAGAAATTGCGGTAAGGTTGGGTTATTCGGATGCCCCATCCTTTAGCCATGCCTTCAAACGCTGGACCGGCACATCACCAGGCTCTCTGCGGGTTTTCTGATAGGCCGTCGTTAGCGTGTTATAACCGGGATTCACTTGTTGCGCAAATATCATACTGGGGAGGTTGCAGGGATTTCTGGCTTGCCCATCTCATCGTGAAAGCAACGTGAGCACCATGGCCGCTGCATCATTACCTATAAATCCACCGCCATTTTCTGCCAATGCAATACGTGCACCTTCTACCTGACGGTCTCCCGCCTCTCCTCGCAATTGTTGGGTCAACTCAACAATCTGGGCAATTCCGGTGGCACCGATAGGGTGCCCCTTACGCATTAAGCCACCAGATGTATTTACCGGCAGTCTTCCCCCAAGACTGGAGTGGCCATCTTCAACGAATTTGCCTCCGTCACCCTTGGCACATAAACCGAGATATTCGTAATATAAGATTTCCGACGGTGCCGATGCATCATGTAGTTCGACACAATCGAGATCTGACGGCCCTAGTGCGGCAGTTTCATAAATTTCCCGAGCAGCTTTTTCTGCAACAGTCTCCTCACCTTCAGTATAATCCCAGCCGCTATGCAGTTGAGAAGCCTCCACCCTGACCATGCGAGCCGTACCGAGTTCTCGCGCCTTACGCTCACTCACAAGTATCACTGCGGCCGCTCCATCACCAATGGGTGAACACATTGGTAACGTTAAAGGCCATGCTATTTCACGAGCATCGAGAACCTCTTCAACCGAGATTTTGGAGCGAAACTGCGCCTTAGGATTGAGACTGCCATGCTCGGAATTTTTTGCAGAAACAGCGGCAAACTGCTCGCGTGTTGTGCCGTAACGTTGCATATGCTCCAGTGCCCAGGCGGCATAAATATCCATAAAAAGTGAACGAGATTTTCCACTGCCCGAGCTATCATGACTCCCGCCACAGGCAGCTATACTCTTAGAAATTCCGGCCAAAACACCATCCATGGCCTCCACATCAACAGCGCCGCTGAACACAGAAAATGTTTTCTGTTTATCCTCGTGATAGAGCTTTTCAAAACCACAAGCCAAAACAACGTCATACATACCGGCTGTGATCATGGTTGCCGCTTGCTGAAAAGCGGTAGCTGCTGTAGAGCAGGCATTCTCGACATTAACAACAGGAATACCGCCAATTCCCATGGAGCGAAGTATCATTTGTCCAGGAACACACACCTGTCCTGTAATTACTCCTGCAGCCGCGTTGCCCATATACGCGGCATTGAGATCACTTGCACTTAGGCCAGCATCGGCTAGTGCCGCTGTGATAGCCTCACCAGCCAAAGACTTTAGCCCGCGATCGAGGTGTTTGCCAAACCGTGTCATTCCAATACCGGCAATAAAAGCATTTTGTTTCATAAGGATTCCTATAATCGTTCCCGTTCGGTGAACCTGGATAAGTGGCCCAAACCTATTTGCCATCTACCAAGCGGTATAGCCACCATCAATCACACAATCACCCGCTTTTGGAAAGGCTTAAGTGCCGGATGTGCAAACAGCACATTAAGATCCTTCAGCACCTCGGTACCATCATCGGTAATTACACTGTGCAATTGTAATGCGATAAACTGGTTGTCAAGCGCTTCAGGCGGGTGACGTGGCAACCCCGCACGTTTTGAGATTTATCAATATAGCAGAGCCTGAAGCCCTGCGAAATATGCATTAGTATTATTCGCCATGGTTAATTTCAATTATAATTAGGCCCTGCTTCCACCCGGTGAGAGTTATGACAGTCAGGCCAGCCTATGAACCAACACATACACCCGACAGCGAATATCGCTCTGGGGGCAGGGCGGTGCGACCTCGTGACGCAGCCACCCTGATTATTGTGCGCAGTGACGGTAAACACCCTCGAATCCTGATGGGGCAGCGCTCCGCCGGACACAAGTTCATGCCCAACAAGTTCGTATTTCCCGGTGGCAAAGTAGATGCCGGGGACGGACGCCTGCGACCGCCCCATGATTTACACCCGGCAGTCATGACACGGTTGGCCAGGGGTTGTTCACAGACACGCGCCCGGGCACTGGCGTTGGCGGCAATCCGGGAGACATATGAGGAAACTGGTCTGATTTTGGGCGAGCCCGATACACCTACACTGAAAACCCGCTCGCCTCACTGGCGCGAGTTTCTCAAGTTCGATGTCAATCCTCGCCTGGACAGTTTGCACCTCATTGCCCGTGCTATCACACCGCCTTATCGCAAGCGCCGTTTCGATGCGCGATTCTTCATGAGCGATGCCGATCTCATTCAGGGTGACGTGCATGAGGCGCCTGAGGGCTCCGGCGAATTATTGAGGATACACTGGGTGTCGTTTAAGGACGCACAGGCGCTGGAGTTACCCAATATAACGCGTATGGTACTGGGTGAAGTGGAACGCCGACTCAGAGAAGGGCATACGCCGGAAGATCAGGGGCCCTTCGTTTATTTTCGCCACGGTAAGGCGGTAATAGGCAAGGTATAGCGAGACTGGAACAGAGCTGAGCTATTGTAGTTACACCCCGGTTGGCACAGGATAAGCCCCTGTTGTGATCCGCATCATTGACAATTCTTCAACACACCGAGAAATGTTTGTGCTCTCCGCAAAAAATGCCTTACGATAAGCAATGCCAGGACGTACAAGGTAAAAATATCGCCTGTGTAAAAATTGGCGCAGGTGACTTCATTATAAATCAAGGCAGTGGCTTATTGAGCAATAGATCGCTTACAATCGAACACGGACTTTAGAATATGGCGGTTACTCAAATGGGATACAATTCGATTGCAAACAGTTTGAAATGTCCCAAATGCCATCATGATATGGAAAAAGTTACTTATGAGGACATTACCATTGACCGCTGCATTAATTGTGGGGGATTGTGGTTTGACGGGGACGAAGCTGATCGACTGAAGAGGGTGCCCGGCAGCGAGGTGGTGGATACGGGTGACCCAGTTAAGGGTCGAAATTACGATAGCTGTGCAGACATCAACTGCCCGCATTGCGGCAAGGTCATGGAAAAGTCTTCGGATTGGAAGCAAGTGCATATCTGGTATGAGATATGTAGAGATCACGGTATCTTTATGGATGCCGGGGAATTCAGCGACTTTAAACATGAGACGTTGTTCGACTGGTTTCGTGCCCTGATCAAAGGCAAGCGCGAGAGTTGACTTAACACCTGCCATCAAGGGCCACGGCGTGCATTACCTGACGCTGTTCAAAACAGAGAAATCGAAAAGACCGATGGTTAGGTTAGAGTACCGGTTATGCGCGTAACCGACACACTCAATATCTGGGCCTTCCCCAAATCGAGTGGGTAGTTTAGCCTGATGCCCCATGAAAGATACACACTTATACAGCCAGATATTAGGTATCGAGAAGCCGTGGAAGGTGATCGATGTGCAGGTTTCACTCGCAGACGATGAAGTGGAAGTCAGAGTAGAGTACGGGGGCGGCAAATTGAGGTGTTCCAAG
>QNFR01000036.1 GCA_003646405.1 Gammaproteobacteria bacterium
CAACAGCTACAAGCGTCTGGTTCCAGGCTTTGAAGCGCCGGTTATGCTGGCCTACTCCGCCCGCAACCGCTCCGCGTCTATTCGCATTCCCTACGAGCCCAGCCCCCGCGGCAAGCGCGTGGAAGTTCGCTTCCCCGACCCCACGGCCAACCCCTACCTGGCCTTTGCCGCCATGTTGATGGCGGGCCTCGATGGTATCGAGAACAAGCTGCACCCGGGCGATGCTGCGGACAAGGACCTGTACGACCTGCCTCCGGAAGAAGGCCTGGCTATTCCGACAGTAGCATCCAGCTTTGAACAGGCGCTGGCGGCACTGGACGAAGACCGCGGCTTCCTCACCGCCGGTGGCGTATTCACCGACGACATGATCGACGCGTTTATCGAGCTGAAGAGCGAGGAAGTAGAGCGTTTGAACATGACCACACACCCGGTCGAGTTCGATATGTACTACTCAGTCTAAGGCTTACGCCTGGTATCAAAGGCCTGCTCGCAAGAGTGGGCCTTTTTTTTATGTCCATGGATGGACGGTACGTCGCGAGAGGCAGGATGCCGGCAGCGACGAGGCTAACGTATACCACCCAACCAGAATGTGCGCCCATCTCCACAAAAACACCAAACACCAATCTCCACAACCCCAACGGAACTCTCACCCCCCACGCTTTTCTGATAGTGTATAAGCATCCAAGACCGCTCAAGGTGTATCCCATGACCAGACTCTTACTACTCACCCTGCTACTCCCAGCCCTGGCGTCTTTCGCCGAATCTCCCTCAGCACAAATCTATCGCACCACCGACGAACAGGGCAATGTGGTCTTCACTGACAAACCCTCCGCAGGCGTGAATACCACTGAGCGAGTCGAGCTGCCTCCGATAAACACCACCCCGGCGCCTGTGTTCAAGCCCTCCCCAGAGCCCGAATTAGAGGCGCCGGACACAGCCGCCCCCGCCTATAGTGTGGCGATTATATCCCCGGCGAATGAGACGTCGTTTCCGATGGGTCCCGGTAATTTTTCTGTCAGCGTAAACGTGCAGCCCTCCCCGGGGGAAAACCAGGCCCTGCAGTTGTACATAGACGACATCCCCTGGGGCGACCCACAGCAGGGTACGTCCTGGGCCCTCACCAATATATATCGCGGCGAACACCTGCTCACAGTAGCCATTGTCGACGCAAAAGGTGAGCACCTGGCAAACTCGGCTGCCATCCGTGTTTTCGTACACCGCCCTTCGATAAACTTCAGAAACAAGTGAACAATAGGCTGGACAGTCCCGGATAATCAATGCACCATAATGGTGCGGAAATTGACGGCCTCACCTCCATTTTTGGGCCTGTGAGTCACCTCGCAGTGTTTAACCTACAGTAGCAACAACGCAAGTAAGCGCTCACATGCGGCAGGGGCATGCTATTCAGGTATGTCTCATTTTTTCGTCGCCGTTGCTCAATTTTGAACTTCATTTTTGCTATTGCTAGGGGCCACAGAGTAGGGGATAAGGAAAGATATGAACCGCGCCTTCAGGGCCAAACACGAGACGAGGATGAAGCACAACCTGGACATACTGGACAATCTCTGCGCGGGTATTATGGTGCTGGATAAAGCGCTGTGCGTCACTGCGCTCAACGCCTCCGCCCAGGCCCTGCTGGAAACATCCGAGTCACGCTGCATTGGACTGCATGCCCGAAAGCTGGTGTTGCATTCAAAAGAGTGGCTGGCGGACCTGGAACAGGTATTGGCCAACAACAGCCCGCTGGCCAGGCGCAGTATGTCGCTGGTGCTCCTTTCGGGGCAGGACATTCACGTTGACCTTATCATCACCCCCCTGACAGGGAACAGTGATGAGACCGGTCTGCTGGTGGAATTGCAGGGCGTTGACCGGCTGCTGAAGATCAGTCGGGACGAGAACCTGCTGCACGCCCAGGAAACCACCCGGGCCGCCATCAGGGGCCTGGCCCACGAAATCAAAAACCCTCTTGGTGGGGTGCGCGGTGCCGCACAGTTACTCGCCAGGGAACTGCCCGATGAACACCTGGCGGAATATACGCGCGTTATCATCCGTGAGGCGGATCGTTTAAGGGACCTGGTGGACCGATTGCTGGGCCCCAACCAGCAGCTTAACCTGCAACAACTCAACATCCACGAGATTCTGGAACACGTGCGTAACCTTATCGTCGCCGAAACAGGTAACCGCGCCACTATCACGGGGGATTATGACCCCAGCCTGCCAGAGCTACCCGGTGATCGAACGCAGTTGACCCAGGCCGTGCTGAATATCATGCGCAATGCCCTGCAGGCGGCCGAAACCCCGGACAGCTGTAAAATAACGCTGCGCAGCCGCCCCCAACGCCAGTTTACGATCGGCAACAAACGTCACCGGCTGGTTTGCAAAATCGATATCATCGATAACGGTCCCGGCGTCCCTGAAGAAATGCTGCACGCCATTTTCGCGCCAATGGTCACAGGCCGCCCCGACGGCACTGGCCTGGGGTTGTCCATAGCGCAATCCATCATCAATCGACACGGGGGCTTGGTCGAATGCGAGAGCAATCCCGGACACACCCGTTTCACCATTTATTTACCCATGGATGAACAAAATGCATAAGCACACTAAAGTCTGGGTAGTGGACGACGACAGTTCGATCCGCTGGGTTCTGGAACGCGCCCTGAACCAGGCGGGTATAAACAACGAGAGCTTCGCGGACGCCGACCAACTGCTTAACCGTATCACCACCGAGCAACCGGATGTCATTATCAGCGACATTCGCATGCCGGGTACGGACGGGCTCGAATTGCTGTCACAGATTAACGCGACATACCCGCAGTTGCCGGTCATTATTACCACCGCCCACTCGGATCTGGACAGTGCCGTGGCGTCCTATCAGCGCGGCGCTTTCGAATACCTGCCAAAACCCTTCGACCTGGACGAGGTGATCGCCATCACCGAACGGGCCCTGGCCCACGCCAGGGAAAATAGCGGCGACGCGCCGATATTGGCAAAACTGCCACAAACTGAAATCATCGGCAAGGCTCCGGCCATGCAGGAGGTCTTTCGCGCTATCGGCAGGCTGGCCCACAGCAATATCACCGTGTTAATCAACGGTGAATCCGGCACCGGCAAAGAACTGGTGGCCCAGGCCCTGCACCGCCACAGCCCGCGCGCCCCGAACCCCTTCATCGCACTTAATATGGCCGCCATTCCCAAAGACCTGATGGAGTCGGAACTGTTCGGCCACGAAAAGGGGGCATTTACCGGCGCCAACAGCAAAAGAGAGGGGCGTTTCGAACAGGCCGACGGCGGCACGCTGTTCCTGGACGAAATTGGCGACATGCCGGCGGAGACCCAGACCCGCCTGCTGCGGGTACTGGCGGACGGCGAGTTCTACCGGGTAGGGGGCCACATCCCGGTCAAGGTCGATGTACGCATTATTGCCGCAACACACCAGGACCTGGAAGAACTGGTGCGCCAGGGGGATTTCAGGGAGGATCTATTCCACCGGCTTAACGTGATTCGCATCCACATCCCCAAACTGGCGGAGCGCCGCGAGGACATACCATGCCTGATGCAGTACTTCTTCCAACAGGCGGCAGAGGAACTGGGCGGCGAAACCAAAATCCTGCTGCCGGATGCCGAGGCATTCCTCATCGGCCTGGATTGGCCGGGCAATGTACGCCAACTGGAAAACACCTGTCGCTGGATCACGGTGATGGCCGCCGGTCGCGAGGTGCACCTCAGCGACCTGCCCCCGGAATTGGGCAAGAGCACGATCAGACCTGCCGAAAGTGACCAGTCGGACTGGCGCGAGCTGCTGTACCATTGGGCGCGCAATGAACTGGTACAGGGCAAGCAGCATATTTTGCAGGAGGCCACGCCGGCTTTCGAGAAAGTCATGATTGAAGTAGCGCTGCAGCACTCCCAGGGACGCAAACGGGACGCTGCCGAACTGCTGGGTTGGGGCCGCAACACCCTGACGCGCAAAATCAAGGACCTGGAAATCTAGTGGATAACGCGTAGTTTAGCGATTTCGGGTAGTAATGCGGGTACATAGCGTGAGTCCCGCTGCACCGTTCGTACTATCACCCCTTCGGGGTTACCATACAACCATGCTCAAAATCGTCTTATTCCAACCGGAGATACCGCCCAATACCGGCAATATCATCCGCCTCTGTGCCAATACCGGCTGCTCTTTGCACCTGATCGAGCCTCTGGGCTTTGACCTGGAAGACAAAAAAATGCGCCGCGCCGGCCTCGACTATCGGGAGTTCGCGAATATTCAACTGTACCCTGACCTGGCAAGCTTTAAGCGACAACAGCGCAACCCGCGGCTGTTCGCTGCCACCACCAAGGGCGCCACTCTCTATCACCAGATTGCCTATCGCGCCGGGGACGCCATACTTTTCGGCCCGGAAACTCGCGGCCTGCCCGAGGATATCCTGGGCAGCCTGAACCGGGAACAGCGGATTCGCATCCCGATGAAGCAACACAGTCGCAGCCTCAACCTGAGCAATGCGACTGCGCTGGTGGCCTATGAGGGCCTACGGCAGTTGGGTTTCCCCGGGCTGGATTAAGTAAGCGCTTACCCGACTAGTGAGTCGCCGCCTCGCCACCTTCAGGAGCGGCCTGGGCCTGCTGGGCCATTGCCTGCTGGTACATGGCCTCGAAGTTGACCGGGGCCAGCATAACGGGCGGAAAGCCACCCTTAACACAGAGCGAATCGATGCTTTCACGAGCATAGGGGAACAGGACATTGGGCGCCGCGGTACCGAGAATACGGCGCAGGTCCTCGCCCTCAAAACCGCTGATGAAGAAAATGCCTGCCTGCTGCACTTCAATCAGGAACGCAGTATCGTCTTCAATTTTGGCCGTGATGGTAACGGTCAGCACCACTTCAAAATTGCCCTGCTCGTCGATTGTGTCGCTTTTGGTATTCAGGTCCACATTGACTTGCGGCTGCCACTGCTTCTTGAAAATCATCGGGGTGGATGGCGACTCAAAGGAAAGATCCTTGTTGTAGATACGCTGCATTGCAAACTGCTGCTGTGGTCGCTCCTGTTGTGCTGCTGCTTCTTGTTCTTCGGCCATGGGCCACCCTCCGTTGGGTTATCGTAAAAATTTGGCGTTCAGAACACCATCGTTGATGAGCATTTAGCTCCTAGCTGACGGTCGGGAGTTGCAAATTGCGCCACTCCATCATGCCACCGGTCATTTTGTAGACCTGTTCAAAGTCATTGCCTTTGAGTTGTTTGCCAGCTGCACTTGCCTGCTGGCCCATTTTGCAAACAAGGATAATGGGCTTGTTTTTGTATTTCTCAAGCTCCGTCATCCTTTCAGCCAATTTGGCCGACGGAATGTGCACGGCATCGACGATATGGCCCTGCTTATAATCCGCCACATCGCGCAAATCCAGGAATACACCCTGCTCGACGTTGACCATATTGATCGCTTTCTGCGGCGACAGAGACGGCCCGGATTTACGGACTTCATGCATAAAAAGCATGATGATAACAGTCGACAGCGCAGCTGCCAGAATCCACTGCTGAATCAGAAATTCAAAAAATAATGCCATGGTATTGCTTGCTTATACCTATCGGGGAACGGCCGGGATACGGACGATTGTGAATAGCCGCCAGCGCGCCTGTTTCCATAAAACGGCGCAAGTATACAGGGTCTGGGGGGGCTCAACCAGCCCTGTGTAGGCAGCCTGTAGACAGCCCTGTCACGAGGATCTGCCGCAGGTTATATATCGGGCTCGCGCAGATATTGGCGTTGACCCAGATAGACAATGCGTTGCCCCTCCAGACAGGTTAAAATACGGCGCTCAACCGCCGACAAAAACACCTTGTCTGATCTGGAAATCACATGAGTGATAGCGATAAAAAACCCACGGTTTTAGTTGTACTGGACGGCTGGGGCTACCGAGAAGAGACTCGGGACAACGCCATCGCCAACGGCGCCACGCCGGTGTGGGACCGTTTGTGGGCGCGGGCCCCCCATACCCTGATATCTGCCTCCGGCCCGGACGTGGGCCTGCCCGAAGGGCAAATGGGCAATTCCGAGGTGGGACATATGAGCCTCGGGTCCGGTCGCGTGGTCTACCAGAACATCACCCGCATCAACCAGGCCATCAGCGATGGCACATTCGAGCGCAACACCGTCTTCACCAATGCCATAGACAAGGCGGTGGCTGCGGATGGGGCGGTTCATGTGTTCGGCCTGCTGTCTCCGGGCGGCGTACACAGTCACGAAAAACAGCTCTTTGCCGCCCTTCGCCTGGCGGCCGGCCGCGGCGCACAGCGAGTGTATTTACACGCGTTTCTCGACGGCCGCGACACCCCCCCACGCAGTGCGGGTCCGTCCCTGGAGAGCGCCAATGCCCTATTTACCGAACTCGGCTGTGGTCGCGTCGCCAGTATCGTCGGGCGCTACTACGCGATGGACCGCGACAACCGCTGGGACCGCATTGAACGGGCGTACCGGCTACTGACAGAGGGCAGAGCCGACTACAGCGCCACCACCGCAGCCGAAGCGCTACAAGCTGCCTACGACCGGGATGAAAACGACGAATTCGTGTTACCCACGGTAATCCGGGGCGAAGGCCAGGAAGATGCGCTGATAGCGGACAAGGACAGCGTATTGTTCATGAACTTCCGGGCCGATCGCGCCCGCCAGCTGACCAGAGCATTTGTCGACACACAGTTCGATGGTTTCCAGCGCCAGGTGGTGCCTCAGCTGTCTGATTTCGTGATGCTCACCGAATACGCCGCGGATATAACAGCCAGCTGCGCCTTCCCACCCGCGAGCCTGAAAAACGTGCTGGGCGAGTATGTGGCCCACCAGGGCATGACGCAGCTGCGTATTGCGGAAACCGAGAAGTACGCTCATGTGACCTTCTTTTTCAGCGGTGGTCGCGAGGAGCTGTTCCCCGGCGAGGAGCGCCAGCTTATTGCTTCACCAGACGTCGCCACCTATGACCTGCAACCCGAGATGAGCGCACCGGAACTGACCGACAAGCTGGTAGCAGCGATACACTCTGGAAAATACGACCTGATCGTGTGCAACTACGCCAATGGCGATATGGTCGGGCATACAGGGGTCTACGATGCCGCAATCAAAGCGGTGGAAACCCTGGATACATGCCTGGGCAGGATTGAGCAGGCCCTGCTGGAGGTGGGCGGCGAGGCGCTGGTCACCGCCGACCACGGCAACTGTGAACAAATGCTCGATTACGGTTCCGGACAGCTGCACACTCAGCATACCACCGAGCTGGTACCGCTGGTTTACATTGGCCCACGCCAGCTGCAGCTGAACCCCGCCGGGGGCCGGCTGGCTGATATCGCCCCTACACTGTTGGGTATGATGGGCTTGCCACAGCCAGAGGAAATGACCGGCACCAACCTGGTCACAGGCGCCGTTTGACGCCGATACCCGCACGCCGCCCGGCAGTATGGCAACTACTGGCAGCGACCCTGGTGCTGGCCGGTTTGTCGGGTTTCAGCCTGGCCCAGTCCGACGAGGAAAACGCCCGCGTGCAACTGCAACAGCTGCAGAGTGATATCAAACGCATCAATCGTGAAATTTCCAGCGCCAGCGCCCGCAAGAACACCCTGCAACAGCAATTGCGACAGGCGGAGGTACAGCTGGGAAAACTAAAACGCTCCATGGCCGATAATCAGCGTGCCATGACTACCAGCACACAGGAATTGTCGACTCTGCAAGAACAGTATTCGCACCTGGAACTGGCCCGCAATCAGCAACAGGCAAGGATTGGCATAGAGCTGAAGACCGCCTGGCAGATGGGGCAGCAAGGGCAGGTCAAAGTATTACTGAACCAGGAAAGCCCTCATACAGTCGCCCGGACCATGGCTTATTACCGTTACTTTTTTGCAGCGCGCAACGAGCTGCTGGGACAGTACAGGGAAACCCTCAGACAACTGGAGGGACTGAAACAACGCATTGCCGACACCCTCACGCAACTGGAAGCCCAGCAACACACCCTGGAAAAACAACAGGTAACCCTGGTAAAAGCCCAGGCCAACCGGAAACTGGCAGTGGCCAACCTGAGCGCCAGCATCAGCAGCAAGGGCGAACAACTCAAACAGAAGGAACAGGACCGCAAGGAGCTTGAAAGCCTTGTGCTAGCCATCGAAGAGGCCGTGGTCAATCTGCTGGTGCCGGACAACTACCAGGCCTTCAAAAGTGCCAGGGGCAAAATGCCCTGGCCAGTAAAAGGCAAGCCAAGCAACCGCTTCGGCCGATCGCGCAACGAGGGCAAAATGCGCTGGCAGGGAATCACCATTCCAGCCAAGGAGGGCGCCATGGTCGGGGCCATACATCACGGCCGCGTGGTGTACTCCGATTGGCTGCGCGGCTCGGGGCTGTTGCTGATCATAGACCACGGCGATGGCTATATGAGCCTGTACGCCCACAACCAGAGCCTGCTGCGTGAAGTGGGTGAGTGGGTCAGCGCTGGCACGCCGATAAGCACGGTGGGCAGCAGTGGCGGCCAGGACCGGGCAAGCCTGTACTTCGAAATCCGGCACCAGGGCAAGCCCACCAATCCCGCCAACTGGTGCAAGGGCTGAGCGCTCGCCCGGACAATGGGTTAAACTAGTGCCATCTGGACAATACTGGCCCCGTGGCCGGCCTGGCGGTAATCATGCGTTGTTTTTCTCCTGCCCACAAAAAATTGGTAACCACCGTTGCCGCACTGTCCCTGGTATTCCCCCTCACCCTGCACGCCGTAGAGGAGAAGGGCCAGTTGCCACTGGAGGAACTGCGCACCTTTGCCGACATTTACAACCAGATCCGTATTGGTTATGTGGAGGAAATCGACGACAGCACCCTGCTGGAATATGCCATCCAGGGCATGCTGATGGGCCTGGACCCGCACTCGGTTTACCTCACTAAAGACGCGTTCCAGGACTTACAGGACAATACCTCGGGGGAATTTACCGGCCTGGGCCTGGAAGTGGGTATGGAGGATGGCTACGTCGAAATCATCTCGCCCATCGATGGCTCACCAGCGGCAGCAGCCGGACTGCAAAGCGGCGACGTGATTCTCAAGCTGGGCAAAATCCCGGTGAAGGGCATGAGCCTGAACGAGGCTGTCGATTTAATGCGCGGCCCCAAAGGCAGTGACATCGAGCTCACCATAGGCCGGTCCGGCGAGGGCCAGCCGTTTGAGGTCACCCTGACTCGCGACACGATAAAAGTCGCCAGCGTACGCGAGCGCTGGCTGGAACCAGGTTACGGTTATATTCGTGTGGCCCAGTTTCAGAGCGCCACCGGGGCGGATGTCGGCAAGTCGCTGGACAAACTTATGGCGCAAGAGGAGTTGAAAGGCCTGGTACTGGACCTGCGTAACAATCCGGGCGGTATATTGCGCGCCAGCGTAGACGTGGCGGGATTATTCATGGATGGCGGCAACGTGGTCTACACGGAAGGGCGCCTCGCCAATTCGGATATGTACTACGAAGCTGACGAAAAAGACGCCAGCAATGGCACGCCCCTGGTGGTGCTGATCAACAGCGGCTCGGCCAGCGCCTCCGAGATCGTGGCCGGTGCCTTGCAGGACCACAGGCGCGCCATTGTCATGGGCACCCGCAGCTTTGGCAAGGGCTCGGTACAGACCATCCTCCCCCTGTCCGACTCCCGGGCGGTGAAACTCACCACCGCCCGGTATTTCACACCCAACGGCCGGTCTATCCAGGCCGAGGGTATCGAGCCTGACATCCTGGTGGAACGCGCCAAAGTCACCGCCTATAAAGGCCAGCGGCGGGTAACCGAAGCGGACCTGTCCGGGCACCTGGACAACGGTAACGGCAAAAGCACTGACGATAGCGACAAAAATAAGAAGAACAAAGAAGCTGCCGGTGAGTTGCTCTCCAGCGACAACCAGTTATACGAAGCGCTGACCCTGCTGAAAGGGATCAATGTACTGGGGATGCGCTACAGTAAAACCGATGGCTGAAAAAATATGCCGGGTGGGCGCGGGCCGCAGATCGGTTAAGGCCCGGTGAATACACCTGCGATGAGCTCGACAGCCTGGCGCGCCTGCCGAACCTCGATCTGGACGAGCTGTTGCGAACCTGGCATCGCCCGATAGCACAGTTGCGTCGGGAACTGGATCTTCCCGAGGCTGGGCAGGTGGGTATCGGGATACTGGAAGAGGCGGCCTAATCTCCCCTATTTCCCTGAACCGCCAACTATGTGCTAAAGCCGATACGGCGCGCGAACATCGGGCATGTCAGCTGGAAAGTCTTTCGTGTTGCGGCTGACCAATAGCGCACTCTCTCGTTTTGCGCTCGCCCAGATGATTGCGTCAGGCAGCCGCATTTTATGTTCACGGCGAATGGAAACGGCAGTCTCGGCTACCTTGGCATCAATGGCAACCTGGGTAAAACGTGATAAAAATGACCGAATGCTTGGCTGTTCGTCATCGACCGCCCCCACCATGACCTCCATCCAGGTAATGGCGCTAATCAGTGGCGTTTCGTAGCGGCTAATCTCCTCTCTAGCGGCGTCGATGCCATTGAGATAATCGATCAGGATATTGGTATCTATTAGCGCTTTCATTCGCCCCACTCATCGCGTGCTCGCTCCTGATAAGTCACACCATCGGTTTTGCGCTTGTTCCAGAGACCAAATGCTCCATCATCCTGAGTTGGCAGATGACGGGCAAGATATTCATCTATGGCGCGCCGTACCAATTCTGCGCGTGATAAGTGGGAGGACTCACTCATGCGTTTGAGCGCCTCAATTTGTTTGTCTGGCAAATCTACAATCGTGCGCATCGCGACCTCCAAATAAGGCATATGATAACGGCATCATATGCCGCATTCAACAAGAGGTCAACCAATAAGGGGTGACACCAATAAGGGGTGAGCCGTAAAAATAGAAGAGGATTTACGCCAGTGCAAACGTTCCGAAGTGATCAGTGCTTACAGTCAGGTCAGGTCAGGTCAGCACCGGCAACGGGTGCGCCATTCAGCGCGAGGGTATCACCCAGTGCGCGGTTGAAGTAGTCCTTGTTAGTATCCTTGCGGGAGCGGAAAAACAGCGACGGATCGGTAATATGT
Organism: Gammaproteobacteria bacterium; assembly: GCA_003646405.1. Taxonomy (GTDB): domain Bacteria; phylum Pseudomonadota; class Gammaproteobacteria; order Pseudomonadales; family Halieaceae; genus JBALVO01. The sequence continues at coordinate 11,070 of QNFR01000036.1, forward strand.
TGAGACGCTTTCGGGGGTAACGCCAAAGGCTTACAGGAACCGGAAAATGTGGGATCAGGTCACGATTCGAATAGGCCGCGCTCTACCCTTTATTTTTCTATTTTCCGGGTAATATTTTTAACCTTTACTATATTTAATAGAGGCTCCGCCCAAGAAGGAACCAGAAGTCCGGGGAAAAGAGCGGGAACCCCCAATGGCGGGTAAATGGATAGTCAGGTGAGTTGCACATGAGTCAACGCAATCATATTGGTTTATTAGCTACTGCAAAGAGTTTTTATAAAAGTGCGGAAAGGCTGAATACAGGGCCACAGCACCTGGATGCTCCGTTGCCTGTGTACTATCTTTTCTTGCATGCGGTCGAGCTCGCCCTGAAATCTTATCTATATTCTCAAGGTATGGATGAAGATGGCTTGCGGGAAATCGGGCATGATATTGAAACCGCATGGCAGGAGGCCAGAAAACTGGGCATCTGCGATCTGTGTAGTGATTGTGAAAAACTTCAGGAATGTATACAAATAATCGGCCCAATTTACCAGGGAGACAAGCTGGAGTATTTTCATCCCGGTCAAAAGCGACTGCCAGCGGTCGAGTATATACACCGATCCAGCGGCAAAATAATCACCGTCCTGGATAATTTCTATGGCCAGGAGCTGAAAAAAATTCACTGATAATTTGAGATTATCCCCTGTTTTCTGTTTAGAGCCGTACCTCAATGCCGCGCTCGGCCATATAGGCCTTGGCCTGTGGCACGGTGTACTCCCCGAAGTGAAAAATGCTGGCGGCGAGCACGGCATCGGCGCCACCGATGGTAATACCCTCTACCAGGTGATCCAGGTTGCCTACACCACCGGAGGCGATAACCGGTATCTCCACCGCATCGGTGATGGCGCGGGTCACGCCCAGCTCAAAGCCGTTTTTGGTGCCGTCGCGATCCATGCTGGTCAACAGTATCTCCCCGGCTCCCAGCTGCGCCATGCGCACAGCCCAGCCCACCGCGTCGATACCGGTGGGCTTGCGGCCGCCGTGCGTGAATATCTCCCAGCGTGGGCTGCCGTCCACATCGTCCACCCGCTTGGCATCGATGGCCACCACGATGCACTGTGAACCAAAGCGCTCAGCTGATTCGCGCACCAGTTCGGGATTGTGGATAGCGGCAGTGTTGATGCTCACCTTGTCGGCACCGGCGTTAAGCATGGTGCGGATATCTTCGACTGTGCGAATGCCCCCTCCCACGGTGAGAGGGATGAACACTTCCTCGGCTATTTTTTCTACCGTGTGAACCGTGGTGTCACGCCCCTCATGGCTGGCTGTGATATCCAGGAATGTGATCTCATCCGCGCCCTGCTCGTTGTAGCGTATGGCTATTTCCACCGGGTCACCGGCATCGCGGATATCCACAAAATTGACGCCTTTGACCACCCGGCCGTTTTCCACGTCCAGGCAGGGAATGATGCGCTTGGCCAGGCCCACCGTCAGGTGTCTCCGTCGCACAGGCGCTGGGCTTCGGCCACATCCAGAGTGCCTTCATAAATGGCGCGTCCGGTGATAGCACCGCAAATCCCCTGATCGGCCACGGTCAGCAAGGCCTTGATATCATCCAGGTTGGTGATACCACCAGAGGCAATGACAGGGATACTGGAAGCCTGGGCCATAGCCACCGTTGCCTCTACATTGACCCCCTGCATCATGCCGTCGCGGGCAATATCTGTGTAAACAATGGCGGACACACCATCGGACTCAAACTGACAGGCCAGATCTGTGGCGCGAGCTGTGGAGACCTCGGCCCAGCCATCGGTGGCCACCAGGCCGTCTTTAGCGTCAAGTCCCACGATAACCTTGCCCGGGAAAGCCGCGCAGGCCGCGGCGACAAATGCCGGTTCCTTCACCGCTTTGGTACCGATAATCACATAATCGACCCCGGCCCGGACATAATGCTCTATAGTTTCCAGATTGCGAATTCCTCCCCCAATCTGAATGGGCAGCTCCGGGTAGGCGGCGGCAATAGCGGTCACCACCTCCCCGTTAACCGGCTCACCGGCGAAGGCCCCATTGAGGTCCACCAGGTGCAGGCGGCGACAACCGGCCGCTACCCAGCGCCGCGCAACGGCTACCGGATCATCGGAAAACACCGTGCTGTCATCCATCAACCCCTGGCGCAGGCGCACACACTGTCCGTCCTTGAGGTCAATCGCGGGAATTATCAACATTGGCCGTTCCACTCCAAAAAATTGCGTAATAACTGCAGCCCCGCCGTGTGACTCTTCTCCGGGTGGAACTGCACTGCGAAAAGGTTATCCCGCGCCAGTGCGGCATCCGCGCTGACGCCATACTGCACCGCGCCCGCCAGCAGGTCGCGCTGCACCGCATCCACGTAGTAACTGTGCACAAAGTAGAACCGGGTCATATCGGGAATGCCCCGCCACAGGGGGTGATCCATCACCTGACGCACTTCATTCCAGCCCATATGGGGGACTTTCAGGCGCTCACCGTCAGCGTCCACCAGGGGATTGCCGAAATAGCGCACCTCCCCTGGCACAATATCCAGGCAGGCAACGCCACCATTCTCTTGTGAATGGCTCATCAGGGCCTGCATGCCCACACAGATGGCCAGTACCGGCTTGTGTTGGGCGACAAGGGCATCTGTTAGCAACTGATCGCACTTGAGCCAGCGAATTTCCGCCATGCAATCGCGAATGGCGCCAACACCGGGGAAAACCACCCGATCCGCCTGGCGAATCAGCTCGGCATCATGAGTCACCAGCACCTCATCGGCGCCCACATGCGCCAGCGCGCTGGCCACGGAATGCAAATTACCCATGCCGTAATCGATGACGGCGACAACACCACTCATATCGGGACTCCGGTTTACAACAGGGGCTTACAACACGCCTTTGGTGGACGGCGTAACCCCGGCCATACGCGGATCAGCCGTCAAAGCCATGCGCACGGCACGACCAAAGGCCTTGAATACCGTCTCGGCCTGGTGGTGGCTATTGTCACCACGCAGATTGTCCACATGCAGCGTTACCAGAGCGTGATTAGCGAATCCCTGGAAAAACTCCATAAACAAATCCACGTCAAAGCCTCCCACCGCCGCACGGGTGAAAGGCACGTGATATTCCAGGCCGGGACGACCGGAAAAGTCGATCACCACCCGTGACAGGGCCTCATCCAGAGGCACATATGCGTGCCCGTAGCGCAGGATGCCCTTCTTGTCGCCTACCGCCCTGGCAAAGGCCTGCCCCAGGGTAATGCCGATGTCTTCCACTGTGTGGTGATCATCTATTTGCAGGTCGCCTCTGGCACTGATACTCAAATCCACCATGCCGTGGCGCGCCACCTGGTCCAGCATGTGTTCCAGGAAAGGGATGCCGGTATTAAATTCCGTGTTGCCGGAGCCGTCCAGATTCACCGTAACGGTAATTTGGGTCTCCAGGGTATTTCGCTCTACTGTGGCCTTGCGCTCAGCCATGGGGCTCTCCACTGTCTGTACTTCTCTTCTCTCCACTGCCTGTACTTCTCAGAAGCAGGTGGAGCCGGGGGCCAATCCCCCGAAAAGCCGGCCATTATAGAAGAATGCGGCCCCGAATTCACTGGCGGTTTTCCCCCTGGCGCATTACCCTCATCTGCTGATTTTTGCACTAACGACTCCCATGCCCGCAGCATCGACTTTTGCCCCGCGCGTATTGGACTGGTTCGACCGGTTCGGGCGTGTGGATCTGCCCTGGCAGCACGACACCAGCCCTTACCGGGTATGGGTCTCCGAGATTATGCTGCAGCAGACCCAGGTGGCCACGGTCATACCCTACTTTGAGCGGTTTATGGCGGTATTTCCCACGGCGCAAACCCTGGCCGATGCGCCGCTAGACCAGGTGCTGCACTTGTGGACCGGCCTGGGCTACTACGCCCGCGCCCGCAATCTACACAGCGCGGCCAAATACGTCTGCAGTGAATTGGGGGGTATATTCCCCGATACGGTAGAGGCCCTGTGCGAACTTCCCGGTGTGGGGCGCTCCACCGCAGGCGCCATCGTCAGTATCGCTTTCGGACAGCGAGCGGTCATTCTGGATGGTAACGTCAAGCGGGTGCTGGCCAGGCACCGGGCTGTGGCTGGCTGGCCCGGGCAGACAAAAGTGCACCATCAACTGTGGCGGATCGCGGACGAATACACCCCCGCGCAACGCACAGCCGATTACTCCCAGGCGATGATGGACCTGGGGGCCACACGTTGCACCCGCAGCGCCCCGGCCTGCGACAAATGCCCCCTCAGTGGCGACTGCGAGGCCCTGGCCATGGGCAAACAATCGGCCTACCCCGGGAAAAAACCACGCCAGGCGCTGCCAGTCAAAACCACCACATTTCTTATGATCGGGGCCGCCAGCGGCGAGATATGGCTGGAGCGACGACCGGCGAGGGGAATCTGGGGCGGGCTGTGGTGTTTTCCCCAGGTCGCTGATGTCACACAGGCCAATAGCTGGTGCCTGGACCGCTGGGGGCTGGAGCCAGATGTCATCGATGTATGGGAAGGCTTTCGCCACACTTTCAGCCATTACCACCTTGATATCCTCCCGGTACAGATAACCCTGGCGACTACCCCCGCCGAGGTAATGGAAGCACAGGGCCAGCTCTGGTATAACAAGCGCCGACCACCCGAGATTGGCCTGGCGGCCCCCGTAGCCAGTTTGCTCGCCAGGCTGGCATAAACAAGTCACCCATTGGAGCCTCAACATGTCCCGCAGCATTTTTTGCAAGAAATACCAGAAGGATCTGGAAGGCCTGGACGCACCGCCCTTCCCCGGCACCAAAGGCCAGGAGATTTTCGATTCCATCTCCAAACAGGCCTGGCTGGACTGGCAAAGCCACCAGACCATGTTGATCAACGAGAAACACCTGAGCCTGGTGGATCCCAAGGCGCGCAAGTACCTGCAACAGGAAATGGACAAGTTTTTCGCCGGTGAAGACTACGACCAGCAGGAGGGTTACGTGGCACCGTCGGAGTAGGCTTGAAACCTTGACTCAGGGAACGCATACAGGTTTAATACGCGCCTCTTGCGACCCCGCAAAAACGCCCAGATAGCTCAGTCGGTAGAGCAGGGGATTGAAAATCCCCGTGTCGGCAGTTCGATTCTGTCTCTGGGCACCATTTTTTCTTGTTACCGTTTTACCCTCGCCGTCGGAAGTGCAACTCCCCCCCTCCATCGCGCCTCACCGCAAGAGCCCCCTCATGTAGCAGGCGGTGATGCCTGGAGCAGAGCAAAATCGTATTGTCCAGGCTGGTCTCGCCACCATCCGCCCAATGCATCACGTGATGAGCGTCCAGCCATTTTTCATGGGTGCAGCCGGGATAGCGACAGCACTTGTCCCGCGCCAGCAACGCCCGTTTAAGCGCCGGTTGCACCACGCGGTGCTTCCGCCCCACATTGAGCGGGTTGCCCTTTTTATCTTCCTCCACCACAACCACCGCACTATCGCAGCACAGCCGGCGCACAGTCTCGATCGGCAGGTCACTCTTGCTGTTTTCTTCCGGTTCTCCGCGCAGGGCCTTTTCGTCCACATGCACCACCACCTGATAGTGATCCGCCGTGCAACTGGATTTCTCCCTGCCACCCGCCAGGTAGCCGCGCGCCATTTCCACCAGCGCATCCGCCTGGCGTGCGAACAGGGTTTCATCGTCGGCCCCATCTTCTTCTGAAGCGGCGATAGCAGCCAGCGCCATGTCAAGTGCGCGGAACACCAACTCACCACTCTCTCTGGGCAACTCGACACTGATGGTCGCGCTGCCGTCGCCGTGCAATGAGTGGCTAAGGTAGCGCCCGCGGTGCAAACGCTCGGCATCCCGGGTCGAGGTTTCCCGCTGCACATTGCGCAGTTGCCGGCAATGATCGTCCACCTGCCGAGCGGTTGCCGGTATTGCGTAATCCAGCAGCTCCTGTTCCGTTTGCGGGTTGGCGATACGAGTCAGCGCCCGCGCCTTGGAATAGGACAGCTCGCCAGACTGGAACGCGCCGGAAGTTAGCGGCAAATCGAACAGGGCGTTAGCCACACGAAGCTTCTCCCGTGCGGTGCCGGGACAGAGGCCGCACTTCATGTTCAACCACTCAGCGCAGTTGTTGAAATGGTAGGCCTTCCAGCCCTGGCGCAAGTCAAATTCCCGCACCAGGGTGAGAAACTCGTATTCAAAGGTGTTGATACGCTGCGCCAGAGTGACAATTTCAGCCTCCAGATCATCCAGGCTGCGGCGGGAAATGAGTTGTACGGCTTGCATGGTGTTGCCCTCCCGGGGTTACTCCCCAAGGTCATGTGCGCAATACCCATTATCAACTTATCATACTGATTTATATAATTAAATAATCAATCAAATGCAACCACGACGGCCCGGCTTCCCGCCCCATAACGGCGCGTGTGGAATCCCGATGACCACTTTTGATTGAAGCCCGCCCCGCTAGCTGACACCATAGCCCTCCGGTAAACAAACCAGCGTTGCACATGGCGATAAAGAAATCCGATCTCTACTCCTCCCTCTGGCAATCCTGCGATGAATTGCGCGGCGGCATGGATGCCAGCCAGTACAAGGACTATGTGCTGTTCATGTTGTTCATCAAGTACGTCTCCGACAAATACGGGAACTCCGATGACTTCGCCCCGCCGGTAACAATACCGGAAGGGGCCAGCTTCAAGGACATGATCGCCCTCAAGGGCAAGAGCGACATCGGCGACAAGATCAACACCCAGGTTATCCAGCCTCTGATCGACGCCAACACACGGCTGGCGCGCACCGACTTTCCGGACTTCAACGATCCCAACAAGCTGGGCGAAGGCAAGGCGATGGTCGATCGCCTCACCAACCTGGTCGGCATCTTTGAAAAGCCCGAGCTGGATTTCTCCAAAAACCGGGCCGACAACGACGATATCCTCGGCGATGCCTACGAATACCTCATGCGGCACTTCGCCACCGAGAGCGGCAAGAGCAAGGGCCAGTTCTACACCCCAGCCGAGGTCAGCCGCATCATGGCCAAGGTGATCGGTATCTCGGCAGCCAATGCGGTAGCCGCCACCACTGCCTACGACCCCACCTGCGGCTCCGGCTCACTGCTGCTGAAGGTCGCCGCCGAGGCGGGCACCCACATCACCCTGGAGGGGCAAGAAATGGACGTGACCACCGCCGGTCTCGCCCGTATGAACATGATCCTGCACGACTTCCCGACGGCCAACGTGCTCTCGGGCAATACCCTCTCCAATCCCAAGTTCAAGGACGGCGAGAAGCTACGCACCTACGACTACGTCGTGGCCAATCCGCCCTTTTCCGACAAGACCTGGAGTACCGGCCTCACCCCCTCCTCCGACCCGTATCAACGATTCCAGTGGGGCGAGCCTCCCGGCAAGCAGGGTGATTACGCCTACCTGCTCCATATCATCCGTTCGATGAAGAGCGAGGCCAAAGGGGCCTGCATTCTCCCGCACGGCGTCCTCTTCCGGGGCAATGCCGAGGCCGTCATCCGCAAGCAGTTGGTTCGATCCGGCTACTTGAAGGGCATTATCGGCCTGCCTGCTAACCTCTTCTACGGCACCAGCATCCCCGCCTGCATCCTCGTGCTCGACAAGGAAAATGCCTCCGCCCGCAAGGGCATCTTTATGATCGACGCCAGCAAGGGCTTTATCAAGGACGGCAACAAGAATCGCCTGCGCGAGCGCGATATCCACAAGATTGTCGATGTCTTTACCAATGCCGAGGAACACCCCGGTTTCTCACGCCTCGTTCCGCACGCCGAAATCGCTGACCCGAAGAACGACTTCAACCTCAACCTGCCCCGCTACATCGACACCCGCGAGGCAGAGGACCTGCAGGACATCGACGCTCACCTCAATGGTGGAATCCCCGCCCGCGATATCGAGGCTCTCGACGACTACTGGCAGGTTTGTCCCGATCTACGCTCCCACCTCTTCGCCGACCAGCGTTCCGGCTACTGCGACCTCGCGGTCGAAAAAGCCGACCTCAAGGCCGCCATCCATGAGCACTCCCAGTTCGCCGCCTTCATCGACGGGATGAATACCCACTTCACCCATTGGCGCGACGCTGCGGCCACGAGCCTGAAAGCCCTACAAGTGGACTGCCTACCCAAGCAGGTCATCCACGAGCAATCCGAGTCCCTGCTCACCCACTACGAAGGCCAGCCCCTGCTCGATGCCTATGCCGTTTACCAGCACCTCATGGACTACTGGGCTGAGACCATGCAGGACGACTGTTACCTCATCGCCGCCGACGGCTGGGTCGCCAAAACCCACCGCGTGACCGAAACCGTCAAGAGCGGCAAAGACAAAGGGAAGAAAAAGGACAAAGGCTGGGCCTGCGATCTAGCGCCCAAGCCACTCATTGTCGTCCGCTACTTCGCCGAGGAACAGGCCGCCATCGATGCCCAGCAGGCCGAACTGGAAACCGTCGTCGCCACCAAGACCGAACTCGAAGACGAACACGGCGGCGAAGAGGGCGCGCTCAAAGATGTCTCGACCAAGGCCGACGCCCAGGTCGCCCACACCCAGGCCATCGTCGCCCTCTGGAACGACGAGGACAAGCTCGCTTGTGCTGCCTACCTCGCTCTCATCGAATCGGCCAAAGACCACGCCGCCCACCTCAAAGAATTCAACGACCACGAGCATCTCACGCCGCAGAAAAATGCCAAGGGCAAGCTCACTCTTAAAGCCGTGAAAGACCGCCTCGCCACCCTTTCCGCAAGCGAGGAACACAACACCCTCTCCAGCTACGTCAACAGCGACAAAGCCCAGAAAGACACCGTCAGAGAGGCCAGGGAGCAACTGGCCTCCGTCGAGTTCAACTTCGTCGCCCGGCTCAGTGAATACCCGCTACCCGAGAACTTCCGCGACCTGCAGGCCGTAACCCGCTATCTAGAACTCCTCGAACAGGAGGCCACCCTGAAGAAAGCGATCAAGGAAGCCGAGGCCGCACTCGACCAACTCGCCCACGACAAATACCCCGAACTCAGCGAGGACGAGGTCAAGACCCTGGTCGTCGATGACAAATGGCTCACCACTCTGGAAGCGGCCATCCATGGCGAGATGGATCGCATCAGCCAGGCACTCACCCAGCGCGTGAAGGAACTTGCAGACCGCTACGAAACGCCACTCCCGCGGATGATCGACCGCCTTATCGGACTAGAGGAAAAGGTCAACGCTCATCTCGAACGCATGGGATTCACATGGAAGTGAGAGAGGGATACAAGCAATCAGAGGTAGGAATGGTTCCGGAGGATTGGAGAACTGCTAGACTCGGTTACATGTCGGCCTTCATCACGAGTGGTTCTCGCGGCTGGGCAAAATACTACTCTGACAGCGGTGCCTTGTTTGTTCGGAGCCAGAACGTGCGAAACGGTCATCTCGACCTAGCAGATAGACAATATGTAACCCCCCCAAGAGGCTCTGAGGGTAATAGAACCCGATTGATTCTTGGTGACTTGCTAATCACGATCACTGGGAACAGCGTAGGCAACGTCGCCATGGTTGAGCAGGAACTTGGGGAAGCCTACATCAGCCAGCATGTGGGACTAGTGTAGTGTATTAAATAGATTGATGATATATAATTAGTGCTTGGATTAAAGGAAATACAAGCACCATGCCGGCACAAGTAAAGATTACGTTATCAGCAGAAGATAGAAAAC
>QNFR01000037.1 GCA_003646405.1 Gammaproteobacteria bacterium
CGCACTACAAACATCAGGTCGTGGTTGAAAATATAGTCTTTGCCATACCCCAACGAGCGCATGAATTCGGTGCGCGCTCGCTCCATGAACTTGAGGTAATTGACGTAGTAGACAATGCCCCCGGCGTCGGTGTCCTCAATGTAGACCCGCAGCTTAAGGGAAAATTCCGCCTCTGCCACTAAGACTCTCCGCCTTCATCAATATCCAGCGACAAACTGACACCCGTATCGGTGCCAGCGGCGCCTGGCTGGGGCAAACCGAAGTGCAAATAGGCGTTGCGCGTCACCATGCGGCCCCGCGGAGTGCGCAGCATGAAGCCCTGCTGGATCAAATAAGGTTCCAGAACATCCTCGATAGTACCGCGCTCTTCCGAGATAGAGGCCGCCAGGCTTTCCACGCCCACCGGTCCTCCGTCAAATTTCTCGATCATGGCCAGTAACAGGCGCCGATCCAGGTTATCGAAACCCCGCTGATCCACACTCAGCATATCCAGGGCGCGATCAGCTATGTCGGCGGTGATATAGCCGTCCGCCTTCACCTCGGCGTAGTCCCGCACCCGGCGCAGCAGGCGGTTGGCGATGCGCGGCGTCCCCCGGGAGCGGCGGGCGATCTCCGCTGCCCCTTTCGCGTCGATACCAATCTCAAGAATGTGCGCGGAGCGTTCGACGATATGGGCCAGGTCGGCCACCTCGTAAAATTCCAGACGCTGCACAATACCGAATCGATCGCGCAGGGGGGAAGTCAGTAGTCCCGCCCTGGTAGTGGCCCCCACCAGGGTAAAAGGCGGCAGGTCCAGCTTGATGGAGCGCGCCGCCGGCCCTTCGCCGATCATGATATCCAGCTGATAATCTTCCATTGCCGGGTACAGTATCTCTTCCACCACAGGGCTCAGGCGGTGGATCTCGTCGATGAACAGCACATCGCCGGGCTCCAGATTGGTCATCAGGGCGGCGACATCACCCGCTTTTTCCAGCACCGGCCCGGAGGTGGTTTTGAGGGACACGCCCATTTCATGGGCAATGATGCTGGCCAGAGTGGTCTTGCCCAGCCCCGGCGGGCCAAAAATCAGCGTGTGGTCCAGGGGTTCGCCGCGGCCCTTGGCCGCCTGCAGGAAAATGGTCATCTGCTCGCACACCACATGCTGACCCACGTATTCATCGAGCGTTTTGGGTCGGATAGCGCGGTCCACAACATCTTCCCGCGGGCTCTCGGCCTGGGGAGCAATCAGGCGATCAGTTTCTATCATCGGCACCTCAACCGCTGGCCATGGACTTCAGGGCGCGACGGATCAATTCCTCGCTGCCCGCGACACTGTCATCGTTGACCGCCGCCACCACCCGGCTGGCCTCCTGGGGCTTGTAGCCCAGAGCGATCAGTGCGCCCTCCGCATCAGCCACAATATTGGTGATCGGGGCCAGGGTGACGCCGCTCCCGGCCTGCCCGGTTACGTCTGTCTGCACCAGCCAGTCTTGCAGTTTGTCACGCATCTCCACCAGCAAGCGCTCGGCGGTCTTTTTGCCAACCCCGGGCAGTGCCATCAGGGACGAAATATCATCGCGCTGCACACAGCGGGCAAAACTGCTGGAATCCATACCGGATAAAATGGTCAGGCCCAGCTTGGGTCCAACACCGCTGATCTTGATCAGCTGGCGAAACAGGCTGCGGTCCCGCTCATCGATAAAACCGTACAACAACTGGGCGTCTTCGCGCACTACAAAGTGCGTCACCAGAGAAACTTCCGAGCCCAGCTCTGGCAGCTGAAACAGGGTGGTCATGGGCACCTGGACCTCATAGCCAACCCCGCCGACCTCTACCAGAATATCCGGGGGCTGCTTGTAAACCAGGACGCCTCTAATTCTACCTATCATCTACTGTAGGCCCTATCGCAATCGCCGCCGGCGCACAGACCTGGCGCCGGCCATGTTTATCATACTTTGTTGTGTATGCGCGTGACACAGGGCAGCCGCCAGGGCATCAGCCGCATCCTCCTGCGGTTCTCCCGGCAGACTGAGCAATACCTTGACCATGTGTTGTACCTGCGCCTTATCTGCCGCCCCGGTACCCACTACTGATTGCTTGATCTGACGGGCGGAGTATTCCGACACCGGCATATCCCGCGCCACGCAAGCCACAATCGCCGCCCCCCGCGCCTGGCCCAGTTTGAGGGCCGAGCCAGCGCTCCTGGCCATGAACACCTGTTCAATCGCCAGTTCCTGTGGGCAGTGCAGCTCCACTAACTCAGTGACACTGTCATAAATGACACGCAGCCGCTGCGGCAACTCGCCGCCGGGTAGGCGGATAACGCCACTGGTAACGTACTCACTACGCCCGGACACATAATTGATAATGCCAAAGCCTGTTTTGCGTGAACCGGGGTCTATTCCCAGGATAAGCGACATACAAAAATCCGCTGGATGCTTTGAGGTCTTATTATGTACAAATTTACAGCATTGGTCAGTAGTGAGTGGAGTTATCAGTGGGTATACAGGCAATTTTTCCGGGTTTGATGGTGCGCATTGCGCACCATGTACATATTTCTCCTACGAGGGTTTACAGGGAGGCCAGAACCTCGTCCGGGACATCCACGTTGGTATAGACGTTCTGGACGTCATCCAGGTCTTCCAGCATATCCACCAACCCCATCAACTTTTCGGCGCCAGCGGCATCGACTGCTACGGTGGTGGCGGCAATCATAGTCACCTCGCCGTCCGCGGCAACGAAGCCCGCTTCTTCCAAAGTCGCTTTCACCACGCCAAAATCTTCCCAGGGGGTAGTGATCTCAATAGAACCGTCCTCATTGGGTTCGATATCCTCGGCCCCCGCCTCCAGCGCCGCGTCCATCAACTGCTCCTCGTCCACACCGGGAGCAAAATTCAGCTGTCCCTTGCGGGTGAACAGGTAGGCCACTGAACCATCGGTGCCAAGATTCCCGCCGCGCTTGGAAAAAGCATGGCGTACCTCAGCCACGGTACGGTTACGGTTGTCGGTCATCACCTCGATCAGCACGGCGATGCCACCGGGAGCATAGCCCTCGTAAGTCAGCTCCTCCATGTCATCCGCTTCATTGGTGCCGACACCGCGGGCGATGGCGCGATCCACTGTATCGCGGGTCATGTTGGCGCCCAGGGCCTTGTCCACAGCGGCTCGCAGGCGGGGATTATCTTCCGGCAGCGGGCCACCCTGTTTGGCGGCGACTACCAGTTCACGAATCAACTTGGTGAATGCCTTGCCACGCTTGGCATCCTGGGCTGCCTTGCGATGCTTGATATTGGCCCACTTGCTGTGACCTGCCATGACAGTCTTCCCCCTTATATATAGCTATTCGTCCTGCGCAGCCTCTTCGCGCGTCTGGCGCAGCCGGATATTCAGCTCCCGCAATTGCGTGGCGCTGACATCCCCGGGGGCGTCCGTCATCACGCAGGCCGCGCTCTGGGTCTTGGGGAAGGCAATAACGTCACGGATGGAGTGCGCGCCGGTCATCAGCATCACCAGGCGGTCCAGGCCGAAGGCCAGCCCACCGTGAGGAGGGGCGCCGTACTGCAAAGCATTGAGTAGGAAGCCGAATTTCTCCTCGGCCTCCGCTTCGTCGATACCGAGGATGCGGAATACGGCTTCCTGCATGTCCCGGTGGTGAATACGAATACTACCCCCGCCGAGCTCACAGCCATTTAACACCATGTCGTAGGCCCGGGATAGGGCCTCGCCAGGATTGGCCGTCAATTCTTCGACGCTGCACGAAGGTGCCGTGAAAGGGTGGTGCAAAGGCGTCCACTGGCCACTACCATCATCCTCGAACATGGGAAAATCCACTACCCACAGGGGAGACCAACCCTCCCCAATCATACCCAGGTCTTCAGCTACCTTGATGCGTAGAGCTCCCAGGGCCTCATTGACCACGCGGGCCTGGTCGGCACCAAAGAAAATAATGTCACCGCTGGCTGCACCCAGACGCTGCATCATCTGAGCCACGACTTCGTCGGGCATAAACTTCAAAATAGGAGACTGCAGGCCCTCCAGGCCGGCATCGATATCATTCACCTTGATCCAGGCCAGTCCCCTGGCGCCATAAATAGACACATACTTGGTGTAACCATCGATTTCCTTGCGGCTGATAGTCGCACCACCGGTCACCTTCAGCGCGGCTACCCGCCCCCCGGGGTCATCCGCGGGTCCACGGAAAACCTTGAAATCCACCTGCTGCATCAGGTCATCCACACTCACCAGTTCCAGCGGAATCCGCAGGTCAGGTTTATCCGAACCATAGCGGTCCATGGCCTCGGCATGGGACATGTGGGGAAACTCGGGGAGATCCACATCCAGCACAGCTTTGAACAGTTCACGGATCATGCGCTCGGTAATAGCCATGATCTGCTGCTCGTCGAGAAAAGCCGCCTCAATATCGATCTGCGTGAATTCCGGTTGCCGGTCAGCGCGCAGATCCTCATCGCGGAAACACTTGGCGATCTGGTAGTAACGGTCAAACCCTGAAATCATCAGCAATTGCTTGAACAGCTGGGGCGACTGGGGCAATGCGAAGAACTGCCCGGGGTGAGTCCGGCTGGGCACCAGGTAGTCGCGCGCGCCTTCAGGGGTTGCGCGGGTGAGTATTGGCGTCTCTATATCCAGGAACCCCTCCGCATCCAGGAAGTCGCGCACTGCCGCGGTAATTTTGGAGCGCATGATCAGGCGATCCTGCATTTCGTGGCGACGCAGGTCCATGTAGCGGTACTGCAAACGCACTTCTTCCCCGACAGCCGTGTATTCATCCAGCTGAAATGGCGGCGTCGCCGCCGTGTTGAGGATTTCCAGCTCCTTACCCAACACTTCTATCTCGCCGGTGGCCATAGCCGGGTTGATTGCCGCCTCATCGCGTGCGCGTACCCGCCCGGTAACCTTGAGCACGTACTCGGTCCGAACCCGATCAGCCCGCTGGAAATGCTCCTTGGTATCCGGGTCGAACACCACCTGCACGATGCCTTGCCGGTCCCGCATATCGAGAAAAATTACCCCGCCATGATCCCGGCGGCGATCCACCCAACCACAAAGGGTCACTGTCTCATCGATATTAGCTGTTCCCAAGGCGCCACAATAATGACTGCGCATAGTCTGAATTCCGTCTGATTTAGCTGGCCGGACCCGTATTGGGCCAGGGGTTAGGCTGTCTTCGTGCTCTCGCTCTTCTTGCTCTGGCCGGAACCGGAGGAACTGGCCTTGTCACCGGAGGGGCTGGCCTTGTCACCAGAAGAACTGGCCTTGTCACCGGAGCCGGATGGCGCGGCACTATCGGAGCCGCCCGCCAGGTTCTTCTTGTTGCCGGTTTTAAAGTCGGTCTCATACCAACCTCCACCCTTGAGGCGAAAGGCCGCAGCGGAGATTTTTTTCTTCAGCGCAGCCTCCCCGCACTCCGGACAGTCCAGCAATGGCGTCGCGCTGATCTTCTGCAATGCCTCCAGGCTCTTACCACAGGCTGCGCACTGATACTCGTATATCGGCATGGAATCGACCCACCAATGATCACAATATGAGAGAGAAAAATTGAGGCGCGGATTTTACCCCATGCGAACGCATAGGCCAAGCTCGGGGGCTAGCAGTAATAACTAAAACCAGGGGGCAAGAAACCCCCGCACCGGGGAAGGTGCCATCAGACATGGACCGCGATCATCCCGCCCGGGCAGGGCAGGATGACCCGTATTCGACGCTTAGGAGGCGGCGAATTCCTTCAGTTTCTTCAGAGGGCGTATTTTCACTGCGATACTGGCAGGCTTCGCCTTGAACATGGTCTCTTCACCGGTGAAGGGGTTGATGCCTTTGCGCGCCTTTTTGGCAGGCCTCTTCACTGTGGTGATTTTCATGATACCAGGAACCGTGAATTCACCCACAGAACGCTTCTTGATACTGCGCTCCATCAAAGTGTGTATTTCGTCCATAACGGAACCAATCTGCTTCTTGGTCAGGTCTGTGCTTTCCGCCACACTTGCAATAATCTGACTCTTGGTCATTTTTTGCTTGATTGCCGGTGCTGCCTTTTTAGCCGGTGCTGCCTTTTTAGCTGCTGCCTTTTTCCTGGCAGGTGCTTTTCTGGCTACTTTCTTCGCCGGAGCCTTTTTTTTAGCTGCTGCTTTTTTCTTGATTGCCATTTTATTTTTAACCTTCCCTAATAATGAGATGAGACACACATTCAACCTGGGCCGCCCGCTTCACATGTTTGCGAAAAACAACACCACCACAAGTTACGAGCAATATATAAATCATGAAACGCTGTAATACAAGTGTTTTTCTTTGAATGTATCGAGAAATGCCTATTTTTTTAGTTCCTGCGGCAATTGTCGGGTAAAAAACGCCCCCGGGGCGCAACAGACTCCGCCGAGGAAATACACACTGACGGACCGGAAATCTCTGAACTCAGGCACCGCACAGCCACCTGGGCATCATGATCAAGAGCCCTGCAACGGCGTGGGATTCCAACTGCGTACGGCATAAAACTCCCCGAAACAGCGAAACGTATCCATCACCCCAGACAAATACCATTCTTGTCGGAGCCCAATTATTCTTTTCGGGGAAGACGTTCACACGTAGACTAGTGTACTGTATTTCCACTGCACTCAACGGATAGGTTCATGCGTACCAGTAACTTCCTCATCGCCACCCAGAAAGAGACACCCACCGACGCCGAGGTCATCAGCCACCAGTTGATGTTGCGCGCCGGCCTCGTCCGCAAACTGGCCGCCGGCTTATACACCTGGCTGCCGCTTGGGTTGCGGGTGTTACGCAAAGTGGAGAATATCGTGCGGCAGGAAATGGACAGCGCCGGTGCCCAGGAAGTCTGTATGCCGATAGTGCAGCCCGCACAATTATGGCTGGAATCCGGCCGCTGGGAACAATATGGACCCGAACTACTGCGCATTCAGGACCGCCATCAGCGAGATTTTTGTCTGGGACCCACCCACGAAGAGGTTATTACCGACCTGGTGCGCAACGAGATAAAGAGCTACAAGCAACTGCCCATCAACCTCTATCAGATCCAGACCAAGGTGCGCGATGAGATACGACCCCGCTTCGGTATCATGCGCTCTCGTGAATTCTTGATGAAAGATGCCTATTCCTTCCATATAGACCAGCCTTCCCTGGAGCAAACCTACAATGTCATGCATCGGGCATACAGCACCATCTTCACCCGCCTGGGCCTTGATTTTCGCCCGGTAATCGCCGACACGGGCAGTATCGGCGGCAACGCATCCCATGAATTTCACGTCCTGGCCAACTCCGGTGAAGACGATATCGCCTTCAGCGACAGCAGCGACTACGCCGCCAACGTCGAAATGGCAGAAGCCCTGGCACCCGCCGGTGACCGCCCCGCCCCCACAGCGCAGCTGACCGAAGTAGCCACCCCCGGGGTCAAAACCATTGATGAGCTGACGGCTTACTTATCAATCGACCCTGCTACCACGGTAAAGACTCTGGTGGTCTGCGGCGCCGAAGAAGGTGCACTGGTGGCTTTGGTGCTACGCGGCGACCACCAGCTTAATGCCATCAAGGCTGAGAAACTGCCAGGCGTCGCCTCCCCCCTTGAGATGGCTGAAGACGAGCAGGTGCGTGCGGCATGTAATGCCGGATTCGGCTCCCTGGGCCCCGTCGGCATGAACATACCGATGATCGTTGATCGCAGCGCAGCTCACCTGGCGGACTTCACCTGCGGGGCCAACCGGGATGAGGTGCACCTGAGGGGCGTGAACTGGGAGCGCGACTGTCCGCTACAACAGATTGAAGACCTTAGGCAGGTGATGGAGGGAGACCCCTGCCCGGACGGCCAGGGCCGGTTGCAGATCAAACGCGGCATCGAGGTAGGCCACATATTCCAACTGGGCACCAAGTACAGCGAAGCCATGGACGCCAGAGTCCTGAATGAGAATGGCAAGAACGTCACCATGACCATGGGCTGTTACGGAATTGGTGTGAGTCGCATCGTGGCCTCCGCGATTGAACAGAACCACGACGACAGAGGCATCATCTGGCCCGCCAGCATGGCGCCCTTTCAGCTGGTGATCGTGCCACTGAATATGCAGAAATCCGCAGCGGTGGCAAGCACCGCCGAAGACCTCTACCAACAACTGCAGGCTGCCGGGGTGGAGGTGCTGCTGGACGATCGTAACGAGCGTCCCGGGGTCAAGTTCGCCGATATGGAACTGATCGGTATTCCTCACCGCATCGTCATCGGCGATCGCGCCCTGGCCCAGGACAATGTCGAGTATAAGGGCCGCCAGGACGAGGACTCACAGCTTATTGCGCGCGGGGAAATTATGGTATTCGTGCTGGCGCAACTGGCCCAGGCCCAGGCCGAGACATGGACCGCAGCCTAATAAACTCACTGCCAGGGTACTACCTGGCAGTGCTGGCGGGCGCTATTTTCAGCCTGGCGACCCTGGCACAGCCAGCGGACCCGCAGGAGCGCACCGAGTTGCGCAACTTTCTCGAGCAGACCATCCATGGCGCCGACAGCTTCGGTGACCGCTACGATGCGGAAGTTTGGCTGGTGGACATGTCCTCCCGGCTGAGCCGGTATATCAAAGACCCGCAACAGCGGCTGGATTTACTGCAGGGCATTCACGGCGCCGCCACCGCCGCCAGTGTCCCGCCAGAACTGGTGCTGGCGGTGATCGAGGTCGAGAGCCATTTCGACCGGTTTGCCATATCCCATGTCGGTGCCCAGGGCATGATGCAGGTCATGCCCTTCTGGAAAGATGAAATCGGTCGACCAGAGGACAACCTGACCCTAAACGCCACCAACCTGGAGTACGGCTGTCGTATCATGCAGTTCTATATTCAACGCAAGGATGGCAACCTGCACCAGGCTATGGCGGCCTACAATGGCAGCACCGGCAGCAGGGTTTACAGCGACAAGGTATACCGGGCCTGGCGCAACCACTGGCGTACCGAGCCCCTTGACTGGTCTGACTAGCGATAAGAACCGGGAGATAGCCACGTCGTGGCGGGCGTTATCCGTGATGTGCTGATAAAAGGCACCCCTTTTTTCCAGTGGACACCGCCTGGTCGGGAAATAAATTCGCTGCCGGGTTTGACAACACTGTGGCACGTGCTCACTATAGGGGCAGGGGATGTGCGGCGGCTGGTTATAACACTGAATGACCGATATAAATCAACTGAGTAAATGGAACCGGGATATATCCAGGGCCATCGCCGCGCTGGGTAGCAAGCAGTTTTTCCCCGCCCTGATTGAGGCCATCAGTGGCCAGGTAACAATCGACTACCCGCAAGTCTGGCTATATCACAGTGATTTGCCCCCCAGGGTTTTATATCACCAGATACCCAAGCACGCGATCAACAGCCAGATCGACCAATATCTCGACGGCCCCTACCGGGAGGATCCGTTCTACCGCACTTCCATGCACCAGCCACGCTCCAAGATCTACCGTCTGTCGCGGGTGACCATGGGCAAGCTGCAGGAATCGGCTTACTACCGCGACTACTACTCCGACACCGGCACCTCAGATGAAGCCATATACCTGGCCAAATTGCGGGCCGGCAATGTCATCAACCTGAGCATGATGCGCCTGCCTCATCACGGCCCGTTTACTGATCAGGAATACGAATCCCTGTACCTGCTGGCAGAACCGGTGTCAGAGCTGATCAAGTCACACAGTGAACACGATGATTTTGCCGTAACACACCTGATCCAGCCCGGCATAGACCACCAGATCGACCTGGCGTTTCGCACTTTTGGGGCATCCTTATTGTCACCCCGGGAAAAGGATGTGCTGGAACTGATGCTGCGCGGTTACGGCCCTGGTGTTTCAGCGGAGCGCCTGACCATTGCAGTGGAGACAGTGCGACGTCATCGCAAGAGCATTTATCGTAAACTGGACGTGTGTTCCCAAACCGATCTATTTTCCCTGTTTCTCAACTCCATGTCCTGTCTGGGCGAAGCCGGTGGTGAAGACCCACTCAGTATCTATATGGCACCGCCCTAGTGTACTGCGGCGGATAAAGTGCGCTAGTGTCATGAATCAGGCCTGCCCCAGGTTGGGCATTGAGTATCAGTACCCAAGCATGGATAGTGCACACTTACTGGATAATGTACGGTGGATGCATGTCGCTTGAAGCCGATTGGTTTCTGCGGGCTCACCCAGAAATAACCACAATTGAAGCCCTGCTGCCGGACTGTAACGGCATGATGCGGGGTAAATGGTTGCCCCGCCACAAGCTGGGTAAGATTTTCGACGGCGAACTAAAGCTCCCTAAAACCGCCCTCAGCCTGGATATCTGGGGCCGTGATGTGGAAGAGCTGGTATTCGCCTCCGGTGATGCTGACGGCATCTGCCGACCGGTAGAGGGATCACTGCTACCCACCCCCTGGACCCCCGGCTGCCAACACGGGCAGGTAATGCTATCCATGTTCAATGCCGACGGCACACCCTACCTCGGCGACCCGCGTCATGTTCTCAAACAGGTGTTGACCCGTTACCAGGAATCGGGCTGGCGAGCAGTGGTCGCCGCCGAGCTCGAATTCAGCCTGGTGAAGTGGGACAAATCTATCCCCCAACATACCTGTCCCGCCCCGGCCGGTGGCGCCCCGGTCGGCGGCAACACCTATGGCCTGGACGTGCTCAACCACCACCACGCCATGATGGAGGACCTGCGCCTGGCCTGCGAGGTGCAAGACCTGCCCTTCGATGGGGTGGTAAAGGAGTCCGCTCCCTCCCAATATGAAATCAACATGCAGCACGTGGACAACCCGGTGCTGGCGGCCAAGCAGATCATGATGATGAAGCGCCTGATCAAGGGGGTGGCGGCCAAGCATGACCTGATCGCCAGTTTTATGGCCAAGCCTTTCGAAAACGAGGCGGGCAACGGCATGCATGTACACTGTAGTGTGCTGGACGAAAATGGCGTCAATATTTTTGACGACAGCACCGAGACCGGCACCCCCCTGTTACACAATGCCATAGCGGGCTGCCTGCTGAACATGGCCGACTCCGTAGCCATCCTGGCGCCCAGTTACAACGCCTACCGCCGTTTCCAACCCGGCTGCCACGCTCCCACCTTTCCCAGTTGGGGCTACGAAAATCGCACAGTCGCCGTGCGCGTACCCGCTGGCAGCCATGGCGCGCGGCGACTGGAACATCGCGTGGCCGGCGCTGACGCCAACCCCTATCTGTTGTTTGCGGTGTTACTGTCGGCCATGCTCGATGGCATCGAACAGAACCTGTCGCCGGGCAAGCCCATCACTGGCGATGGCTACGCCCAGGAAGAAGCGAGCCTGCCGGTGTACATGCCCGATGCGGTGAAGTTGTTCAGTGAGTCGGATTTCATCCGCAATGCCCTGGGCAGTGAATTACAGCGTATTTTCACGCTCACCAAAGAGCAGGAAATCGCCGAGTTTCGCAAGCGCATCACCACCCTGGAATACCAGTCCTACCTGGAACAACTCTAGAATCCGCACGGCCTGAACCAAAACACCCTCTCATGACCCCGGAACACCGTGACCATGGCCCACAGCGCCAACGCCAGGGACTATCTGGCGCGAAATGTCATGGACGGGAGTTGTCCACAGTGTGAAAATAAACTTCGTTAATCATTATTGGTTGCTTTGTATGCAATTATTACCACGAGTCCTGCCCAACTGGCTGGTACTGGGTGCCTTGCTGGCGGGTTTTTACTTTACCGCCACGCCGGTCAATGGACAGGCAGAGCGGTGCTCCACAGCACTGGGACAGGTGGTGACCAGCCACGGGGGAGAACTCTCCGGCGCAGTGGAGGTGCTTAGCTGGAATATCCAGAAAGCCGGCAATGTGGGCTGGGCTGAAGACCTGGCAAACTTCAGCGCCGGTATTGACCTGGCCTTCATCCAGGAGGCCTCGGTGCAAGCTCACATCCCCAAGGCCATCCGGGAAAATATGCATGAAGCTTTCGCCGCGGGCTATACCACTGACAGTATGCAAACCGGGGTAATGACCGTGAGTTCCAGCTCGCCCAGCGTGGCCTGCAACCTGACATCCTGGGAACCCTGGCTGGGCACCCCCAAGGCCACCAGCATCACCGAATACCCGCTACAGGATCGGGAAGAACGGCTACTGACCATCAATCTGCACGCCGTGAACTTCACCCTGGGCCTGGTGAACTTCCAGGCACAGTTCCAGGCACTGACGGATGTGCTGAACAAGCATCAGGGGCCGGTCATCCTGGCGGGAGACCTGAACACCTGGAGCGACAAACGCCAGGCATTGGTGGACAATTTTATGAGCAAGCATGGCCTGAATCCCGTCACGTTCGAGCCGGACCTGCGCACCACTACCTTCGGTCATGCTCTGGATCACATCTATGTCCGTGGTATGCTGGCAGAGGCTGCCAGGGTCATCCAGGTTTCCAGCTCAGATCACAATGCACTGCGCGTACGCCTGGCCTTTCAGTAAATGAGCCGCTATGCGCTTTACTCTCTCCTGCTGGCACTGGCACTGCCGGGCAGCGCAGTCGCCGGGACTGAGACCGAACAAGAAGTGGAGTACTTACTGGAATTTGTCGCCGACAGCGGCTGTACCTTTGTACGCAATGGCGACGACCACGATTCAGCGGATGCCGCAGACCACCTGCGCCTGAAATACAGTCGTGGCAAACGCCATGTCGGCTCCGCCGAGCAATTTATCGACCGCCTGGCCACCGAAAGTTCCTGGAGTGGCGATCCCTATACGGTGACTTGTGAGGGTAAAACCCAGGCCAGCGCCCAATGGCTGCACCAGGCTCTGGCAGGGTATCGCCAACGCGCTGCGGCGCCGGCATTCGAGCCCTAAACCGGCGGCTCCCGGTTGGTTTCCAGGCCCGCGACAGGGGTAGCTGCCAGAGGGCTCTCGGCCAGTGGCTGATGCTCTCGTTCCAGGCGCCTGACCAACGCAAAAGCACCCATCATCGCCAGTAATCCGAACAGCACCGAACCAAAGGCCTCCCCCGCCATCACACCGCGGGCGCCGTACCACTGAGCGCCCAGGTATACCGCGGGAATAGTACCCAATACCGCTCTGCCAAAGTTGAAGCAAGTGGCCCAGTGAGGGTGATGCAGGTTGTTAAAACTGGCGTTGGCGACAAATAAAATGCCGTTGAACACAAAAGCACCCACCAGGAAATGGGTGTAATACAAAATCAGCTCCGCAGCCTCCTCGCTGGCGGAGAATGCGGCCACAATCGCATCGGCGCAATACCATAGCAGCAGCCACACCAGCGCCACGTAGACCACATTGAATATCACGGCGTCGACCAGAGTGGAACGAACGCGGCCGTAGAACCCCGCCCCGGCATTTTGCCCAATGATAGGACCCACCGCGCTGGACAAGGCGAAGACAGCGGCAAACGCCAGCGGCGTAATACGCCCCATGATGGCCGCCCCCGCCACCGCACCGTCGCCGAACTGGGACATGGTGCGCAGCACAAAGCCACTGCCAATAGGCGTGGCCAGATTGGTCAATACTGCCGGGCCGGCGATGCTCAGTATCGGCCTCATATCTGACAGGAATTGATCCCGGGTTATCCTGCACGGCAGTTTGTGCACCACTGCAACAGCGTGCCAGGCAATGGCCATTACCACGATACGCGATACCACCGAGGCCAGGGCAGCACCCTCCAGCCCCCAATCGAAGGTAAAGATGAACAGTGGGTCCAGACCGGCATTGACCAATGAGCCTATTATGGTGGCCCACATGGAACGGCGCGCATCGCCAATCGCACGCACCCCGGCGGCCATGCTCATACCCAGTACCAGTACCGGCATACTCGGCAACGCGATGCCGGCATAGCTGAGAGCGTAGTCCAGGGTCTGCCCGGACGCCCCCAGCACGGCCAGCAAGGCGGGCAGGTTGAACCAGGCGATGGCGCTGATCAACGTCGATACCAGCCCATTGAAAATCAGGGAACTGGTACAGTAACGGCGCGCGAGATCGCGGCGATGGGCGCCCTCGGAGCGAGCCACCAGTGCTCCCAGCGCAATCTGCAGGCCGATACTGACCGATACCAGAAAGAACAGGAGAGTACCCGCAAAACCCACAGCCGCCGCCAACTCCTGCTCTCCCAGCAGGGTCAGGAAGTACATGTCGACCATGTCGACACCAAACATGGCCAGCAGACCCGTGGCGCTGGCAGCGGTCATAGCCACCACATGGCGCATGGTAGAACCCCGGGTAAAGACCGCGCCGGTCATACGCAGCTACGCCTGCGCGTACACCAAAGGCGACCCTGCTCCTGGCACCTAACCAGTGGAAGTAGCCAGGTCAGCGATAAACTCAAGCTGGGGCGTATGCGGCGCATGGAATACTCTGGTGGGTTTTCGAGCTGTGTCAAGTGAGATACATGATACTGTACTATGCGCGGCCTGATCACCACTCTGGGATGAACCAACATGACAACCAGCGTTTACGACTTCGACTGCCAGACACCCGGCGGCAAGAAAAAGTCTCTCGTCGACTACCAGGGTAAGGTCCTGCTGGTGGTCAATACCGCCTCCAGGTGTGGCTTCACACCCCAGTTTGAGGGGCTGGAGCAGATGTACGAGAAATACAAGGACCAGGGCCTGGAGATCCTCGGCTTCCCCTGTAACCAGTTCGCTGGGCAGGACCCGGGCAGCAACGACGAGATCATGGCGTTCTGCCAGCTCAACTACGGTGTCAGCTTCCCCATGTTCAGCAAGATCGAGGTCAATGGTGGCGGCGCCGACCCTTTATTCAAGTACCTCAAGAAAGAGGCCCCGGGCGCGCTGGGCACCCGGCGGATCAAGTGGAACTTCACCAAGTTTCTTATAGATTCCTCCGGTGAGGTGGTCAAGCGCTATGCGCCTACCGTAAAGCCAAAGGATATGGAGAGGGATGTGAAGAAGTTATTGGCTTAAGGGCTTTGTACCACCGCGCAGGTCAGCCCGACGCAACAGCACCAACCATCCCGATCAATGCTCCCGAGTAGCGCGAAACTCCAAATCGGGCCAGCGCTCTTCCATCAGGGACAGGTTAACCCGGGTAGGCGCCAGGTAGGTGAGGTGCCCTCCACCATCGATCGACAGGTGTTCCGCCGCCTTCTTACGAAAGTCTTCCAGCTTACGAGCGTCATCGCAGGTGATCCAACGGGCCGTGTACACGTTGACCGGCTCGTAAATAGCCTCCACCTTGTATTCATCCTTCAGCCGGTAAGCCACCACATCGAACTGCAACTGACCTACAGCGCCGACCACCAGATCCGTGGTGGTGATGGGGGCAAACACCTGCGTAGAGCCCTCTTCCGACAACTGTTGCAGGCCCCTCTGTAACTGCTTGGATTTCATTGGATCGGTCAGGCGAATACGACGAAATAACTCCGGCGCGAAATGCGGAACACCGGTAAATTGCAAGTCCTCGCCTTCAGTAAACGTATCACCAATCTGGATGGTGCCGTGATTGTGCAGACCGATGATATCGCCCGATACCGCCTCCTCCACCACCGCCCGCTCCCCGGCCTTGAAGGTTACCGCATCGGCGATTTTCACGTCTTTACCAATGCGCACGTGGCGCATTTTCATACCTTTGCTGTAGCGCCCCGAGCATATCCGCATGAATGCGATACGATCCCGGTGGCGGGGGTCCATATTGGCCTGGATCTTGAAAATAAAGCCGCTCATTGCTTCTTCACCGGCCGCCACCGGGCGACCTGTGGTATCTCGGCCCTGCGGCGCCGGTGCCCACCGCACGAAATCGTCGAGCATTTCCCGCACCCCGAAATTGCCCAGGGCAGTGCCGAAAAAGACCGGGCTCAATTTGCCCGCCAGAAATGCCTCCAGCTCGAATTCATGGCTGGCGCCGCGCACCAGTTCGATCTCCTCAGCGAAATCTTCGTATTCATCGCCCAACAGGGCTCTGGCTGCGGCGCTGTCCAGACCCTCTATGCGTATGTCATCGGGCAGTATCGCGCCGCGGCCCGGGGTGTACTGATGAATCTCATCGGTGTAAAGGTTGTAGACCCCCCTGAACTCCCCACCCATGCCAATGGGCCAGTTAATTGGCGCAGCCTGTATCTGCAGCACCTCCTCAATTTCATCCAGCAAGTCGATGGGGTCGCGAATATCCCGGTCCATTTTGTTGACGAAGCTGAAAATCGGGGTGTCACGCAGACGGCAGACATTCATCAACTTGATGGTGCGATTCTCCACGCCCTTGGCGCCGTCTATCACCATCAGAGCAGAGTCCACCGCAGTCAGGGTGCGATAGGTATCCTCGGAAAAATCCTCGTGTCCCGGCGTATCCAGCAGGTTTACCGTGCGTCCGCAATAGGGGAATTGCATCACTGATGAGGTCACCGAAATACCACGCTCCTGCTCCATACTCATCCAGTCGGAAGTAGCCTTGGGGCCCTTTTTACCTTTCACACTACCTGCCACCGCAATGGCATTACCCAGCAGCAGGAGCTTCTCGGTGATGGTGGTCTTGCCCGCATCCGGGTGAGAAATAATCGCGAAGGTGCGGCGCAAGGCGATGGCTTTGCCAAGATCTGACATGTGGCTTCCCGGTGAAAAAAGCGCGAAGTATACGCCCTTTCCCCACCGGGCGCAGTCTCCTGCCATAATTGTGGGGACACTTTACTTATCTCAGTGTCAACCTTTTGATTGCGCAACCAGATATGACGAAAGCTAAGTCACATGTCCCCGGAATTACCGATATTGGTGCTGCCGTCGGCCGACCTATCCACTTATAATACTCAGGTGAATAAACGACTTATACGATCTCCACGCGCCTACAGCCCGTCTGTGGATAACCTGCGCAACCTGCTGATTATCCGCAGTATCGCGCTGCTGGGCCAGACCGGTGTGTTGATCTATGTGCTGCTTGCCAGCCGCACCACCGAAAGCCTGCTGGGGGTGACTGTCAGCCTGGTCGTGCTGGCGCTGCTCACCATAGCCAGTTTGTGGCGCACAACACAGCCCTGGCCGGTGGCGGATAACGAGTTCCTGGCGCAGCTGTTTATCGATGTGCTGGGCTGGACTGCCCTGATGTACTTCACCGGCGGCGCCAACAACCCCTTTGTCTCCTACTATATTGTGCCACTGGTTATCGCCGCCGCCGTACTCCCCTGGCGCCACACCTGGCTGGTGACCGGGAGTTCGCTGCTGGCTTACAGCCTACTGTTGTACTGCTATGTGCCCTTCCCTCTGTTCACTCCTCACGCAACCATGGGCCACGGTAATGGCGCCAACGTGCACATCCTGGGCATGTGGTTCAACTTCCTGTTTAGCGCCGGCCTGATCACTTACTTCGTGGTGCGCATGGCGGCGATTTTGCGCCAACAGGAGGCACAGGCCGTAGTCCAGCGAGAAGACCGCCTGCGCAACGATCAGATCATGGCGGTAGCCAGCCTCGCGGCCGGCACCGCCCACGAACTGGGCACACCACTGTCCACCATGACGGTACTAGTAGACGAGATGTTGCAGGACGACACACTGGGCACACAGGCCCGGCTCGATTGTGAACTGCTCCGGGGGCAACTCGCCCACTGCAAGTCCACCCTGACAGAACTCAGCCACACCGCCGAACTCACCTCGGTGGAGCAAACCCGGCACCAGGCAGTATGCGAATTCGCACAACAAACCACTGAGCGCTGGGCCGTGCGCCGTCCGGGTATAATCTACACCATCAACTGTGGCCGGGGAGGGCCGGTGATTGAATTCGACCTGACCATGGTGCAGGCGCTGGAAAACCTTCTCAATAATGCCGCCGACGCCAGTTCGGATAAGATAGAGATCAGCGTGGCGTGGGACCAGCGTGAGGTACGTATCAGCGTGCGGGACTGGGGTCCCGGTATACCCGCGGAATTACTGGAAAAACTCGGCAAACCGATCATCCACGCGGGCAAATCCGGCCTGGGTATTGGCCTGATGCTTAGCCAGGCCACGGTGGAGCGTTATGGTGGCCGCATCGAGCTGCACAATGTGCGCGAGGGCGGCACCGTCGCCACCCTGATACTCCCTCTAAACCAACCACCTGCGACGGAGTTCGCCCAATGACACAGACAGGCTCCAGAATCTTGCTGGTAGATGACGACACAGTGTTTAGCGCAGTAATGAAACGGGGCTTCCAGCGCAGGGGCTTTGCCACCCGGGCTTGCGACAGCGCCGACGCGGCCATCGCCGCCTGTGCCGCATTCCAGCCCAGCCATATACTGCTGGATCTCAATATGCCGGGCATCTCGGGTCTGGTGGCACTGCCTCAGTTACTGCAACAGGCCCCAAACGCAAAACTCGTCGTGCTTACCGGCTACTCCAGTATCGCTACCGCAGTGCAAGCCACCAAGGCGGGCGCTGCCAACTACTTGTGTAAACCCGCCACCATTGACGAGGTCTTGCACGCCTTCGAAGAGGGGAAGACGGCACACGCAACGGATATCCCCGTAGATCCGATCTCGATAGATCGCCTCGAGTGGGAGCATATCCAGCGGGTGCTACGGGACAACGACGGCAACATCTCCGCCACCGCCCGCGCGCTGGGCATGCACCGGCGGACCCTGCAGCGCAAACTTCAGAAGCGGCCTGTAAGAAAATAGGTAGTGTTAGATAACGGCAGCTACCTGCGGCAGCAATCAAGACGATCGGCCACGATAGCCAGCAATCGCTTGCCAACAACATCCATCTCAATACCACTATCGGGCAAGAGTGCGGTCATGGATGTTACCTGCAGCCCTTCATGACCGCAGGGGTTAATGCGAGCGAAGGGTTCCAGGTCCATATCCACATTCAGGGATAAACCGTGGTAGCTGCGGCCGCGGCGTATCCGCAGGCCCAGAGCGGCGATTTTGTCTCCCGCCACATAAACTCCCGGAGCATCCGGTTTGGCGGCGGCATCGATGCCGTATTCGCCCAGCAGCGCCACGAGGCTCTGTTCGATCAGGTCCACCAGATTGCGCACACCCAGTTTGTGGCGGCGTATGTCCACCAGCAGATAAAGCACCCACTGACCCGGGCCGTGGTAAGTAACCTGACCACCGCGGTCCACCTGGATAACGGGGATATCACCGGGAGCCAGCACATGCTCGGCCTTGCCCGTCTGCCCCTGGGTGAACACCCGGGGATGCTGCAACAGCCATAGCTCATCCGCAGAATCGGCATCGCGGGTATCGGTGAATTGTTTCATGGCCTCGAGTGTGGGCGCATAGTCCACCAGGCCCAGTTCGCGCAGTACCAGTTCTGAAACCGGCATCAACTAGTACCCCGAAGGAAGGTACACTAGATCACCATCTTCACGTGTCCGGTAGCCAGGAGATCCTGGTGCAATGCTTCCAACTGATCGGGACCGGTGGCTGTTATGGTAATCGTGAGGGCAGTGAAAGTACCCTTACTGCTGGCATTCACGGTCAGGGTCTCCTGATCGAAACCCGGTGCATGGCGTTCGAACACCTCGAAGATAATAGACTCGAAGGCATCACTGCTGCGGCCCAGTACTTTGATCGGATAGTCGCAGGGAAATTCGATTTTTGGGGGCTCCCGCTCCTCCATTGTGTTGTCCTCCACACGTATCTACAGCGAGAATCATGTACTGAAGATGCTGGCGACCCACATCAGGATCATATCCCACAGGCGGGCGAAGAAGCCGCCCGGCTCCACCGCTACCAACGCCACTACCGGCGCATGGAACACGGTCTCACCGTCCAGGCTCAGGGTCACCGTACCCACGGCATCTCCTTTGGCCAGGGGGGCCACCAGTTCATCATTGACTGCCACTGTAGTCACCAGGTGTTTCTTTTTGCCCCGCGGCAGGGTCAGCACGGTTTCTTCCAGCAGCCCCACCGACACATAGTCCTCCTGCCCCTTCCAGATACGTGGCTTTTCCAGTTCAGTCATAGGCTCGAACAAGGTGCTGGTCTCATAAAAGCGAAAACCATAATTCAGCAGGCTGCGCGTCTCGTTCTTGCGCGCCCGGGTACTACTGGTGCCCATCACCACAGAAATCAGGCGCATACCGCGGCGCTCGGCCGAGGCCACCAGGCAATACCCCGCCGCCTCGGTGTGGCCAGTCTTCAGGCCATCCACGGTGGGGTCTTCCGACATCAGCGTGTTGCGATTGTACTGCCGGATATTGTTGTAGGTGAACTCACGCTCTTTATAGATCGCGTACTGGTCAGGGTGATCATTGATCATGGCCTTGGCCAATATGGCCAGATCCCGCGCCGTCGTCATGTGATCCGGATGGGGCAGGCCGTGGGAATTCACATAATAAGTATCCACCATACCCAGTTTCTCGGCATTGGTGTTCATCATTTCGGCAAACACCGCCTCGCTACCCGCCAGATGCTCCGCCACCGCCACCGTGGCGTCGTTACCGGAAGATATAATGATACCGCGCTGCAGATCCTCAATGGACACATCCTTGCCGGGCTCGATCCACATCAGCGAGGAACCATTGAACACCGGGTTCTGGGACCAGGCATTCTCGCTGACCGTCACCATCTCGCTCTCACTGATCCGCCCCTCAGTGATTTCCTTGGCCAGCACATAACTGGTCATCATCTTGGTAAGGCTGGCCGGCGGCAAGGGCATATCGGCATTGTGCTCGGCCAGTACAGCGCCGCTCCTGGCATCCACCAGAAAATAAGCCTTGGCCGACACCTGTGGCGGCGAGGGCACGATGGTCGCGGCCTGTGTGACAAAAGCGGTGAAGGCCAGGAGTAATACAAAGGCTAATCGAGTCATATACAAAAGATACCGTGGAAGTGTGTCTGGAAGCGGGGGA
>QNFR01000038.1 GCA_003646405.1 Gammaproteobacteria bacterium
CCCGGATGGGCACCACGGGCATGGCCCGCCAAAATTTCCTCGGCCAACGCCGCCACATCCTGTAAACCCAGGTTGATGCCCTGGCCCGCCAGCGGGTGAATGGTATGGGCGGCATCCGCCACCAGTGCGACACCGGGCTGTACATAGTCCACGGCGTGACGCTGGCGCAACGGGAAGGCAAAGCGTGGCGAGCTACCCAGCACCGGACCAAGTCGCCGCTCGCAGGCCTGTTCCAATTCGGCGCAAAAGGCAGCCTCGTCCAGCGCCAGTAAATCGTCCACCAGTTGCTCTTCCAGTGACCACACAATGGAGCAATAGTGCCGGTCTTCCTCTCCCGGCAGTGGCAACAGGGCCAACGGTCCGGTGGGCAGGAAACGCTGCCAGGCCGTGTCCTGGTGGGCCTGCTCCACCTGCACCGTGGCGACGATGGCGCGATGACCGTAATCCCATTCGCGGGTCCGAAAATCCATCATGTCCCGCACCCGCGACTGTGCCCCGTCGGCGGCGATCAGCAAATCGGTCTCAATCGCACCGCCCTCCGCCAGCTCCATACGCATGCTGGAACACGCCAGTCGGGTACAGGCCTCCAGCCGCACGGGGCTCAATAGCGTTATATTCGCCGCAGCGGTAACCTGGGCCAGCAGAGCGCTTACGATAGCGCGATTTTCCACGATATGACCCAGTAACGGCGCATTCACCTCGGTGCAGTCGAACTCTATCTGGCCGGTACCCTCTGCATCCCACACCGTCATATGACGATAGGGGCACTGGCGATAGGCGGCAATGGCCTCCCAGGCTCCCAGTTGCTCCAGCAACTTGCGCGAGCGAGGCGTGAGGGCGCTCACCCGGGGATCGAACTGCTGCAGATCACAGGCAGCGGGCAGCTCCGGCGCCGTCAGAGGCTGCGCTTCCACCAGGGCAACAGACAGACCCTGCCCACCCAGGGCAGCCGCCAGGGCGGTACCGGCTATACCGGCACCGATGATGGCAATATCGAAGCGCCGAGTATCAGCCATGCTGCCCTCTCATGGCGGCCACACCCGCCGCCTGACGCACGAATTCGCGCTTCAGCCCGGGTATTATATCCAGCCCCGCCAGTGCCAGATCCCGTCCCAGGCCCAGTAGCGGGTCTGTCCGCATAAACAACGCAGGTACCCGGTCGCTGAAATTAATTGTTCTGTCCTGGTCTGGCTGCTGCCTTTGTTGATAGCGCTGCAACGTGGCCAGATCCCCCAGGCGCTCGCCGGCGGCCATACCCTCGGCCAACAGGTTGCCCAGTTCAGCCACATCGCGCAGGGCCAGGTTGTAACCCTGGCCCGCCACCGGGTGCAGAGTGTGGGCGGCATTGCCCATCACCACCAGACCCTGGCGTACCTGCTCGGTAGACTGGATCAGGGACAGGGGATAATTGTGCCGTTCCCCTACTTGTAACAAACGCCCCAGTCGATAGCCAAAACGCTCCTGCAGGGTTTGCAAAAATTCCTGCTCGGGGCAGGTCTGCAGGTGTTGCGCGTGCTCCGGGGGCAGGGTCCAGACCAGGGCACTGCGGTGTTCCCCGCCCGCCGCCGGCAGCAGTGGCAGCAGTGCCAGGGGACCGTCATCGCTAAAGCGCTCATAGGCACAGCCGCGATGCGACTCGGCAGAGGCGACGTTCGCCACCAACGCATGCTGGTCATAGGGTTTCTCTGTCACCGCCACCCCCAGTTGGTCGCGCAGCCCGGAATTGGCACCGTCCGCCACCAGTAACAGGGCTGTGTCGATGGCTGTTTCGCCCTCGCCTTGCAACTGTAAGCTGATACCGGTTCCGGCCGCCGCCGCAGCCACCACTTTGGCCGGGCTGCGCACCTCCACCCGACCCTGACGATACAAGGACTGAATCAGCGCCTTGCCCAGCCAGGCATTTTCCACCACATAACCCAGTGCGGGCCAGTCATACTCGTCGGCATTCAGTAAAGTACTGCCGAAATGGCCGCGATTGGACACATGAATACTGTCGATGGCGCAGAGCCATTGCTGCAAGTCTTCCCACACCTGCATTTTTTCGTAAATCAGGCGGGAGCTGTAACTCAGCGCCGTGGAACGCGCATCGAAAGCGGGATGATAATCAGGCCTGCCGCCGTCGACCACCCCGGGAAACGGAAACCCCTCCACCAACAAAATCGTAGTGTCTGCAGGCAGCACGACGCCCAGATGCAGGGCCAGGCTGACTCCCACCATACCGCCACCGGCGATAACGATGTCGCGATTTATGCTCATAGTCATGCGGCCATCAACGCCTCTATTTCCTCTGCGGTTTTCGGTACACCCGAGCTGATAACTTCGCAGCCTTGATCTGTCACCACCACATCAT
Source organism: Gammaproteobacteria bacterium (assembly GCA_003646405.1). Classification (GTDB taxonomy): domain Bacteria; phylum Pseudomonadota; class Gammaproteobacteria; order Pseudomonadales; family Halieaceae; genus JBALVO01. Next base: position 2,351 of record QNFR01000038.1, read on the forward strand.
CCTCGATGCGTATGCCTATGCCACGCCATTTTTTAGCCACTTTGCTATTTTGCGGCCCTATGTAGAGACCGGGCTCCACCGTCATGACCATACCTGCCTCCAGCAGGCGCCATTCTTCACCCAGGCGATAGTCCCCAACATCGTGCACGTCCAGTCCCAGCCAATGGCCTACCCGGTGCATATAAAAAGCACGGTAAGCCTCGCGCTTGATCAGGCTGGCTACCCTGCCCTTCAGTAGCCCGAGTTCCACCAGCCCCCGGGTGATTACCCTGACGCTGGCATCGTGCGGTTGATTCCAGTGATTGCCCGGTTTTATCTGGTCTATAGCCGCCAACTGTGCCTGTAACACCAGGTCATACAGCGCCCGCTGCTCCCGACTGAAGCGTCCATTTACCGGAAAGGTGCGGGTCACATCGGCGGCGTAATATTCCAGCTCACAACCAGCATCGACCAGCACCAGGTCACCGTCACGCATTTTACTGTCGTTTGCAACATAGTGCATGGTACAGGCGTTATCGCCACTGCCGACAATACTGGGATAGGCCGCGTGTCTTGCACCGGAGGTGGTAAACTCGTGTTGCAGCTCCGCTTCCAGCTGATATTCATACATACCCACGCGACATGTGCGCATGACGCGTTGATGGGCCCGGCCTGTAATCTCCCCCGCCCGGCGCAGCAGGCGCAGTTCCGCGGCACTTTTATACAGGCGTAATTCATGCAGCATATGATCGAGATCGGTAAATTCCCCCGGCGGCACCGCACCGCTCGCTTCCTTGCCCCGGATCGTGTTCACCCACTCCATTATCTGGCGATCGAAGTCGGTACTGCGACCCATGGAGTAGTAAACCCGCTCCCTGCCTTCAATCAGGCCGGGCAGAATGTCATCGATATCACCAATGGGAAAGGCATCATCGGCGGCATGCCTGGCACAAACCCCCTCCGGCCCGGCCCGATAACCATGCCATAATTCCATCCCTGGATCGCGCTCCCGGCAAAACATGACAAACTGACCGTGCCGACGACCAGGCAGCAACACCAGCACCGCATCCGGCTCGTTGAATCCCGACAGATAGTAAAAATCGCTGTCCTGGCGAAACAGGTACTCGGTATCACGGCTGCGCACCTGCTCCCGTGCAGAGGGAATAATTGCAATGCTGTTGGGCTCCATCAGCGCCATCAGGTTTTTCCGCCGACGGACAAATTCGGATTTACTGATGCTCATGATCTAACTCGCCGGTACCTGCAATGCCGCTGCGCAATAACGCACAGAGATTACCACAGCCAGTTTAGTGTCCTGTATAAATCGTATATTCAGTGGTCCTGCACCGGGGCACCAGCGTCCATATATACATTGAGCACAGCAAAACGCAGATACTCAACAAGTTCCATATAGCTGTCCTCTGCTTTGTCCTCGTCCTCAGTCTCATCCTCATCCACTGCGGCCTGTGCGATGGCGGCAAAATCCTTGAGAATTTCGCTGCTATCCTCGGACAGTGTGGCGGGAACTACCTCCACCCCTGCTGTGATGTGGGCAAAACCCGCCAAAAATCCCCGGCTCCAGGCGGCCAGGGCGGCGGTGCGCTGGGCAATATCGTCGTCGTCATCGGGCAACAGGGGGTGGAAGTCAAACTCTTCGTCCTCCAGCGCTGCTGCAGTGACCGTGTAGAGCTGCATGGTGTGGTCCGCCAATTCACCGTGTAAAACCAGGCCCAGGGACTGATCCAACGCATCCAGGGCCACCTCCGGCTCGGCCGCGGCCCCACCAGACAATAAGCCACACAGAAAACCATGCAACTCGGAGGGGGATGCCTCCAGACCCTGCTCCAGCAGGTAATTTGCGAACTCATCAAAGTCGAATACCCCCACTTTACCCTGTAATTCGTCATGCATACTGTGTTCTCCTCAGGGTACCGGCGCTCAGCGCGGTTTCTCCGCACCTCCACCGATAGCTGTAAAAAGCTTGGCAGGCTATTGATATCTATGAATTTTGTGTCGTTGACCTCAGTGCCAAGCGCCACTATAGTAGGATCCCAATAATACCTACCCTAGTATAACTCCATGGCGGAAAACCAACTCAAGGTGCTGGAACAGAAAATCGATGAACTGATTGTGCTGTGCAACGACCTGAATCGCGAAAACCAGATGCTCAAGACAGACAGTGTCGGCTGGCATCAGGAGCGGCAAGACCTGATCGAAAAAAATGAACTGGCCCGGACCAAAGTCGAGGCCATGATTGACCGTCTGCGCACAATGGAGTGACTAGTGAACCAACCCCACACCGTGACTGTAAAAATTCTGGATAAAGAATACCAGGTGGCCTGCCCTGAGGATCAGGAGGCCGAGTTGGTCGTGTCGGCCAAGTACCTGGACAAGCAAATGCGCAATATTCGTGAAACTGGTAAGGTGATAGGGCTGGAGCGCATCGCCGTAATGGCCGCACTCAATATCAGTTATGAGCTATTGCAGGCATCTGAACAAACCGACGGCAGCGCAGCCGCACCCGACGGTGACTCGGTCAACCGCCTCAATCGCAAGCTGGACGACGCTTTGTATCAATTGCGACAACTGGAAATCGGCTGACTTTCTTGGGGGTGGGGGGGACTTAGTTAGTTGATTTGTCCGAATAAATTCGGACTTACAAAGCACCATGAATTTAAAACGCGTGTTTCCAGATGCGCACTGGTTAACACTATTGGAATTAAGTAAACCGCCCCTGCATTATCTGAGCTATACTTCAGTTGGATCCCTGGCCTATGCGCCAGACATACAGTCCTCGAGCCGATATTGTATATCCGGAGGTTTCTCGTTGCTGTTGGTGTGCATGTCCGGCTCCGGTCGGAAAGCCTGATACAGTGCAGGAGCCGCCACCCTGAACCATCGGGTTCAAGGGCAGTGCTGTCAGCGGTATGCCGGGAATCCCACTTCTTACTTATGTCAGACTCCGATCTCAGCAAAATCCAACTGCGCAGGACACTGCGTCATCGCCGGCAAAGCCTGAGCGTCGAACAACAAGCTGTGGCCGCACAAGCCGTATCGCGGCACATCGCGCACCTTCCAGGCTGGCGCACGGCGCAACGCATCGCACTCTACCTGGCAGCCGATGGCGAAATAGAGACCACCCCACTGAGCGAACTGGGTCGCGCACAGCGCAAGCAGCTTTTTCTACCAGTAATACAAGACGATGACAGCCTGTGCTTCGCCGCATGGCTGCCTGACTCGCCGCTGTTTGCCAACCGCTTTGGCATACCGGAACCCCCGGCGCATGCCAGTCGTTGCCCGGCGGAGGACCTGGACATCATTTTTCTACCTCTGGTGGGCTGGGACCTGCAGGGGGGACGACTGGGGATGGGTGGCGGCTTTTACGACCGGACCCTGGCTGATATTGCCGGTCCGCTACTGGTGGGGCTGGCTCACGCCAACCAGCAAGTAGATTGCATCCCGCGGGAGCAATGGGATATTTCGCTGAATTTTATTGTGTCCGACGCCGCCCTGCACTTTGGCAAGGAGTAAACTGACGTTGCCGGGGATCAATCCCGGATGATGACGCCAGCCTGTAACTCGGACGCCGGGGCGGCGACCGTGTCGTTTGCAATGGGAAGAAACAGTGTGACAAGTACCCCCATCCCAAAGACAGCCATCAAAATCAGTAAAAAATCCGGTTTACGCTTCACTTTAGATTTGTCCCGCTAACATCAAGGCTGATTCTCTGAGGAACCTGTGCCTCTTCCCTTATTGTAAATACAACTACAAATTTTGTGACTATTTAACAACTTCGGGAAAATACTATACCAGAGCGGAGCAAAAGAAAACCCCCACAGACCTGGTGACCGCTAACTTTTCCCAATTCAGGATTCTTCTCTGCCAAGATAGAGCTGATAGGCGCTATTATCGGTTTCTTCCCAGTAGCGGAAGTTGATCTGATCCAGTACTTCCTCGAATGCCCGGCGTTCATTTTTTGCCGCCTGCACCCCCAACAGGATTCGCCCATCGGCGGCCCCGTGGTTGCGATAGTGGAACAGGGAAATGTTCCAGCGCTGCCCCAGTCCCGTCAGGAATTTAAGCAGGGCACCGGGACGATCGGGAAACTCCACGCGATAAACCAACTCATTCCCCGCCAGGCCCGACGCATGCCCACCCACCATATAACGAACGTGCAACTTGGCCACTTCATTGTACGTCATGTCTTCAGTGCTATAACCGCGCTGCGCCAGGTCACCGAGCAATGCCGCCAGGTCTTCACCACCGGGTGCCACCGAAAGACCGACAAACACCTGGGCAGACCCGGCACCGGCATAGCGGTAGTTGAATTCAGTGATATTGCGCCGACCCAGGCAGCTGCAAAACTGTTTGAAGCTGCCGGGCCGCTCCGGCACGGCAACACTGATCACCGCCTCCCGGTGCTCACCAACCTCAGAGCGTTCTGCTATATAACGCAAACGATCGAAATTGGTATTGGCGCCGCTGACAATCGCCAGCAAGTCCTGCCCTTTCACGCCCGTGCGCTCGACATATTTCTTCAGGCCGGCCAGTGCCAGGGCGCCCGCTGGCTCAGCGATGCTACGCGTGTCTTCAAAAATATCCTTGATCGCGGCACACATTTCATCAGTAGATGCGGTGATAACCTCGTCGACAGTATCGCGAATAACGCGGAAGGTTTCCCTGCCAACCTGGGCTACCGCACAACCATCGGCAAACAAACCAACCTCTGACAAGCTGTCCCGGCGGCCGCGCTCCAGGGCCAACTGCAAACAGGCGGCATCCTCTGGTTCCACGCCGATAATGCGGGTCCGGGGCCAAACGTATCTTACAAAAGCGGCCACACCGGCGAGCAAGCCACCCCCACCAACCGGCACGAACAGGGCATCCAGCGGCTGTTGGTGCTGGCGCACAATTTCCATACCCACAGTACCCTGCCCCGCGATCACATCCGGGTCATCGAAGGGATGCACATAGGTCATGTTTTTTTCTGCCACCAGTTTCGCAGCATAAACGGCGGCCTCATCGAAAGAGTCCCCATACAGGACCACGCGAGCACCGCGATTGCGCACAGCATCCACTTTGATCTGGGGCGTGGTGCGTGGCATGACAATGGTGGCATTCACATTCATTTTCTGTGCCGCCATTGCCAGCCCCTGGGCGTGATTGCCGGCAGAGGCCGCGACCACACCTTTTGCTCGCTGTACCTCAGTAAGACGATACATCTTGTTATAGGCGCCACGCAACTTGAAGGAAAACCCGGGCTGCAGGTCTTCGCGCTTCAACCAGATCGTGTTGTCCAGCCGGCGTGACATGAGGGTGGCTTCGTCCACCGGGGTCTCCCGGGCGACGTCGTAGACCCGCGCATCCAGGATACGCTTTATGTAAGACTGTGGCATAGCAGCACACTTCCAAAAAATACGAGAGGCCCGGCCATCTTAATGGAGTGGCGCCTGATTTTCAGCTCACTGTCATCAGTGATTTGGGTATTTCCCGTGATCGCGTGTATCACCTGCCCTATAATGGCCAGGGCCGACTCACCAAAACCCCCAAAGGACAGCACATGACCCAGGACGAGATGAAGCAGGCAGTTGCGGACGCGGCGCTGGCGTTTATCCGACCCAAGCTCGAAAACGATACGGTACTGGGCATCGGCACGGGCTCCACCGCCAACCTTTTCATCGACAATCTGGCCGGCATCAAGGGCCTGATCAACGCCACGGTGGCCAGTTCGGAGGCCTCCGCGCAGCGACTGAAAAGCCACGGCATCCCGGTGTATGAACTCAACACGGTGAACCAGGTGGACTTTTATATCGATGGTGCCGACGAGACCAACGCCGCTCTACAGTTGATCAAGGGCGGCGGTGCAGCGCTGACCCGGGAAAAAATCGTGACGGCGGTGGCGGGGGAATTTATCTGCATCGCGGATGAGAGCAAGCTGGTCCATACGCTGGGGCAGTTTCCGTTGCCGGTTGAGGTTATCCCCATGGCGCGCAGTCACGTGGCCCGCGAGCTGGTCAAGCTGGGCGGCGACCCGATCTACCGGGAGGGCGTGGTAACCGACAACGGCAATGTCATCCTGGATGTGTACAACTTCTCCATTCCCCAGCCATTGGCGATAGAAGAAAAGATTAATAATATTACCGGGGTGGTGACTAACGGGTTGTTTGCGATTAAGCCGGCGGATGTTCTTTTGCTTGGCACTCCGGATGGGGTGCGGACTCTATACGCAGAATAGCTTTACTGGTTATGGTTATTTGCCTGGCCTAAATTTGGTGCCGCCGATCCGCGGCGGATCACTTAGCACTCAACTATCAAATACTTTACCAGGGTTCATAAGACCCAATGGATCAAAGGCCTTCTTAATCTCCCGCATAATCTCAATTTCCAGTGGCGAGCGGCTGTACTGTAGATAATCTTTCTTGAGCAATCCAACACCATGCTCGGCAGAAATACTACCGCCATAACGCTGCACGATTTCGAACACCCATTTACTGACCTCACCGCAACGCCGCTGGAACTCCTCCATGGGCAAGTCATCGGGCTTCAATACATTGAGGTGCACATTGCCGTCGCCGATATGACCAAACCAGATGATTTCGAACTCCGGATAGTTGGCGTTGACCACCGCCTCCACCTCCGCCAGGAAATCCGGGACCTGGGAAATTACCGTGGAAATGTCGTTTTTATAGGGTGTCCAGCGGGAAATCGTTTCCGAGATATCCTCGCGCAAGCGCCACAGGGATTCAGCCTGGGCGACGCTCTGGCTCACCACACCGTCCAGTACCCAGCCCTGCTCCATGCAGTGTTCGAACAGGGTCATGGCCTGCTCCATCGCCCTGTCGTCGGGCTGCTCAAACTCCAGCAGGGCATAGTATTCTGCCGGCGTCTCGAACGGCCGCTGCAGCCCCTGGTGCTCGATGACTTTGTGCAGGGCCAGTTCCGAGAAGAATTCGAAGGCGCTCAGCTGCATCTCGCCCTGATAGGCGGCCAACACCGCCATGATCGATGGCATATCCGGCACACCCAGCACCAGGACCGCAAGATTCTGCGGTGGTCGCGACAGGCGCATGGTCGCCTCGACAACGACTCCCAAAGTACCCTCGGCGCCGATAACCAGTTGGCGCAAGTCGTAGCCGGCGTTGTTTTTTACCAGACCGCGGTTGAGATCCAGCAATTCACCCTTACCGGTGACCAGTTTCAGGCCCGCCACCCAATCCCGGGTCATGCCGTAGCGGATAACCTTGATGCCGCCGGCGTTGGTGGAGATATTGCCACCGATCTGGCTGGAGCCGCTGGAGGCAAAATCCACCGGGTAGAACAAGTCCTGCTCTGCGGCGTACTGTTGCAGCTGTGCGGTAATCACACCGGCACCGCAGCGCACGGTGCGGTCCACCGCATTGAAACCTTCGATGCTATTGAGCCTGTCCAGGGCCAGCACCAACTCGCCGTTGCGCGCCACTGCGCCCCCGCTAAGGCCGGTGCGTCCACCGGAGGATACGATCGCCAGTTGCTCCCGGGCCGCCAGGCGCACAATATCCTGCACCTGCTCGATACTGTCGGGGAGCACCACCACTGCAGGGTCGGGCGTATAAACGCGGGTCCAGTCACAGCCGTAACTCAGCAGGGAAGCCTCATCGGTCAGTACTCGGCCGGCGCCTACGATTCCCTCCAGCGAGGTCAGGACGGCGTTATCGATTTGGATCACGGGCAATTCCTCCGGCAAATTTCACAGAGCGCTGATTCAGGCGGCGGGTATGGTATCATGCGCGCCCTTTTTTACCGCTCCACCGCAAGTCCGGGGCGTAATTCAACAATTATCAAAGGGTCTTGACTACCATGACGCAACAATCGCTTCAAAAAAACAAAATCAAGTTCCTGCTACTCGAAGGGGTGCATCCCTCGGCTGTAGAAACGCTGGAAAAGTCCGGCTATAGCAACATCGAGCAACACAGGAAGGCCCTGCCACCGAAGGAACTGAAAGCGGCCATCGCCGGTGCCCACTTCGTGGGTATTCGCTCCCGCACGCAACTCACAGAAGAGGTTTTCGCCGCGGCCAAAAAACTGGTGTCGGTCGGTTGTTTCTGCATAGGCACCAATCAGGTTGATTTACAGGCCGCCACCCGGCGGGGTATCGCCGTATTCAACGCGCCGTTCTCCAATACCCGCAGCGTGGCCGAGCTGGTGCTCGCCGAGGCCATACTGCTGCTGCGCGGGGTCGCCCAGAAAAATGCCGCTGCGCACCGCGGCGAATGGCAGAAATCAGCCAGCAACGCGTTCGAAATTCGCGGCAAAACGCTGGGCATCATCGGCTACGGCAATATCGGCATGCAACTGGGGGTAATCGCCGAGGGGTTGGGCATGCAGGTGCAGTTCTATGACGTGACCAACAAGCTACCCCTGGGCAACGCCCGCCAGGTGCCCAGCCTTGACCAACTGCTGAGCAAATCCGATGTGGTGAGCCTGCATGTGCCTGAGACCCCCTCCACCCGGAACCTGATCGGTGCCGGGCAACTGGCCCAGATGCGCCCTGGCAGCATACTGATCAATGCATCCCGTGGTACGGTGGTTGATATCGATGCACTGGCCCAGAGCCTGGAAAACGGCGGCCTCGGTGGCGCCGGCATTGATGTGTTCCCGGTGGAGCCGCGCTCCAACGATGACGAGTTTATTTCACCATTGCGCCGCTTCGACAATACGTTCCTGACCCCACACATTGGTGGCAGCACGGTGGAAGCACAGGAAAATATTGGCGTGGAAGTGGCGGAAAAGCTGGCCCGCTACAGCGACAACGGCACCAGTATCTCCTCGGTCAACTTCCCGGAGGTGGCCCTGCCGGAGCATAAGGGCTGTCATCGCCTGCTGCATATTCACCACAATACGCCGGGCATCATGAGCGCCATCAATAATGTATTTTCCCGGAATAGCCTCAATGTCTCGGCCCAGTTCCTGCAAACCAACGAGGCGGTGGGCTACGTGGTCATTGACATAGAAGCAGAGTACAGCGACATGGCACTGGCCAAGCTGGCCAGTATCGAGGGGACGATCCGCAGCCGCGTGCTGTTCTGATGGGTCTGGCCGCAATCGGGGTAAAGGCATATGATTAGCGAGTTCATCGTCAGGATAGCCGGGGTACCACAATCAACCGGACTGCACAGCAGCTAAACCAGGCGCAGCAACATTTCGCCGCGGGAGACTCAGCGCAGGCAGAACGCCTTTACCAGGCGGTACTAACGCTTGATGCCGACAATCGCGATGCCCTGGAAAATCTGGTGATGATCTGCCTCCAGAGCGCACGTCCAGATGCGGCCCTCCAGCATCTGCAACGTCTGGTAGCCGCCTACCCGGCCCAGCCGCTGTACTGCGACCGCCTGGCTACCCTGCTGGAGCGACGTGGCAGCGCCGATGATGCGATAGCCTGTTACCGCCGCCTGCTTGATACCCATGCGGATTTCAACAATAGCCGCTACAACCTGGCCCGCCTACTGAAGCGCTCGGGCTACGAGGCACAAGCACTGCGGGAGTATCACCAATGCCTGGAGCGCAACATAGAGCGACCCGAGGAAGTGCACACCAATATCAGTGTTATTCAAGCAGCACTGCATCGGCATGATGCCGCTGAGCAGTCCCTGCTAAAAGCCCTGGCGCTCAACCCGACCTATATACCGGCCCTTTTCAATATGGCCCTGCTGCAGGAGGAGCAGGGAGGCTGGACCCAGGCGCGAACCCTGTTTTTACAGATACTGGAGTACGATCCCCGCCATGCGGCTGCGCTGGCGCATATCGCCAACGGCGACAGGGTCCGGGATCCGGTGGACCCGCTAATACGAAACATGAAGCGCACCCTGCGGCGGGACGACATCGAAGACATCGACCGAGAGAACCTGCTGTATGCGCTGGGCAAGGCCTACGACGACTGCCACTATTTCGACAAGGCCTTCGACTACTACCAACAGGCCAATCGATGCAGCGTACGGCGCACCGGCCACTACGATGCGGCGGGGCAGGAAGACATCACAGACCAATTGATAAAGGATTGTGATGAACGTTGGCTGGCTTCTATTGAGCCCATATCACAGGCGCCTCATATTTTTATCTGTGGTATGTTCCGCTCCGGTTCCACCCTCATGGAGCAGATCCTGGCGGCCCACCCGGCTATTACAGCCGGTGGCGAAATCGAATACTTCCAACGTAACCTGGCGCCTTTCCCGACAGTCATGCTCACAGCGCAGGCGGACCAGATACGGGACCTGGGCCAGGGTTACACCGAGTATCTGGCACGGGGCTTTCCGGGCGCCGGGCGGGTCAGCAACAAACGCCCGGACAATTTCCTCTATCTGGGGTTGATCAAGGCCCTGTTCCCGAATGCCAGATTTATCAATACCCTGCGCCAGCCCCTGGACAACTGCCTGTCCCTGTTTTTCCAGCCGCTGGAGACTCAGCAGGCCTATGCCAATGACCTGCGCAATGCGGGACATTACTACCTGCATTATCGGCGACTGATGGCGCACTGGTGCCAGCTCTTCGGCTCGAGCGTGCTGGATCTACAATACGAAACTCTGGTAGAGGACCCACGCGAGACCATCGCCGGGGCGCTGGCATTTTTGCAACTGGACTGGCATGAGGGCTGTCTGCAGTTTCATGAGATGACCAACCGGGTACGCACGGCCAGCGTGCACCAGGTGCGCCGGCCCCTGTATCAGGGCTCCCGTGGTCGCTGGCAGAATTACGCCGCTAATCTGGCGCCGCTGCGCGCATATCTCGATAGCCAGGGGAGTCCCGTATAGGCGACAAGCACGCTAGAAGCCGATGCTGGCACCAATGAAGTAGTAACGCCCCAGGGCGTCATACATACCCGGGAAAGTATTCGCGGCACCGAAGACAGAGGGGTCAGCGATATCGCTGCCCACGATGGGCGGTTCTTCGTCGGTCAGGTTGTTGATCCCGGCCCGCAGGCTCGCCCAGTCATTGACCTCCCAGATAGCCGACAGGTCGAAGTAGTTGACGTCGTCCATATCACGGATCTCATTCACATCCTCTACCTCGCCGATATAGCGCCACTGCAGACTGGTAGTCACGCTCCAGGGGGTGATCCAGGTTGCCCGCAAGTTGTTCCGCCAATCGGGTGCCGGGAAGCCACAGGAGGAAGCGAACTTGCCGGCACAGTCTTGCGTGGGCGCACTGCTCAATTCCTGCTGATCCCAGGTGTCGATATAAGACATGACATCGTACAGTCGCACACTACCCCACTTGCCAATATAAAACTGGTAGGTGGCGACCACGTCGATACCCTTGACCCGCTCCACTGCGAGGTTGTCATTCAGTGCGACGATCTGCCCGCTGCTATCAACATTGGAGCCCACCCACAGGTTGTCGTTTCTGCCCCCTCGCTTGACCAGGGCGCACTGGCTGTCTTCCCCCTCGATGCACGAGGCCAGGATGAATTCCGGCGACAGGTTGTTGATGCCATCCTTGATCTCGATATCGAAATAGTCGATGGTCAGGGAGAGACCCTGCGCAAAATCCGGTGTCCATACTATCCCGATGGCGTAGGTATCGGACTCTTCCGGGGACAGATCCTCGTTGCCGCCCTGCAGGAAGTTGTACTGCCCCGCCGGGTTGTCCAGGTTGGCGCCAAAGTTGCTCGCCGACACGCCGCTGCGGGCGCATTCCTCCTGGGTATAACCACCGGCACTCAGGCCATTGGTCAGCGGTCCGGAACAGGGATCGCCCGACATGCCGAACAGGTTCAGGCCCTGCGGCAGAAACAGTTCCTGAATATTGGGAGCACGGACCGCGCGCTGGAAGCTGCCACGAGCCTTGATCTGCTGGTTGAAGGCCCAACCCAGGCGAATTCCGTATGTATCGGTGGTCTCGCCGTAGTTGTAATCGGAATAGCGATAACTTCCATCGAGCATGACCTCTTCGGCGAAAGCCCTGTCTTCCATCAGCGGGATGCTGACTTCGAAGAAGACCTCCTTGACATTGTAGCTGCCGCTGATCGGAGTCCGGGCACCACCCTGACCAGCGCCCAGACCGTTGGCATAGCCGTTGTCGGGGTTGTAATCCAGGCTTTCCTTGCGATATTCCGCGCCGATAACCACGTTGATGCCACTCTCGGCCCAGGGCAGCTTGACACCATAGTCCCCCAGGTTGCCTTCGACATAACCCGAGGCCACGGTCTGCTCGGTCTCGCCTCGTGCGAACAGGGGCAATTCAAGGTAGTCCAGGGCCCCCTGGGTCACGCCCCCGGTTTCAAAAATGTTCCAGGGCACACAGGCCGGATCGCTGCCATCCACCACAGACTGACAGACGATTTCACCGGTATCGGGGTCTTCCACCGCATCCAGCGCCCGGACGATATTGGGGATGGACAGATCGTTCGAAAAAGTATCACTAAAATCAACCTGCGAGTACATATAATAGCCGTCGTAGCGCCAGGTCTTGTTTATGTCGCCGCGCAAGCCGAACACACCACGATACGAGTCGTACTCCAGGTCGTCCTGGCGGTTACCGCCTTCCACATTGCGGCGACCCACGTAAGCAATCTGGGCATCCTCTTTTGTGAGCCCGAACCTGCCACACATAGCCTCGAACTGCTGATCAGACAAAAACGCGTTGCCGCACTCGAGGGTTTCGGTCACAAAGAAATTACCCGAAGGCGCAACCTGGCTGGTCGATTCATCGTGCATGTACATCAATTCGGAATAGACCCCCACGTGTTCGTTGATATCGTAGTGAGCGAAGGATCCCAGGGTGTAGCGCTTGTCCGGGCGCTGCTGGTAGTTCACGGCGCCGTAGTTATAAGTTTCTCCCTGCCAGGGCACGAATTCGTTACCCTGCACGATATAATCAAAGCCGCCGGGGCCACCAAAATCACTGAAATCGGTGATCAGCCCCTGTGGGATAGTAATCGAGCCAAAACAGTCCTTGACGTCGTCACTCAGGGCGCAGGCGCTGTAATCCCGGTCGCGAGACCAAACCGGCTCGATATTGCGGTAGGTGGCGTAGGCGGTAATGTTGCCGCGGCCGTCATTCATATTGGTACCGATGATGAACGACAGGTCGTCGATTTCGCCGTCGCTGGTATTGCCGCTGGGAGCCGGGAAGCCAGCCTCCTCTACTACACGCTGCCACCTGCCGCTATCGTTGTCATGCTGGTAGCCACTGTACTGGTAGTCCAGTTTCACACCCTCGAAGTCATCGACCATCAGGAAGTTGACGACACCGGCTACCGCGTCGGATCCATAGGCCGCCGAGGCGCCGCCGGTCAGGATTTCCACCCTCTTGATCAGGGCGCCGGGGATTTGGTTGATATCGGCGCCTACCCCGCCCTGTAGGGGTGAGCCAGCCGGCATACGACGGCTATTAATCAGGACCAGGGTTCGTGGATCCCCCAGATTACGCAGGTTGATAGTGGCGGTGCCTGACGCGCCATTTTGCTGGCTGCCGTTCTGCTCGGAGTAGACCTGGGGCAGGGTGCGGATTAAATCCTCGACCCGCACCGTGCCGGAGAGAGTCAATTCCTCGGCGTCCACCTGGGTAACCGGGCTGGCGCTGACCAGATTTTTCCGCTGGATACGCGATCCGGTTACGGTCACTTCCTCAAGTATTTGGGAATCATCGGGCTGAGCATACGCAGGCAAGCCCGTCATTGATGTGATACCGAGTACGGCGCTGACCGCCACGGATAGCTGAGTTTTTCGCAACATGTTTTGCCCCCCATCTGTTTATTATTGAGCAACTGTGCAAAAAAGCTGCCCTGGATGAACTTTAACCGAACAGGGGGCCAAGTACCTCCATGAAAGGGGGGATTTGCACACTATTCACGCTTTTATTGGCTCTGGGAAAATTACCTAAAATGCTGAGATATCAGTGGCATGGGTACCATATTTTAAAGCTTACTTTAATCTTTTTACCTGCACGGATTGACCATTTTCCAGCAGTTCCATGCGATAAAAACCCATGAGGTTTTTGGTGATCCGGATGTCGGTGCTGGAGCCGATGTGATGGTAGTTACCCCGCCGGCGCTGCTGCCAAACCTGGCCATTGTCCAGCGTGAAGATGGTGTCTCCGGACCACCCGCTGAATGGCCGCTGGATAACAGCGAAAATTTCCTGCTCCTGAGCGGCCTTTATCACTTCCTCATTGGTCCTCAGTAATACCTTTGAGTCTTCCACTGTATAGCGGATCAACCAGCGATTGAGGGCCTCCCGTTCGGCGGCGCTGAGCTTGCCGATGCCCGCCGCCTCATACTCCTGGGCAGTCATTAAGGCCTCAATGCCCCCGAAGGAGGAGCTGTCCCGTGCCGGCAGGCCCGCGCTTGCGAGCATCAGGGCGGTCCATACTATGGCTGGGGTCAAGGTTTTCATGCGCGCTCCTTTTTCTTTAGGCGATCAGCCAGCCAGTTTTCGACAACGGCCAGGTATCGCTGCCTGATAACGGCAGACTCGTTGGCCAGTTGATGCCCCGCACCGGGCAGGTATTCCACCTGGCTACCGGGGAACAGCCTATTAATAATTTTGAGGTTATAACGCCAGGCCACCGTTTTGTCTGCATCGCCCTGAATAATCAGGACCGGCCCCACCCCCAGATCCCGTTGCGGCAACGCGGCCAGCCAGCGGCGCAGTGCGCCCACCCAGCGAATCGATACCCGTTTGCTTTGCAGGGGGTCACGCTGCACGAATTCCAGAAATTTCAGGTCCGACGAGTTTTGTGCAAATTTGCGCGGAACACTGTCCACGAAGCGCTGCAGTAGCATGTGGGCAACCCGCACCCGCAACCAGCCAACGGGGCGCACCAGCGGAGCCAACAGCACCGCAGCCGAAAACGGCCAGACTTGTTTGCGTGCCAGATCGACCAGGGCGGCACAACCGGTACTCTGGGCCATCACCCATAAGGGGACTTCCGGCAACTGCACTGTCGCCAGCACGTCGACGATGGCCTGGCTGTAGTCACTAAAATCATCAATTGCCGCCGGTTCGCCGCTGGACAGGCCGTGTCCCGGCAGATCGAAGATGAGTACATTGCAATTACGCGATAGACCGTACTCGATCAACTTACCGAACAGGCCGGTGTGATCGAAATAGCCATGCAGTAGCAACAGATTAGCGCTGGCGCCGTCCCGACGCCACAGGTGGACGGCAAGTGTGTAATCACCGGAGCGCACAGTGCCGGCGAGGTGCTCCACATCCGGACACCGCGCAGCGAAGTCAAGGCCGTAATAACGGCAGAAATGTTGCAGCTGCGCTGAGGGCGGCACTGCATCCGCAAACAGCGGCAGGTCGCGACGCAGTTCCTGCAGCTGCTCAGGAGTCAAAACCACACCGCTCGTCAGTTCCTCTGGGGCGCGGGCTCACCAACACTGGCGCGCCGTTCCAGCATCGCTACCGCGGGCAGGGTCTTACCCTCCACATATTCCAGAAAGGCGCCGCCTCCGGTGGAGATATACGAAACCTTATCCGCGATATCAAATTTATCAATTGCCGCCAGGGTGTCGCCCCCACCGGCCAGTGAAAACGCGCTGCTCGCGGCGATGGCCCGGGACAACGCCTCGGTGCCACCGGCAAACTGGTCGAACTCGAACACACCCACCGGGCCGTTCCATAAAATAGTGCCGGCACCACTGAGAATCTCTGCAATCTGTGCCGCGGCTACCGGTCCGATATCAAGGATCATGTCATCGTCTGCCACATCCCCGGCCTGTTTCAGTGTGGCCTCGGCGTCTGCGGAGAACGCCTTGCCAGTGACCACATCGGGAGGCAGGGGGATATTGGTTTTCTGCATCAGGGCCCGGGCTGCTGGAATCAGGTCGTGTTCGCACAAGGACTTGCCAACCGGTTTGCCACTGGCCGCCAGAAACGTATTGGCAATACCGCCACCGACCACCAACTGGTCCACCCTGTCGGCCAGGGTCTCCAGTACTGTTAGCTTGGTGGACACTTTGGAGCCACCAACGATGGCCACCATAGGGCGGGCGGGATTGGACAGGGCCGACTCCAGGGCATTCAATTCACCCGCCAGCAGGGGGCCGGCACAGGCCACCGGCGCGTGCTTTGCAACACCGTGGGTAGAGGCCTGGGCCCGGTGTGCAGTGCCAAAGGCATCCATAACAAAAATATCGCATAGCGCGGCATAGGCCAGGGACAGGTCTTCGGCGTCGGCCTTCTCACCGGGATTGAAACGCACGTTTTCCAGTAGCGCGACTTCCCCGTCGGCCAGTTCCACCCCGCCGCGCCAGTCCGCCACCAATGACACCGGTTTTCCCAGCAGGCCGGACAGGTGTTGCGCCACCGGTGCCAGGGAAAACTGCTCATCGTACTCGCCCTCCACCGGGCGACCCAGGTGTGACATGAGTATCACCCGGGCACCCGCAGCAAGCGCCGCAGCAATGGTCGGCAACGCCGCGCGAATACGCGCATCGCTGCTAATGTGGCCATTCCTGATTGGCACATTAAGGTCCTCGCGGATCAACACACGCCGACCCCGCAGGTCCTGGTCTTTCATCAAATCAACTTTTAGTACCACGCGACTCCCTCCGTTACCACGGGCCCACGTTTATCCACGTCCATTACAAGCTACCCCAGTACCTGGCCACATCGAGCATGCGATTGGCGTAGCCCCACTCGTTGTCGAACCAGGTGAGCACCTTTACCAGGCGCTTGCCGCTGACCCGGGTCTGACTGGCATCCACGATACTGGAATGAGCGTCGTGGTTGAAATCACAGGATGCCAGAGGCTCCTCAGTATAGCCCAGTACCCCATCGAAACTGGATTGGGCTGCATCACGCAATACGCGATTGATGGTCTGCTGATCGGTATCGGAGCAGGTTTGTACCGTCAGGTCCAGAGCCGAAACGTTGAGGGTCGGTACCCGCAGGGCCTGGGCGGTGAAACGTCCCGCCATGGACGGCAGAATTCGCTGGACCCCTTTGGCCAAACCCGTGTCGACCGGAATAATGGATTGGGAGGCGGCCCGCGTCTTGCGCAAGTCTGTGTGGTGGTAGGCATCCAGCACCGGTTGGTCATTCATCGCCGAGTGGATGGTGGTAATAGTGCCACTTTCAATACCCACCGTATCGTCCAGTGCTCTGATCACCGGCACGATACCGTTAGTGGTGCAGGAGGCATTGGAAACAATGCGATGCGCCCGTCGCAGGTCCCGGTGGTTGATGCCATAGACCACGGTGGCGTCCACATCGGCCTGGGCCGGTTGAGAGAACAGTACTTTACCCGCCCCCCGCTGCAAGTGTTGCTCTGCGGTAGAGCGATCGGAAAATACCCCGGTGCATTCCAGCACGATATCCACCCCCAGTTCGCCCCAGGGCAAATCATCTATTTGCGGCCTGCACAACAGGGCTACGACATCACCGTCCACCCGCAACTGACGCTCATCACCCTCCAGGGGCAGGGGAAAGCGCCCATGGGTGGAGTCGTAATGGGTGAGATGTAATACGGTGCGGGCATCGGCCAATTCGTTGACAGCCACCACCTGTAAATGCGACCGCAAAGGGCTCTCGTACAGAGCCCGCAGTACACTGCGGCCAATTCTGCCGTAGCCATTAATCGCCAATCGCAACAAGTGGGCTAGTACTCCTTCATGGTGATATTAGCTGATACAGCGTTAAGCAGGCCGTTCTCTGCAAGGCGCACGGATGAAGGCATAGTACCCGATAAAGCGGGGCTGAGTGCTTTAGGCAATATCACCATGAAAGGGCACCAGTCCTAAAGAAGTATGTCTTCCACAACAGAAACAACATTGTTCACAGTAAAACCGAAATGCCGCATCAGGTCGCCGGCGGGGGCAGATGCGCCAAAGGTGGTCATCCCCACCACGCGACCATCCAGGCCCACGTACTTGTACCAGTAGTCCGCATGCAGGGCTTCCACCGCAACCCGGGCCAGTACGTCACTGGGCAGCACGGCTTCACGGTAGGCAGCGTCCTGCTGCTCAAACAGCTCGGCGCAGGGCATGGAGACCACCCGCGCCCGCTTACCTTTGGCTGCCAACTGTTCCGCTGCCGCCATCGCCAGGTGCACCTCGGAACCGGTGGCGATCAGGATTGCGTCCGGCGTGCCATCGCACTCCCGCAGTACGTAGGCGCCCCGTGCGATATCCGCCACCTGCTGGCCGTCGCGCTGCTGGTGCGGCAGACCCTGGCGAGAAAAGATAAGCGAAGATGGGCCATCGCTGCGCTCGATAGCCGACTTCCAGGCCACGGCGGACTCCACCGTGTCACAGGGGCGCCAGGTATGCATATTGGGTGTCACACGCAGGGCGGTGACCTGCTCCACCGGTTGGTGAGTAG
>QNFR01000039.1 GCA_003646405.1 Gammaproteobacteria bacterium
CCTGACCCAGATCGTGGCCTATCCCGAGGCTTTTTCTGTAGAGATACCCTCCATCGCCAACGCACCCGCCTTCGAAATTGGTGATACCGGGGGGCAGCTGGAAATGACCCGG
Organism: Gammaproteobacteria bacterium; assembly: GCA_003646405.1. Classification (GTDB taxonomy): domain Bacteria; phylum Pseudomonadota; class Gammaproteobacteria; order Pseudomonadales; family Halieaceae; genus JBALVO01. Next base: position 113 of record QNFR01000039.1, read on the forward strand.
GCGGCAAACCTGGCCGGTATAGAAATCGACGCCCTGCGTACCCTGAATCCAGGACAGTTGCGCTGGGCAACATCTCCGGATATGCCGCCACAACTGCTGTTGCCGGTGGGTACCGGGGCCCGTTTCGCCACAGGGATCGCCGCTCTCACGGCCAACGATCGCGTGCAATGGCAGTACTATCATATCGAGCACGGGGACAACCTGATTGGTATCGCCAAAAAATTTGATACGCAGGTGGGACTGCTGCGCGAGGTCAACGGCATAAGGGGAAGTATGATCCGCGCCGGTAAGACCCTGATGATTCCCCGGGGCAGCGCCTGGGCATCCAGCCTGGCCATGGGCACCGCCGACAAGGCGCCCACCGCCCGTGGGTATCAGGTGCGACAGGGTGATTCCCTGTACCGGATCGCCGGCAAGTTCAACGTGTCTATAAACGACATCATTAGCTGGAATGCCCTACAGCCCGACAGGTATCTGCAGCCGGGACAAAAGCTTACACTCTACGTCAGCGGCACTTAAGCTCCCCATCCAACCGGGAGCATGGGTTTCATCATGTGGAACATGTGGCCCGGGAAAATAAGCTTATCATCTGGCTGGCACACAATGCCTGATTAAGGTTGATTCCAGCCAACTCTGCCAGTATGTTGTGCACCTGCCCGGCCGGTATGTCTTGAAACTAGCGGCGTAGAGGCAGAACTGTCACAGATAAAGGAATTCTCGTAATGACCAAGACTATTAAAAAAATGACCAACACGACCCAAACCTGCCTGCTCGCATTGATGGTATTAGCGCTGCCGATGGCGGCACAGGCAGAGAACCATGAAGAGGAAGAAGCCACAGGCCGTGCGGTAGCGGTAACCATGGAGGCCGTGGTAACTGACATCAACCTGGAGACCCGCCAGGTCACCCTGAAAGGTCCGCAGGGCAACAGCGTGACACTGACCGCGCGTGAAAAAGTCGTCAAGCTCGAAGACGTCAAAGTCGGTGATACCCTGGCTGCAACCTATATGGCGGCAATCGAGGGAGAACTGCGCGAGCCCACTGAAGAAGAATTGGCAAACCCCTGGGTTGTGGTTGAAGAAGGCGGGATGTCAGAAGAAGGCGCAGACCCGGCAATCGGCGCTGCCCGTATAATTCGCGCCGTATGCACCATAGAAGGAATGAATCGCGAGTTGGGCGCTGTCACCATCAAGGATCCAAATGGCAAGCTGCACCTGATCGGTGGCGTAGAGCCCGAGAAGATGGACGGTGTAACCCTCGGCCAGACCATCGTGATCGTCTATGCCGAAGCGCTGGCGCTGACCCTGGAACAAAAAGCAAGCGAAGCCCAGTAGATACATATTCATTCGGCCGGAAAATCCAGCTCTGTAACGGGGTGCAAGTGCCCCAGAGCAGTAAAAAACAGGGCGCAGCGCAGGGGCTTCCCATCCAATGTACGCAGGGCGTCGCGGTAACACTGTAACTGGGCCCGGTACAGCGTACTCTCGCGCGCGACGAAACACTCCAGCGTCTCACCCTCCTGCGGCTGGCTGTTTTTGTAATCGACCAGCCAGCGCTCACCGCTCTCCCGGTCGATAAAGGTCCGGTCTATGATCAGGTCCCGGGTGCCCCGCTTCTCATCAGCACATGTCAGGGCCCATTCGCTGCGGGCCTGCTCATGTTCTGAAGACAACACCCAACGCCCCGCCCCGCCTTCGCGCAGCGATTGCATGACCGAGTTTGCCACTGACTCCAGGGCCTCAGTCAACGCTGCGCCCCACAACCCCTCACGTTGCAGTGCCACACGCCAGCGCTGGTGATCTGTATCAGAGACAGAATTCGGCAGCGTATCGCGCAGGGACAGTTCTTCCAGCGCCAGGTGCACGACTGTGCCCACAGCGCGCTCTGTATGGTTGCTGGCGCGGATGGGGATATTGTGATCCTGTTCGATCGCTGCCGTTTCTGCTTTGTCTACCAATGGTGTGACCGCTGGCGCGTCGCACAGCAATCGCGTCAGCGGTGGAGCACCCGGCAGTGCATCGGCGGCGACTCGCACCATCGTTGGTTCATGAGCGACCATCTGCTGTTCAAAGGTCGGCCATATGGGGCTCAGCAAACAGCGGCTGGACGGCGTACGGAAGGTCTCTTTCTTTTCATCCCAGGTAAGGCTGGCGGTGAGCAGTAGCTGGCCAATAGCCCGTGTCGCCCCTACGTACAACAGCCGGGTGCCTTCGAGAAGGGTTTTTTGCTGGCGTTGCTGCGCCAGGTAGTTGTATAAGGTGGGCGTGCCCACGTCGCTGTGATCGTCCGCCGCCAGTAAGAAATTGCGTTTGCCGTCCGGGCCGCTGTGCTCGTCCCATAATAGTAGCTGACGGCCGTCGCTGCGCGGTAGTTTGGCCAATTGCGGTATGATCACGCGGTCGAACTCCAGGCCCTTGGCTTTGTGCAGCGTCATCAGCTGCACCTTACTGGCCGGGTCGCCGCCACTCATATAACGCTTCTGCAGGCGTTGCTCCAGCCACTCGGCGTCCAGCCCGATACCGTCCATATCGGCCTGCTCCAGCAGTTGGAAAAAGCTCTCGGCGTCCTGTAAACCATCACTATCGCGCGCACAGGCCGGACCGCCCAGCCCTACCCAGGCCTGCTCGATCCATACTCGCAAGCCGCGTCGATCGCGCTGCTTCTGCGCAAGCTGCAGCGGTGGCAATAGATGTTGCAAGCGTTGCCTGCCGTTGGTACTGAGTATGTCGTGTAATTGTGGGCTACACAGGGCGGACCACACCGGTGTATAGCGCGGTGCCTCACCATAACTGGCAACCAGCATCAGATCCGCCAATTGCAGCCCGCACCAGGGCGCGCGCAACAGGGCCATCCACGCCAGGCGATCCGCGCCATTGGCCAGGGCCCGGCACAGGGTCAGCAGGTCGGCCACCAGGGGAGAATGTGCCAGGCTGTCCAGATCCTGTGCGCTATAGGAGATATGCAACTGTTTCAGGCCGGCAATAATGGGCTGCAGGTGACTGCGGCTGCGACCCAGTACGGCGATGCTCCCACAGCTGTGATCGGCGCACGCCGCCGCTACATGCTCGCAAATAAAAGCCACTTCCTGGGCCTGCGCGTCCAGCCTGTCCTGCCCATGAAAGGCATGCATCTCCACAGCGGGCTCGATAGCCACCGGGCGCACGGCGGTGGCCGGCGTGTAACTCACCTGGCCGCGGTTGATATCGTTTTGCGCGGGGAACGCCCAGGTAAACGTCTCATTGACCCAGTCAACCACCCCCTCGTCTGAGCGGAAATTGCTGAGCAATTCCAGGTGCTGCAGGCTGACCCCGTTGAAGCCCTCCAGGCGCGCCTTCAGGAACAGCCCCACATTGGCGCCACGAAAACCGTAAATGGATTGCATGCCGTCGCCCACGATCATCACGGTGCGCGGCGCCAGAGGATTTTCGGCGTTGTACTGACCCCAGCCGCGGGTCAGCTTGTGCAGCAGGTCGTACTGGTTGATGGCGGTATCCTGGAATTCATCCACCAGAATATGCTCGATCTGGTAGTCCAGGCGCAGGGCCAGTTCGGTCGGCGCATCATCTTCACCCAGAGCCTGCAGGGCGGACAATGCAACCTGGCTGTGATCCACCGCACCGTGCTTCTGGAAAACCAGCAGTAGCTGCGCAGCGAGCAACGGCAGCAGGCGCGACAGGTGCACCAGCAACTGCCAGGAGGCGCTGCCAGTTTCAATTACCGGCAGGTAGCTGATGCCTGCCAGCATGGGTTGCAAACCGTCTATCTGCTGCAACTCGCCCAGTACACTTTTCAGCTGGTCCTTGCGCTCCTGTGGTTCCCCCTTGCCCGTGGGAAAGCCAATGGTTTTGGAAATACTCTTGCGCCAGCCGCCCTCTTTGGTCAACAGCAAGTCGCGCAGCGCGCGCCACCCGCTCACATCGCTGGGTTCACGGCCGGGAAATTGTTGCGGGGGTGGGTTGCCCAGGTTTCCGGCCGCGAATTGCTGCAGCTGCAATAACCCGGAGGCATAGGGCAGCAGTGTGCGTGATAGCCCCCCCAGTTCACCGCGCACCAGCGTCTCAACTGTGGTCAGCAGGTAGGCTTCGGATTCCTCCGGTTCATGGTGTATGCCCACGTAACGACGCCACTGGTCGCGGCGCGCCAGCATCGACACCAGCAACTCCTGCAGGCGCTCCCAGTTATTGTCGAAATGCAGCATCAGTGCAGCCAGGTCCGCCGCTACCGGGTGGTCGCTGTCGACCTCGCCGAACAGCGCTACCACGGCCTCTGCATAAAGCTCTGTGGCATCGTCCAGCAGATTGGCCTGGCCACCAAATTCACTGAGCACAGGCATTTGCCGGGTCAGGCCACCGCAAAAACTGTCGATGGTCTTTATATTGAGCCGCGAGATATCCCGCACCAGGTGCCAGTCTCCCCGCGCGTCGGCGGCCAGCGCCTGCTCGGCAAGGTTGCGCGTGACCTGCTGATGCGCAGTGTCGCAGCGATCACCTCTGCCCGCCCCCTGCAGCGCCTCAACCACCCGCTCACGCATTTCGGCAGCCGCTTTGCGGGTGAAGGTGATTGCCAGTACCTGCTCCGGGCGCGCCACCCGCGACAGCAGGCACAGGTAACGCTGGATCAACAATTCTGTTTTACCGGAACCGGCCGGGGCACTGACACAGAAACTACCGGTTGGGTTTATGGCGGTGGCCCGCTGGGTCGCATCGACGATGCTCATACCCCGCCTCCTGCGCCGGACTGCACTGTCTCCACCGCCAACCTGCCCTCAGCAATATTGATACGGCAAAGGGGTTGCAGTCCACACCAGGTGCAACTGCCGGGCGCCAGTGGATCCACTGCCGCATCGCCCGCCACAAAGGCCTGCGCCAGGCGCTCCAGATTCTCTCGCCAGCGTTCGTTCAAGGACCGCCAGTCATCCGCTTCCATGCGTTCTTTTACAACTTTGGGAATGTCCGTTGCGATACCGGGGGCAGCCGCCACCTCACCCAGGCCATTGAAGCGGCAGTCCCGTGGACGCAGCTGGGCAAAGGCCAGTACCGCAGCGCAGCCCGGGGCGGCAATGCCGTACAGCAGCAACTGCGGCCTGGCCGGCCGCTCGCCCAGCCAGTCCTGCACTTTGCTGGTACCGGATTTGTAGTCGATAATGACCTGCGAACCATCCGGCAATTGGTCGATCCGGTCCACTCGCAGGCGTATCTGTAACTGTGCCAGTTGCAGGGTGATGTCCTCTTCGCGCTGCAATACCACGAAAGTACTGCGCTGGCGCTCCACTACCAGCCATTCGCGCAGCAATCCGGCCAGGCGCTTCCCTTCCAACCGCCAGTAAGCACTGCCCAGCAAACGCCGCCGGCCACCCGGTATGCCCTCAATGGCCGCCTGCACCGCTCGCATTACCGTTTGTTCCTCACCTGCCTCATCCAGTGCCAGTAGCGCCGGGTGATCCTGAATATCTCCCCATAACGTGAACAAGGCGTCGTGCAGCAGTGAGCCGCGTTCCGCGGGTGACAGGGCCACGCTGAAAGTGGACAGGGGCTCGACCAACAGGCGGCGCCGGGCAAATGCCCGAAATGGACATTGGGACTGGTCTTCCAACAGACCACTGCCACCGCTGTAGCTGCCAGCTTCGAGTTGTTGCGCACTCAGCGGTGGCGCCCGGTCGTCATCCAACTGCTCCACTACTCGTTGCTGCCACTGCTGGGTCCAGAGCGGTGCGACCTCGGGAAGCCCGACGACATTCATCCCCAATTCATCCACCGGGAAATCCTGCAACAGGGCACTGGGCAGCTCTGCTATGCCACCCACTTGTTTACAGTAACTGGCATGAAGCACTGTCGCCGAGCGGCTGTATTGTCTGAACAAGGCTTCACTGAACGCCCATTCCCGCTCGGCTGTGGCGTGGGGCATTTGCAACTGACGCTGTAGAGACTGGGGTATAAACGGGTTGGGCCGGGGCGGTGTCGGCCAACTGTTGCCCTGCATACCACAGAGCCACAGATGATCGAAGGCGAGCCCCGCGGCCTCCAGCGGACCCAATACCTGCACCGGGCTGTCCGCGGTTTGTGGCTGCGAGATCTGTCGGCTGCAACTGTGGCGCAACAATTGCAGCGCGCCGTCAAAGTCCAGTGGCTGGCACACGGCGTCGTAGCCCCTGAATTCGTCCAGGGTGCGATACCACAACTCCACCTGTTGGTATTCCAGGGAATCCAGCGGGCCGGTCCCCGGCCAGCCCCATATGGCCAGCACCTCGCAAAAGCGCTCTACCCATTGAGATGGCAGTGCGGCCTGTCGCAAACTACGCAACCCCGACACCGCGAGCAAATGCTGCCCCAAAACCAGGCCTTTACTGTCTCCCAGTTTTACCTCGCTGGCAGCGTAGCGCAGGTCGGCGCTCTCTACCTCCTCCCTGCCATCATCAAACAGGCCGGTGATAAAACGGTTAGCGAGTGCGCTGTCAGCGTCTGGCAAGTGCAGGAAACGGGAGCGCAGCAACGCCACGACAGCTGGCACAGTTGTATGCCGCTGAGCCATGGCCAATGCCGCCAGCGCATCGCGGATTACCGGGGCGCGATCCAGGGAAATACCTGTGGAAAAGTTGACCGGCAGGCTGTTGTAGTCTTCTCCCAGGCAGTCGAATTCGCGGCGCAGCAGATAGTCCAGTGCGCTCCGGTCGCCTGCCACATCACTGAGTACTATTGCGACTGTCGCTGCCGGATTCTGCCGGTTGATGCCGGCGGCCCAGCTTGCTACAGCCTGTAACTCGCCCCGTTTATCAGTAAAAGCGTGTGCCAGGCGCCGACCGCTTCCAGCGGCCGGCACAATTTCCCGCACCTCATCGCACAATGCATCCAGCGCAGAGCGAAACAGCGGCGGGATGTCGTCAAACTCTACCAGAGCAGCGCGGCTGGTTGGCAACTGCGCAGCGCCGGCCGCTAATCGCCGTATACAGTCCACCGGAGTGCACTGCCCCGCGGCCTCCAGGCGCTGCTCGAACAGCGTCAACCAGCGTAAAAAAGTGCCGCAATCCGCGTCGAAATTGAATGATTGGCGAATACCCTCCGCCGTCATATCCACCTGCCAGCGCAGTAGACTATCGCGCGCCTGGCCGGCCAACTCGGCCGCGGCCGAGGGTCGCAGCAGGTGATAATCACCGCACTGGCGCTCTTCCTGCGCAATCACCTGCTGCCACAGCTGAAGCACCTGTGCCGGGTTCAGGGGTGTCAGCACCGGCGCCAGGTTGAGACTGACCGCCCGCTCCCACTGCGCCAGTAACCAGCTTTCCAGCGGCGCCACCTTTAGTGGCTGCCATACCGCTTCGCCATTGGCCAGGCGCCGGCCATCCCATTCCGCTTTTATTCGTCGGGCCAACCGAAAATTCGGGGTTAGTAGGATATAACCGGCCTCGACCAGGGGTTCCAGCGGTGTGATATCAAAAAGTCTGCCTGTCACGTGTCCTCGCCAGTGTTCGTATCAGCTTTGTGTAATTGAGTAGCGCTGTCAAAAGCTCGTGTGCTGCTATAGAATATCGCGCCCAAATTGGCGTACGCGCCAGTCATACAAACAGCGTCACAGTATCAGGTAAAACCCAATGAGCAACAACCAGGTCCACAATATCAACGTCGATTCCCAGAATGTACTGGTGACGCCAGAACAACTCAACGCTACCCTGCCCATGTCTGAAGTGGTGCGCGCCACCGTGAGTGACAGCCGAAAAGCGATCTGGGACATCCTGGACCGCAAGGATCCCCGCCTGTTCGTGGTAGTGGGGCCCTGCTCCATTCACGATATTGAGGCCGCAATGGACTATGCACGCCGGCTCAGGGTATTGGCCGATGAGGTACAGGACACACTGTTCATCGTGATGCGCGTGTATTTTGAGAAGCCGCGCACCACCGTGGGCTGGAAAGGCCTGATCAACGACCCGCACCTCGATGATTCCTTCAAAATCGAGGAAGGTCTGCACATTGGCCGCGAACTGCTGCTGGATATTCTGGAACTGGGCCTTCCCACCTCCACCGAGGCGCTGGACCCCATCTCACCCCAGTACCTGCAAGACCTGATCAGCTGGAACGCCATTGGCGCCAGAACCACTGAATCCCAGACTCATCGGGAGATGGCCAGTGGTCTGTCCGCCGCGGTAGGTTTCAAAAACGGCACCGACGGCGGCCTGGATGTCGCCATGAATGCCCTCAATTCCGCCGCCAACCCACACCGTTTTCTGGGTATCAACAGCCATGGCCAGGTAAGCGTATTCACTACCCGCGGCAACGCCTATGGCCACGTGGTGCTGCGCGGCGGCAGCGCGGGGCCCAACTACGACTCTGTACATATCAAATTGTGCGAGGACGCCCTGGAAAAAGCCGGGCTGCCGCAAAACATCATGGTGGACTGCAGCCATGCCAATTCCAACAAGCAACCGGAACTGCAGCCCCTGGTGGCAGAGAACGTCACCAACCAGATTCTGGCGGGCAACAAATCGCTGGTGGGACTGATGATAGAGAGCAACCTGAAAGCCGGCAACCAATCCATCCCCGCCAACCTGGGTGACCTGGAGTACGGGGTATCGGTAACGGACGGGTGTATCGATTGGGAAACTACCGAGCAGTGCCTGCGAGGAATGCGTGACAAGCTAAAGGGTAAATTGGCATCGCGCTAATTCTGTCAGCCACGGACCGGAGAGCATCGACTACCGCCACCGCGGCCCGCATCAGGCTCTTAGCGTAGGCTGATTATCGCTACTAGTAGTACGCCTGCGACGTATCAGAGTGATCGGTCATGTCCCGTACACCCTTGAGTTGGGGTAATTGCTCCAGCAGGGTTTTCTCTACGCCCCCTTTGAGGGTCTGGTCCACGGCACTGCAACCCTGGCAACCGCCACCGAACTGTAATATCGCGAACTGATCTGCGGTGACTTCTACCAGGCTGACCTCGCCCCCGTGGGCGGCGAGCGCGGGATTGATCTCGTTGTACAACACATAATTGATACGATCCTCCAGCGGGCTGTCTTCGCCGGTTCTTGGCATCTTGGCATTGGGCGCCTTGATAGTCAGCTGGCCGCCCATGCGATCCTTGGAGTAGTCCACCAGGGCGTCTTCCAGGTAGGGCAAGCTGCGGGCGTCAAACCAGGCGGTGAACTTTTCAAGCTCGCGCTTCTCGTCGCCTTCCTGCAGATCACCTTCCCGGCAGTAGGCGATACAGGTTTCCGCCCGGGGGGTGCCGGGCTGGTTGATAAACACCCTGACACCCAGGGCATCTTCCTGTTTTGACAGCAGTTCTACCAGGTATTCCTGGGCCGATTCTGTGATGGTAACCATCTGACAATCCATTCCGAGTAAATTACTCAGGTATTCTAGCAAACTTGTGCACAAAAGTGTGAAGCATGCGGCGGCCTCTCTCCAAAGTATCCTTCAATCTGCTAGAATACGGCACTTTTTTACCGGTCGGGATCCGTTTCCGGCCAACTGATGCGGATAGCAAACCCATGGCAGTCGACAACCCATCCCCCGGGCCTGTGGAACAGGCTCTGCAGCAACGCATTCTGGTGATTGATGGCGCCATGGGCACCATGATCCAGAACGAGCAGCTGCAGGAGGACGATTACCGCGGGGAGCGTTTTGCCGATCACGGGTCAGACCTGAAAGGCAACAACGATCTGCTGAGCCTGACGCGGCCGGATATGATCGCCAAAATTCACCGGGAATTTCTGGACGCCGGCGCCGATATTATCGAGACCAACACCTTCAATAGCACGGCCGTCGCGCAGGACGATTACCAGTTGGGCCACCTGGCGGCTGAGTTGAATACGGCAGCGGCGCAAATCGCACGCAAGGTCGCCGACGAAGCGACAGCGGCCACCCCCGAGCAGCCGCGCTTTGTCGCGGGTGTACTGGGGCCAACCCCTAAAACGGCCTCTATATCACCGGATGTGAACAACCCGGCGGCGCGCAGTATCACCTTCGACCAGCTGCGCCAGGATTACGCCGAGGCGACCCGAGCCCTGATCGCCGGTGGCGTCGACCTGCTGCTGATCGAGACCATCTTCGACACTCTGAACGCCAAAGCGGCCATCTTCGCCGTGCAGGAAGTCTTTGATGAACTGGGGCACAAACTGCCATTGATGATTTCCGTGACCTTTCCTGATATCAGCGGCCGTGTGCTGTCCGGCCAAAATCCGGAGGCCTTCTGGAACGCGGTGGCGCATGCGCAGCCGCTTATTCTGGGCAGCAATTGCGGTCGTCGCTACAGCGAGATCCGGCCCTTTATCGAAGAGCTTTCCAACGTAACCGACAGCTATTTCAGCGCCCACTTGAATGCCGGCCTGCCCAACGCCTTTGGCGAATTCGACGAAACCCCCGGTATTATGTATGAAGATTTCAAGGGCTTTGCCGAGCGCGGTTTCCTCAACCTGGCGGGCGGCTGTTGTGGCACCACGCCCGCGCATATCAGAGCTATCGCAGATGCGGTGCACGGCGTGGCGCCCCGCCCTCTGCCACAACACCAACGCGCCTGTCGGCTCAGCGGCCTGGAGCCTTTCAACATCACGCCAGACAGCCTGTTCGTCAATGTCGGCGAGCGCTGCAATGTGACCGGTTCCGCCAGATTCAAGCGACTGATACTGGATGACAACTACGAGGCGGCGTTGGATGTGGCGCGCATCCAGGTAGAAGACGGCGCGCAGATTATCGATATCAACATGGATGAAGGCATGCTGGACGCCGAGAATGCCATGGTGACCTTTCTCAACCTGATCGCCTCGGAGCCGGACATCTGCCGTGTGCCCATCATGGTCGACTCCTCCAAGTGGAGCGTGATCGAAGCCGGGCTCAAATGCATACAGGGTAAGGCGGTGGTCAATTCGATCAGTCTCAAGTCTGGGGAAGAGGAGTTTCTGGCGCAGGCGCGACTGTGCCAGCGTTACGGTGCCGCTGTGGTGGTCATGGCGTTTGACGAGGACGGCCAGGCCGACAATCTGCAGCGTCGTAAAGATATCTGCAAGCGTTGCTACGACCTGCTGCTGGGCGAGCTGGACTTCAATCCCAATGACATCATATTCGACCCGAATATTTTTGCGGTGGCCACCGGTATCGAGGAGCACAACAACTACGCGGTGGACTTTATCGAGGCCACCCTCTACATCAAAGCGGAACTGCCGGGGGCGCTGGTGTCCGGCGGCGTATCGAATGTTTCTTTCTCTTTCCGGGGCAATGACGCGGTGCGCGAGGCCATCCACTCCGTGTTTCTGTACCACGCCATTCGCGCGGGCATGGACATGGGTATCGTCAACGCCGGTCAGCTGGCCGTTTATGATGAGTTACCCGAGGATCTGCGTGAGGCGGTTGAAGATGTCATCCTCAATCGCCGTGAAGACGGCACCGAGCGCCTGCTGGAAGTGGCCGAAGGCTACCGGGCAAGCGACGGTAGCGGTGGTAGCAACAGTCGGGTGGAAGACCTGAGCTGGCGCGAGCAGGATGTGGCCAAACGCCTGGAGCACGCCCTGGTAAGAGGTATCAATACCTGGGTGGTGGCAGATGCCGAGGAAGCCAGGCTGCAATTCGATCGCCCGATACATGTGATCGAAGGTCCGCTGATGGATGGCATGAACGTGGTTGGCGACCTGTTCGGCGAGGGCAAGATGTTCCTGCCGCAGGTGGTAAAGAGCGCACGCGTGATGAAACAGGCCGTGGCCCACCTGCAACCGTTTATAGAAGAGGAAAAGGACGCGGGCAGCCTGAGCAACGGCAAGATCCTCATGGCGACAGTGAAAGGTGATGTACACGATATCGGTAAAAATATCGTGGGCGTGGTACTGCAGTGCAACAACTTCGAGGTCATAGACCTGGGCGTGATGGTGCCCTGTGAAAAGATTCTACAAGTCGCGCGGGACGAACAGGTGGATATCATCGGCCTCAGCGGCCTGATCACACCGTCGCTGGATGAAATGGTACACGTGGCCAGTGAAATGCAGCGCGAGGACTTTGCCGTGCCCCTGATGATCGGCGGCGCCACCACATCCAAGGCCCATACGGCGGTGAAGATCGACCCACATTACGATCGGGATGTGATCGTGTACGTGCCGGATGCTTCACGCAGCGTCGCAGTCGCCACCCAGCTGATGAGCGACAGCAAGGCCGGCTATGTGCAAGCACGCAAGGAGGAGTACCAGAAGGTGCGCGAGCGCGTGGCCAACCGCAAGCCGCGCAGCAGGCAGCTGAGTTACGCTGAGGCTACCGAGCGGGCCATACAACTGGATTGGCAGAACTACGAGGCGCCTCGCCCCACCTTCATCGGCACCCGGGTGTTCGAGGATTTTCCCCTGCAGGATCTGGTGGATACCATCGACTGGACACCGTTTTTCATTACCTGGGAACTGGCGGGCAAATACCCCGATATTCTGCGGGACAAGGTGGTGGGGGAACATGCCAGCGAACTGCATCGCGACGCCCTGGCCATGCTGCAGCGCATCATCGATGAGAAACTGCTGACCGCCAGTGCGACCATCGGTTTCTGGCCTGCGGCGCGGGTCGGTGCGGATGATATCGCGGTATATACCGACGAGTCGCGCAGCGAGGTGCGGGTCACTCTGCACCAGCTGCGACAACAGACCGAGAAGCCCAACGGCAAGCCCAACGCCAGCCTGGCGGATTTTATCGCACCACCAGACAGCGGCGTGGCCGATTACATCGGCGGATTTTGTGTCACCACGGGCCACGGGGTGGATGAACTGGCGAGCCAGTTTGAAGCCGAGCACGACGATTACAGTAGTATTATGCTCAAGGCGCTGGCGGACCGCCTGGCGGAATCCTTCGCGGAATACCTGCACCGCCTGGTGCGGGTGGAACTGTGGGGCTATAACACCACGGAGCAGCTCAGCACACAGGAGCTGATTCGCGAGCGCTATCGCGGCATTCGCCCGGCACCGGGTTACCCGGCCTGCCCCGACCATACCGAAAAAGGCACACTGTTTGAGCTATTGGACGCCACCGCTACCTGCGGCGTCAGCCTGTCTGACAACTATGCCATGAGTCCGGCCGCTGCGGTCAGCGGTTTTTACTACGCTCACCCGGAGTCCCATTACTTTGCCGTGGGCAAAATCGGCCGCGACCAGGTGGAAGATCTTGCACAGCGCAAAGGTGTACCCATAGCCACCATGGAGCGCTGGTTACGCCCCAACCTGGATTATTGAACAGAGCCTGGATAATTGAAAAGAGATAGTGCGATGAGTGACCAGGAAAACCAGCAGCAGGCGCCGCAGAAACAGGACAAAGGCGATTCGCTGAAACCCCTGCATGTAGTCAGTAGCGTATTTGCCGCGGGTCTGGGCGTACAGAGCAGCAAGAACCGTGAGCGGGATTTCAAACAGGGTCGATTCGGTGTGTTTATCGCGGCGGGCATTATTTTCACCGGGCTGTTTGTCGCCGCAGTGATTACCGTGGTGCAGTTGGTGCTGAAAGGGTCGGGGGGTTAGTCGTGGCCAGCCCCCGGTCTATCAGGAAGGCATTCCGGACAGCCAAAGGTAAAGGCCCAATACGATAACGGTAAGAATAGCAGTGGCGGCAAAAGCGTCGGCAACGCCGTCGGCGGCGCGCTCCTGATTTATTTCGTCTGACATGTTTTACTCCAGTTACAAGGTGGTTAGCGGGCGCTATTATAGCAGCATTGAAAGTAATCCCAAGCCCATGCCTGCGGCTCGGCAAGTTGCACTAATCATTGGATAATGCAGTTCTAACCTTATGAATATTCTGACTATTTATCGCTGTGTTTTTTCTGGTAAAGTAGCGCCTCTTTTTACTCCAGACAGTGCCCCAGTGCCACAGAAACAGGATCTGTAGATGTACGTTTACGACCAGTACGACCAGAAAATAGTCGATGAGCGCGTCGCCCAATACCGCGGTCAGACCGAGCGTTTTCTCGCCGGAAAACTGACCGAAGCCGAATTTCTGCCTCTGCGCCTGCAAAATGGCCTCTATATCCAGCGACTGGCGCCCATGATGCGGATCGCTGTGCCCTACGGGCTGATGAATAGCACCCAGCTGCGCAAGCTGGCCGAAATTACCCGGGTCTACGACAAGGGTTACGCACATATCAGCACCCGCCAGAACGTGCAGCTGAACTGGCCCCAACTGGCAGAAGTGCCCGACATCCTGGCCGAGCTGGCCACGGTGCAAATGCATGCTATCCAGACCAGCGGCAACTGTATCCGCAATACCACCACTGACCAGTTCGCCGGGGTCGCCGGCGACGAACTGGAAGACCCCCGCCCCTATTGTGAAATCATCCGCCAGTGGTCCACCCTGCACCCGGAATTCGCTTTTTTACCGCGCAAATTCAAGATCGCGGTGTGTGGCACCACACAAGACCGGGCCGCTATTGCCGCCCACGATATTGGTGTCGAGCTGGTCGCCGATGCTCAGGGTGAAATCGGGCTCAAAATACTGGCCGGTGGCGGCCTGGGGCGCACCCCGGTTATTGGCTCGGTAGTATGCGAGTGGCTGCACAAGAAGCACTTGCTGACTTACCTGGAGGCGATTTTGCGGGTGTACAACCAGAACGGACGCCGCGACAACAAATACAAGGCCCGCATCAAGATCCTTGTTAAAGCCATGGGCGTTGACGCTTTCCGCGACGCCGTGGAGCAGGAGTGGGCTGCCCTCAAAGATGGCCCATCCACGCTGACCGATGAAGAGATTGCCCGCGTCCAATCATTCTTTACCGACCCCGATTACCAAAAGTTGGATGGCGATGCTGCCATTACCCAACTGGATGAGCTATGCGTGAAGGACCCGATTTTCGGCAACTGGGTCAAGCGCAATACCAATGACCATCGGGTGCTGGGCTATCGTATTATCAACATTTCGCTCAAGGCCAGCGGATTCGTCCCCGGCGACATTACCGATGAACAACTGGAACGGGTGGCCGACCTGGCCGACCGGTACGCCTTTGGCGAGATCCGCAGTACCCACCAGCAGAACCTGGTACTGGCGGATGTGCAAATGGATCAGTTGTACGATTTATGGCAAGGGCTGCAAGCCGCCGGGCTGGCCACACCGAATATCGGTTACCTCACCGACATGATTTGCTGCCCCGGCGGAGATTACTGCTCCCTGGCGAACGCCAAATCCCTGCCGGTGGCACGAGCCATACAGGCGCGCTTCGAGGACCTGGATTACCTTTATGACCTGGGGCCACTGGAGCTCAATATCAGCGGTTGCATGAATGCCTGCGGCCACCACCATATCGGTCATATCGGAATTCTTGGCGTGGATAAAAAGGGCCAGGAGTTCTACCAGGTCTGCCTGGGTGGCAGCCAGGGCAAGAATGCGTCGATTGGCAAGGTCCTGGGCCCGTCCTTCAAGCAGGAGGACATGCCGGATGTGGTGGACAAGATTCTGTCGACCTATGTGACATTGCGTGTGGAACAGGAAAGTTTCCTGGACACCTACCGCCGCGTCGGCATTGAGCCTTTCAAGGAGCGCGTCTATTTAAAGGAGAAAGCATGCCAAGCCTAATTAAAAAGGGCGCTATTGTTGAGGATGACTGGTCGCCGGTTGACCCGGAAAGCCCGAGTCCATCGAGCGAGCAAATCTATAGCCTCGACCAGTGGCTGCAACTGGAAGACAAGGCCGGCAGTGCCGTGCAAATAGAGCCCGGCCAGTCACCCGCGCCCCTGTTCGACTTTTTGCAGCAGATTGCCCTGGTGGTGGTTAATTTTCCGGTATTTACCGATGGACGCGGATTCTCCTATGCGCGCGAACTGCGTGAGCGAGGCTACGGCGGGGAACTGCGCGCCACAGGCCACTTTATCCGGGACCAGCTGACTTATCTGCAGCGCTGCGGTTTCGATGCTTTCCAAATGGCCGATGAATCGTTGCTGGAAGAGTCACTGGCCGGCCTCGCGGACTTCAGCGAGCATTACCAGGGATCCACCGACCAGCCACTGCCGCTGTTTCGCCGACGGGTATAAGCCGGGCTCTGGTGCGCGGTGCGCGGTGCGCACCCTACCATGAACTCACCAATAACCGTGACGAGACACACCAGCTTGTTTACACTCCATATAAGCGGAACGGGAAATCGCAGTCAATGGAACCCAGTAGTGTTACCTTTTCATTCTTTCTTATCTTCACCGGCGCGGCGGTTTTCGCCTCCGTGGCCCTGTATACCCGCCAGCCGCTAATCATCGCCTATATTGCCCTGGGCGCCTGCATCGGCCCCTACGGACTATCCCTGGTGACAGATCTCAACCTGTTGTCGGACATTGGTCACATTGGCATCATTTTTCTGTTATTCCTGCTGGGTCTGGATATGCAACCCCAGGCCCTTTGGACAACCTTGCGCAAGTCCACAGTAGTGGCAATATTCAGCTCCGCGATATTTTTGGGAACAGGTTATACGGTGGCGTCACTGTTTGGCTACACGACCATGGACTCCTTGATCGTGGGCGCTGCGATGATGTTTTCCTCGACTATCATCGGCATCAAACTGTTGCCTACGACAGTATTGCACCATCGTCATATCGGCGAGCTGATGATAGGCCTGCTACTGTTACAGGACCTGCTGGCGATTATTGTGTTGATGATTCTGTTAAATGCATCATCCGGTAGTTCCGACACAATGGGCACAGATCTCGCCCTGTCGCTGCTTAGCCTGCCCCTGCTGGCGGGTGGTGCGTTGCTCATTGTGCGTTATATCCTGCTGCCCCTGATTACGCGCTTTGATCGCTTTCACGAGTATATTTTCCTGCTGGCGATCGGTTGGTGTCTGGGCCTGGCGGAGGCCGCTAATGCCCTGGGCTTATCGGAGGAAATCGGTGCCTTCATTGCCGGTATCACCATCGCCACCAGCCCTATCTCGCAATATATCGCGGTCAACCTGAAACCCCTGCGGGATTTCTTCCTGATCCTGTTCTTCTTCTCGGTGGGCGCACAATTCAACCTGGGTGTACTCAACCAGGTGTTGGCTCCTACCTTGATTTTGGCCGCTTTGGTGCTGGGACTCAAACCTGTGGTCTACCGTTTCCTGCTCAAGGGGGTCAGCGAAAATCGTACCCTGGGCTGGGATCTGGGTTTTCGACTGGGCCAGGCCAGCGAGTTCTCCCTGTTGATCGCCTATATGGCGGTGGCCAGCAGCCTGATCTCGGAGCGGGCTTCCCTGTTGATCCAGGCGACCACTATCATCACACTGCTGGTGTCTTCCTATATCGTGGTACTTAACTATCCTACTCCGATTGCGGTTTCGGATCGGTTGCGGCGGGATTAAAAAAACCGGCCACAAGGGCCGGTTTTTTTACAAACACCTAATACCTGGAGCCCAGGGCCTACAACTTGGCTTCAAGCTCCGGCAGTGCATCGAACAAGTCAGCTACCAGACCGTAGTCCGCCACCTGGAAGATAGGCGCATCCTCGTCCTTGTTGATGGCAACAATGACCTTGGAGTCCTTCATCCCCGCCAAATGCTGAATGGCGCCCGAGATACCTACCGCGATATACAGGTCCGGAGCAACTATCTTGCCGGTCTGGCCAACCTGCATGTCATTCGGCACAAAGCCCGCGTCAACCGCCGCGCGCGAGGCACCAATGGCAGCACCCAACTTATCGGCAATACCGTCTAGCAACTTGAAATTCTCGCCATTCTGCATACCGCGACCACCAGAGATAACAACAGCAGCAGCTGTCAGTTCGGGGCGATCAGATACCGCAACTTCTTCGCCCACAAAGGAGGAAATACCGGCATCGTGCACCGCATCCAGCGCTTCAATGGTCGCGGAACCGCCCTCTGCTGGCGCCGCGTCATAGGCTGTGGTGCGCACAGTGATGACCTTTTTGGCATCTGAGCTCTGCACCGTAGCAATGACATTACCCGCATAGATAGGCCGCTGGAATGTGTCAGCGGACTCCACCGAGGTAATTTCGGAAATCTGCGCCACATCCAGCAACGCGGCAACGCGCGGCATGAAGTTCTTACAGTTGGGTGTGGCTGGCGCGACAATATTGTCGTAGCCGGCACCCACCTCAGCGATCAGCAGGCTGACGTTTTCGGCCAACTGGTGTTCATAGGCGGCATTGTCGGCAACCAGCACCTTGCCCACACCCGCTACTGCGGCGGCGGCCTCGGCTACGCTGCCACAATTGGCCCCGGCAACCAGAATGTCGATGTCTGCACCCATCGCCTGGGCGGCAGCAACCGTATTAAGAGTGGCGCCTTTCAGGCTGCCATTGTCGTGTTCTGCAATTACCAGAGTGCTCATGAGATTACTTTCGCCTCGTTCTTCAGTTTGTCTATCAACTCGTCCACATCCGCAACCTTGACCCCGGCTTTGCGCTCCGCCGGCGGTTCGACCTTCACTTGGGTCAGGTGGGAGGTGACCTCAACACCCAAATCGGCAGGGCTGTATACATCCAGCTGTTTCTTTTTGGCTTTCATAATATTGGGCAGAGATGCGTAGCGAGGTTCATTCAGGCGCAGGTCCGTGGTGACGATAGCCGGCAAGTTCAGGCTGACTGTTTGCAGTCCGCCGTCCACTTCACGGGTAACATTCACCTTGTCACCGTCAACCACCACTTCAGAAGCGAAGGTGCCCTGAGCCATATTAGCCAGTGCGCCCAGCATTTGACCGGTCTGGTTGTTGTCACCATCGATAGACTGTTTGCCCAGAATAACCAATTGTGGCTGCTCCTTGTCGACAACGCCTTTTAGCAACTTGGCGACGACCAAGGGCTCAACGCCAGCGTCGGTTTCTACCTGGATGCCACGATCCGCCCCCAGGGCCATCGCGGTGCGAATTTGTTCCTGGCAGGATTTTTCGCCAACGGAGACGGCAATCACCTCTGTGGCAACGCCTGCTTCCTTGAGGCGTACAGCTTCTTCAACAGCGATTTCACAGAAAGGATTGATGGCCATTTTGACGTTATTCAAATCAACATCACTACCATCGGCTTTGGCGCGAACCTTGACGTTGTAGTCAACGACGCGCTTAACGGCAACAAGTACCTTCATGGGGGCTCCATAGATTATTTCAGATGAGTTTCATGGGTGTTAGCTGCAATTGACAGCTATACCCACTTTAGTTCGGCGAGGTATCTTGCCGCCAAACAGTCGCCGGGTCAATAGCCATTCGCGGCAGAACACCTACCCCAATGAGCTATATCAAGGTTTTGTCCATTCATTCGGTTTATAGTCTTTAATCGTTAGAAATTATATACTTGCCGCCTGCTATCGGCAGGTGCCGATGATGCTTGACTCCCTGACAGTTACAAGAGGATATCCCTGTGGAACGTGAATCTATGGAATTTGATGTTGTGATCGTCGGCGCCGGCCCTGCGGGCCTGTCCGCCGCCTGTCGTATCATGCAGTTGGCCCAGGAGAAAGAACAGGAAGTCACCGTTTGTGTCGTGGAAAAAGGTTCCGAGGTAGGGGCCCACATCCTGTCCGGTGCAGTGCTGGAGCCACGGGCCCTGGATGAACTCTTTCCCAACTGGCGGGAAATGGGCGCCCCGGTAAAAACCGCGGTAAAAAGCGACCGCTTTTTCTTTTATCTGAGCAACAAGAGCGCCATCAAGCTACCCAACTTTTGCATCCCCAAGCCCACTCATAATGGGGGCAACTACATAGTCTCCATGGGCAATGTTTGTCGCTGGCTGGCCGAGCAGGCCGAGGGCATGGGCGTGGACGTTTACCCTGGCTTTGCCGCAGCGGAAGTCCTCTACCACGAAGACGGGCGGGTCAAGGGCATCGCCACCGGTGATATGGGTGTCAGCGCCAGCGGCGAACACAAAGACAGCTATATGCCAGGCATGGAACTGCACGCGAAATACACGCTGTTTGCCGAAGGTTGCCGCGGCCACCTGGGTAAACAGCTGATCGATAAATTTTCACTGGATGCGGGTAAAGACCCCCAGCACTACGGTATCGGCATCAAGGAAATATGGGAAATATCTCCGGAAAAACACGAGGAAGGCCTGGTCATTCACGGCCTGGGCTGGCCTCTCTATGAAAGCGGCACCGGCGGCGGGGCTTTCATGTACCACGCCGAGAACAACGAGGTGTATATCGGCCTGATCGCCGACCTCAACTACAGCAACCCACATATGAGTCCTTACGAGGAGTTCCAGCGCTGGAAGCATCATTCAGAGACAATAAAATACCTGGAAGGCGGCACCCGCCTTACCTACGGCGCCAGGGCCATTGCCAAAGGCGGCTACAACTCAC
>QNFR01000040.1 GCA_003646405.1 Gammaproteobacteria bacterium
CAAGACCCGCTCCGGCAAGATCATGCGCCGCATCCTGCGCAAGATAGCCGAGAACGAGTTGGACAGCCTGGGCGATACCAGTACGCTGGCGGATCCCTCGGTGGTGGAAAACCTGGTGGCCAACCGGCCCGGATAGCTTTGATCGGCGGCTCTGGCCGGATGGCGCTTGGTAGCTGTGCGGTTCGCATGGAGCCACTCAAGGGCGTGGTGGGGGTCCAACCAAAAGTGGCTCCATGCGCACTGTGCAGCGGAACATATGCTACCTACCTGACATTTTGAGCAGGCTCTGCCCAAGTTCGCCAAGAGGCCCATATCCGGCATTTGCACTATAGGACGGTTTGGAGGGTATAATGGCGGCGCAGAATCCTGCGAATAACGAGATATTGAGTAAAAGAGGAAAGTATGAGTAAAGGTACAGTTAAGTGGTTCAATGCGGATAAAGGTTATGGTTTCATCACGCCGGAAGATGGCGGTAAGGATCTTTTCGTACATCATTCAGAAATCCAGAGCGGCGGCGGTTTTGCCACTCTCAATGACGGCCAGGCAGTAGAATTCGAAGTAGGCGAGGGCCAGAAGGGTCCATGTGCCAATAGTGTCGTGGCTGTCTGACTCCTCGGGCCAATAAGCCCGGAGCATAAAAAGCAGCGGATGCCTCACTGGCACCGCTGCTTTTGTCGTTTCAGGGCACAGCCGATTCCCCGCAACCATTAAAAAAGGGATACGCCTTGCGGCGCATCCCTTTGCAGTGGGGTCTGTCTGAACAGCGCAGGCTTACTCAGCAGCCTCCTGTACCGGTGCTTCTTCAGCGGGAGCGGGAGCCTCATCTTCCAGCAACTCCTTGATAGAGAGCTTGATGCGACCGCGCTGGTCCACGTCCAGTACCTTGACGCGCACTTCCTCACCTTCTTTGAGGTAGTCTGTCACATTCTCTACACGCTCGTTGGCGATCTGGGAAATATGTACCAGGCCGTCCTTGCCCGGCAGGATATTGATGAAAGCGCCAAAGTCCACGATACGGGCAACAGTCCCGGTATAAACCGCACCGATCTCCGCTTCAGCCGTGATCTCTTCGACCATGGCCACCGCCGCATCGCGTGAAGCCTGGTCCGGACCGAAGATACGCACGGTGCCGTCGTCATCGATATCGACGGTCGCGCCGGACTGCTCAGTGATGGAACGGATAGTCGCGCCGCCCTTACCAATGATGTCGCGAATCTTGTCGGAATCGACCTTCAGCGTCATCATGCTGGGCGCATTTTCGGAAGTGATCTTACGGGGCTCTGCCAACACTTCATTCATCTGGCCCAGGATGTGCAGGCGCGCCTGCTGTGCCTGTTCCAGGGCGATCTGCATGATCTGCTCGTTGATGCCTTCAATTTTGATGTCCATCTGCAGGGCGGTAATACCCTCGGCAGTACCGGCCACCTTGAAGTCCATGTCGCCCAGGTGATCCTCATCACCCAGAATATCGGTAAGCACCGCAAACTGGTTACCGTCCTTCACCAGGCCCATGGCAATACCCGCTACCGGGGCACTCAAGGGTACGCCCGCCGCCATCAGGGCCAGGGAACCGCCACACACGGAAGCCATGGAGCTGGAACCGTTAGACTCGGTGATTTCGGAAACCACACGTATTGTGTAGGGAAATTCTTCCGAATCCGGCAGCACCGCGGCCAAACCGCGACGGGCCAGGCGGCCGTGGCCGATTTCACGACGGTTGGTAAAACCAACACGACCGGCCTCGCCTACCGAGTAGGGAGGGAAGTTGTAGTGCAGCATGAACGGGTCGCGACGCTCACCTTCCAGCGCATCGATAATCTGTGAGTCACGGGAAGAGCCCAGGGTCACAGTGCAGATAGCCTGGGTCTCGCCGCGGGTGAACAGGGCGGAACCATGCACTTTGGCCAGAATGTCGACTTCACAGGCGATCTGGCGCACGGTGCGGCCGTCACGGCCATCAATGCGTGGCTCGCCGGCCAGGATGCGCTTGCGCACCAGGTTTTTCTCTACACCCTTGAAGATGTCTTTCACTGCATCAACGGAGGGGCCGCCTTCAACCACCAGCGCTTCAACGCAGGCCTTGCGGACTTCACCGACGCGCTCATAGCGGGACGCTTTTTCGGTGATGCGATAGGCTTCACCCAGGCCTTCTTTGGCATTTGCTTCCACTGCGGCCAGCAGCTGCGCATCCACAGCGGGCGCCTCCCAGCCCCAGCTGGGCTTGCCGGCTTCAGCGACCAGTTCGTTGATCGCCTGGATAACAACCTGCATCTCCTGGTGGGCGTACAACACCGCACCCAGCATCTGGTCTTCAGACAGTTCCTGCGCCTCGGATTCAACCATCAACACGGCGCCTTCGGTACCGGCCACTACCATGTTCAGCTTGCTATCGGTCAGCTGCTCGTAAGTGGGGTTGAGCATATAGCCCTGCGCTTCATTAAAGCCAACCCGCGCGCCACCGATGGGGCCATTGAAGGGGCAGCCTGAAATGGCCAGCGCCGCGGACGCGCCGATCATCGCGGGGATATCCGGGTCGATGTGCTTGTCCGCGGACATGACGGTTAAGATTACCTGCACCTCATTCATAAAGCCCTTGGGAAACAGCGGGCGAATGGGACGGTCGATCAGGCGGGAAGTCAGTGTCTCTTTCTCACTGGGTCGCGCTTCACGCTTGAAGAAGCCTCCGGGGATTTTCCCGACAGCGTATCTTTTTTCAGTGTAGTGGACCGCCAACGGGAAGAAATCACGGCCTTCGCGGGCCTTTTTTTCCGCAACCACGGTGCACAATATTGAGGTGTTTTCAACGGTTACCAGAACCGCTCCGCTCGCCTGTCTGGCGATACGACCGGTCTCCAGAGTGACTGTCTGGCCACCGTACTGGAATGATTTAGTTACTGGATTCACAATTTTTCTCCAATTCTTTATATGACTAGCGGGACCCTATGTCCCGCTACGTGGTGATGCTTATCGACGCAGACCCAGTCGCTTGATCAACTGTCCATAGCGCGAGACATCTTTGCGCTTCAGGTAGTCCAGCAGCTTACGGCGCTGGTTTACCATGCGGATCAAGCCGCGACGGGAGTGATGGTCATGCTTGTGCGACTTAAAGTGTCCCTGCAACTGCTCAATATTTGCGGTCAGCAGCGCTACCTGTACTTCCGGGGAACCCGTGTCGCCTTCACCTACCTGATAATCTTTTACGATTTCTGCTTTACGTTCAGCGTTTAAAGCCATGTTGATTTCCTCATGTTTAACCTGCCTCAGGTAGTTACCTACCCTTCGTTAATAATAAGAGCCTGTCCGTGCAGATTTACAGACAGGTTCGTGTCACCTCGCGGCGACTATCAGTCGACGCGGCGCCACGCGCCCATCGTCCAATATCTCTCCAATGCCCAGAAACTCACCGGTTTCCAGGGCGACGCGCACCATACCATCACTGGGCGCATTTGGCACCTGTACCGGTTGCCCCTGGCGGATGTAATATCCACCCGACTCAGTGAGCCGGACCAGCGGCAAACCACCCAGGGCGGTATCAGCCGACAACAGCAGGGCATCCATTTCAGCCATCCGCTCGTTGCTCTTCAGAGCCTCCAGCGCCGCTATACCGACGCTACCTTCAATACTAAAGGGGCCGGCCCTGGTACGTCGCAGAGCACTCACATGAGCCCCACAGCCCAGCGCCCTGCCCAGATCCTCTGCAATGGAACGCACATACGTGCCCTTGCTGCACTCGAGATAGATATCCACCTCGGGTCTGTCGCCACCTCTATAAGCACGCAGTTCCAGGTGTTTTATGACCACTTTACGGGCCTTGCGTTGTACTTCTATGCCCTGGCGCGCCAGCTTGTACAGAGGCTGGCCATTCTGTTTGATCGCCGAGAACATGGAGGGCACCTGCTCGATTTCACCCCGAAACGCCGCCAGCGCCCGGGACACATCGGCCTCGATGATATGAGAGGCATTGGACGTCTCCAATACCTCACCCTCAGCGTCGCCGGTAGCCGTCGCCACACCCAGCACGAAAGTGCTCTGGTAGGCCTTGTCCGCATCCAGCAAAAACCGGGAAAATTTGGTGGCTTCGCCAAAACACAGAGGCAAAACCCCGGTCGCCAGCGGATCCAGGCTGCCCGTATGACCTGCCTTGGCGGCGCCATACAAGCGCTTGACCATTTGCAAGGCCCGGTTGGAACTCACCCCCAGGGGCTTGTCCAGGATCAAAATGCCGTCAATGGGGCGGCCGCGGCGACGTCTGGCCACCTAGTGTGCCTCGCCGGGTTCATCGTCGGGCTCATCACCGCGCAGTCCCAACTCCCGGTCCGCGTCCGCGGCCTTGCGAATCAGGTCTTCCATATGGCGACCCCGGCCCACACTACTGTCAAAATAAAAGCGCAACTGGGGCAGTCTGCGCATACTGCTGTCGCGGGATAACTGACTGCGCAAAAAGCCCGCGGCCTTGTTGAGGACTTCGGTAGACTCACTGGCCTCTTCCCCGGAATCACTGCCCAGCACGGTATAGTAGACCTTGGCATAGCCGAGATCCCTGCTGACATTAACCCCGGTAATATTGATCATACCCACCCGGGGATCGCGCACTTCGCGCTGGATCAGGGTCGCCAGCTCGCGCTGCAGATAATCAGCCACTCGCTGGCTACGGTTGTATTCCTTCGCCATCCTGGTATCCCTTACAAGGTGCGGGCAATCTCCCGGACCTCGTATACCTCAATCTGGTCACCCACTTTTACGTCGGTGTAGTTCTTGACCCCGATACCGCACTCGGTACCGTTGCGAACCTCATTGGCGTCGTCCTTGAAACGGCGCAGGGATTCCAGTTCGCCCTGATAGATCACCACATTGTCGCGCAATACGCGGATGGGCTTGGCGCGATAAACGGTGCCCTCGATCACCATGCAGCCGGCGATCTGGCCAAACTTCGGTGAACGGAATACGTCACGCACCTCGGCGATACCGACGATTTCTTCACGCAGTTCCGGCGCCAACATGCCGGTAAGGGCCTGTTTCACATCGTCGATCACATCGTAAATAACATTGTAGTAGCGCAGATCGACACCCTCGGCCTCCACCAGGCGGCGCGCCGAGTTATCCGCCCGCACATTGAACCCGAAGATAACGGCATTCGAGGTCACGGCCAGGTTGACATCTGTCTCGGTGATACCGCCGACGCCGCTGGACACGATATTGACCTGTACCTCTTCATTGCCCAGGTCCAGCAGTGCGCCCTGGATAGCTTCCAGTGAGCCGCGTACATCGGCCTTGACCACCAGGTTGAGGGTGCTCTTCTCACCGGCAGTCATGCTCTCGAACATATTATCCAGTTTGGCCGCATGCTGGCGTTGCATTTTGCTTTCGCGGGTTTTTTCCTGGCGGAAATCCGCCACTTCCCGCGCGCGTTTCTCGCTCTCTACCACAGCGAACAGATCTCCGGCTGCGGGGGTGCCGTCCAGCCCGAGGATTTCCACCGGGATACTGGGGCCGGCTGCATCCAGCGGCTGGCCATTTTCGTCCAGCATGGCGCGCACACGGCCAAATTGCAGGCCGGCAAGAACGATATCACCTTTGCGCAGCGTGCCGCTCTGGATCAGCAGGGAAGCGACCGGACCACGCCCCTTGTCCAGGCGGGATTCGATGACCGTACCCTGTGCCGGCACATCTCTGGCCGCGGTCAGTTCCAACAATTCCGCTTGCAGCAGTACCGCGTCAAGCAATTCGCTGACACCTTCACCGGTGTGGGCGGAGACGTTGATAAACTGCGTGTCACCACCCCAGTCCTCCGGGATGACTTCCTTGGCTGACAGCTCGTTCTTGACCCGCTCGGGATCAGCGCCTTCCTTATCCATCTTGTTAACCGCAACGATCAACGGCACACCCGCTGCCTTGGCGTGTTGTACGGCTTCCTCTGTCTGGGGCATGACGCCGTCATCAGCGGCCACCACCAGAATCACAATATCAGTACTCTTGGCGCCGCGGGCTCGCATGGCGGTAAATGCCGCGTGCCCCGGAGTGTCCAGGAATGAAATCATGCCGTGGTCGGTTTTCACATGGTAAGCACCGATATGCTGGGTGATGCCGCCAGCCTCACCAGAGGCGACCCGGCTATTGCGAATGTAATCCAGCAATGAGGTCTTGCCATGGTCCACGTGACCCATCACGGTCACCACTGGCGCCCGCGGCTCCTCGCTTCCCTCGTGCTGCGCCAGGGTCTCTTCCAGCTTCTCTTCCAGCGCATCCGCGCTGACCAACTTGACCGTGTGACCCAGTTCTTCCACCACCAGTGTGGCGGTATCCTGGTCGATCATCTGGTTGATGGTGGCCATCACGCCCAGTTTCATCAGTTCCTTGATGACGGCACCGGACTTGATGGCCATCTGCTGAGCCAGCTCGGACACGGAAACCAAGTCGGCCAACTCAACTTCTTGCGTCTTCTTTTCGGTGGGCAATTCAAAACCATGCTTGGAGTGTTCCGCGTGAGTCGCCCGCATCTTCTTGCGTCCGCCACGGCGACGGCCCAGACCGGATTCCGCTGATTCCAGGTCCGACAGGGACAGGTTGTGGCCACGCTGCTTGCCACGACCCGCAGGCGCGTTGCGACCCAGCTTGGCACGCTGTTTGCGGCGCTGATCTTCTGTCGTCGTGGGGGCATCGTGCAGACGTTTCGGGCGCTTCACACCTTCCCTGGCTTTTTCGGTCACTTGCCCGGCGGGTTTTTGCTGAGCCTTCGCTTCTACTGCGGAGGCCTGCTGTTGCTCTTCCGCTGCCTTGCGCGCCGCGACAGCTGCCTGTCGGGCCGCTGCTTCCTCGGCATCCTTGAGCTGTCGACGTGCCGCCGCCCGCTGGCGCAGGACTTCCGGATCGAGATTTGCCAGGTCCTCTTCTACCGCAGGCTCAGCCGCCGCTGCCACTTCAGCCGACGTCTCTGCACCGGCAGCCGCTTCAGCTGCCACCACCTCTGCCGCCGCCTCTGCCACAGCCGCCTCGGCAGCCGCTGCCGCTGCCGCTTCTGCGGCCGCTTCAGCCACTGCTACCGCTTCTGGTTCCGCTGCTTCAACTACCAGTTCCTCGGGCTCGCGCTTGACATAGGTGCGTTTCTTGCGCACTTCCACGTTGACCGTCTTCCTGCCTTGCGACCCGGGAGTGCGCAGGGTACTGAGGGTCTTGCGCTTCAGCGTTATGCGCCTGGGAGCGTCAGTCGACTCACCATGGCTTCGCTTCAAATAGGTCAGCAGTGTCTGCTTGTCCTCATCGGACACAGCCTCGGCTGCTTCCAAGTGGGGCAAACCCGCTTCTTTCATCTGCGTTAGCAGACGCTCAGGGGATGCACCCACCACCTCTGCGAGCTGCTGTACTGTCACCTGCGCCATTCAATAATCTCCTTGGTACCATCAAAAACCTTGCGGTTCAGACTTCCTCTTCTGCCTCGGCAAACCAGGGCGCTCTTGCGGTCATAATCAACTCACCCGCACGTTCTTCAGTCATATCCGGGATATCCATCAGATCCGCAACTCCCTGTTCCGCCAGATCTTCCATGGTAATAATCTCGCGGCTAGCCAGAATAAACGCCAGATGCTGGTCCATGCCGTCCATGGTCAGCAGATCCTCGGCCGGCTCGTGCTCGCCCAATTTTTCTTCGGAAGCAATAGCCTGGGTCAGTAGCGCATCCTTGGCACGGGCGCGCAACTCCTCGGCGATATCCTCGTCAAAACCATCTATGGACATCATCTCTTCCAACGGCACGTAGGCCACTTCTTCCAGGGTGGCAAAGCCTTCCTCTACCAGAATCTCAGCCACATCCTCGTCCACATCGAGGTGCTCGACGAAGACTTGTATAACCTGCCCGGACTCCGCTTCGTGTTTATCGGCGGCCTCCTCCAGACTCATGACATTGATGGTCCACTGGGTCAGCTCACTGGCCAGACGCACATTCTGGCCACTGCGGCCAATAGCCTGCGCCAGGTTATCTTCGGATACAGCCACATCCATCGTGTTGCTATCTTCATCCACCACAATGGACTCAACTTCAGCCGGGGCCATGGCATTGATTACCAGTTGTGCCGGGTTATCATCCCACAGCACGATATCCACACGCTCGTTGTCCAGTTCATTGGAGACGGCCTGCACCCTGGAACCACGCATACCGACACAGGCGCCTACCGGGTCAATACGCTGATCGTTGGTCTTCACGGCGATTTTTGCGCGCGAACCGGGATCACGGGCCGCAGCGCGGATCTGGATGACTTCTTCAGAAATCTCCGGCACTTCTATCTTGAATAACTCAATCAGCATTTCCGGGCAGGAACGGCTCAAAATCAGCTGCGGGCCACGAGCCTCTGTGCTGATTTCCTGGAGGATGGCGCGCACCCGGTCATTCACCCGGAAGGTCTCGCGCCCCACCAACTGCTCGCGGGGCAGCAGGCCTTCGGCGTTGCCACCCAGATCCACGATGACATTGTCACGGGTCACTTTCTTAACAGTGCCCGCCACCAGGTCTCCGACTCGATCCACGTACAGATCAGCAACCTGGGCGCGCTCGGCATCGCGCACGCGCTGTACAATGACTTGCTTGGCAGTTTGCGCGGCAATACGACCAAAGCCGATGTTTTCCACCTGCTCTTCATAGATATCACCGGGCTTCAGGTCGGGGTCCTGTTCCAACGCCTCTTCGGTGGTGAATTGAGTACCCAGCAAGGCCATTTCGTCATCGGGAACAACCAGCCAGCGCCGGGTGGAGACATAGTCCCCGCTCTCCCGGTCGATAGCGACCTGAATATCCGCCTCTTCGTCGTACCGCTTCTTGGTCGCCGTTGCCAACGCCAGCTCTATCGCTTCGAAGATGATGTCCTCGGGCACTCCCTTCTCATTGGAGACCGCCTCCGCCACCAACAGAATTTCTTTTGTCATCTCAAGCCTCGCCTGCCACCATCAAATACGGGGTTGTACACGCGCTTTTTCAATTGCGCTGTGGGGTAACAGATATTCGTGATCGTCTACCTGAATCACGACATCCTCACTTTCTATTCCTTTTAAAACACCTTTGAACTTACGGCGCCCCTCAAAGGCACTGCGCAAGCGCAATTCTACCTGTTCGCCAACATAGTCGGCGTATTGATCCAGCTTGAACAACAAGCGATCCATCCCGGGGGAAGACACTTCCAGCGTGTACTCTCCGGTAATCGGGTCCTCCACGTCGAACACACTGCCCACCTGCACACTGACTGCCGCACAGTCGTCGACGCCAACGCCCTTGTCAGCATCTATATAGATCCGCACCAGAGTGTGCCTGCCCTGAGACAGGTACTCCACGCCCCACAAATCGAAACCCAGTGCCTCGATGGTGGTTTCCAGCATGTCTGTAATCTGCTGCTCTTTAGTCGCCACAGGCGGATTTTTTCTCCACGTACGAAAAAGCCCCTAAAAAGGGGCTTTTTCAACATCGTTTTACCTATGATATCCGCAGCAGGCAAAACGTAATTGGTAGCGGGGGCCGGATTTGAACCGATTACCTTCGCCCGGCTACGCCGGCCCGAGGCAGAGAGCGAGCCCGTCGGGCGTCTCTCTACAAGGTACCTCTCGCTAGATTTGGTAGCGGGGGCCGGATTTGAACCGACGACCTTCGGGTTATGAGCCCGACGAGCTACCAGACTGCTCCACCCCGCATCAAAACTTCCTCGATTGTGAAAGGCCCCTTGGCACTTCACGCTGAACCGTTCTCGTCATACCGGCCCAAATTCGAGGCTGTGCATTATAGGTATCGACCCCACCCGGGTCAACTGCCCACAAGCCGAAAAACCTACTAATTTTCGACCTCGAACTCCCCAAAGGTGGGCATCCCCTCGAAAGACTCACAGTGCCCTCGGAAGAAGCGCAGTGCACCCAGTTTGGAGACATCATAAAAACGGCCAGGAGAGCTTGGATTCACTGCGTGCCAGGTAATGCGCGCAAGCAGCGGGGGAGCACACACTTTCACCTGCAGTAAATGTCATTTATAAATAATAATTATGGTGCCGAAGGCGGGACTTGAACCCGCACGAGCATAGCTCACCACCCCCTCAAGATGGCGTGTCTACCAATTCCACCACTTCGGCAAAGTCGTTGTTCGTTTAATCCAGGTTGGGAAGGTCATCCTCCGCAGGCCCGGTGGCCATCGGCACCTCTTCTTCCAGCACCGGCAATTCTTCTTCTGCTACCGTCTGCACCGGCGTCTGTACCGCCGCCGCAGGGAGTTCCAGGTCCAGTTCGTTCACCGGCTTCGACTTCTGGTTGGCCAATAGTGCCAGGCTGAAGCTGCTGGCAAAGAACAGCACCACCAACCAGGACGTAGCGCGGGTCAGCACGTTACCGCTACCATCAGAGCCAAACAATGTCTGCGAGCCACCAGCACCGAAAGAGGCGCCCATATCGGCTCCTTTACCCTGCTGCAGCATGATCAGACCAATAATAGCCAGCGCTACAATCAGGTGGACAATCAAAATAATCTGTTCCATATCCTTCCAGTCCCTCCGGGGGACAACCTCATTCTCTATGTCATTGTGCCGCTGCCGCAGCAGCGTCAATAATCGCCTGAAACTCCTCGGCGACCAGTGCAGCACCACCTACCAACGCCCCGTCGATATCGGGCTGCGCAAATAATTGCGCCGCATTGGTGGCCTTTACACTACCGCCGTACAACAGGCGGATCGCAGCCGCATCCACTGCATCAATATCGACCAGGCAACCACGGATAAATGCGTGCATATCCTGAGCCTGTTCCGACGTGGCCGTAAGACCGGTACCAATCGCCCATACTGGCTCGTAAGCCACTACCAGCGCCACCAGGTCTGCCTGGTCCGCCAGGGCACCTTGCAACTGTGCGGCGACCACCGCTTCCGCTTCGCCCGCTTCCCGCTGTTCGCGGGTTTCACCGACACAGACGATGGGCTGCAATCCTGCCTCTACCGCGGCTGCCAGCTTGGCGGCCACCAGATCATCCGACTCACCGTGGTATTGGCGTCGCTCTGAGTGTCCCAGAATGACCCAACGGCAACCCAACTCGGCCAGCATCTCGGCCGCAACCTCTCCCGTGTATGCCCCGGACTGCATGTGGCTGCAATCCTGGGCCCCAACCGCAAGAGAGGATCCAGCGCAAAGACCCAGCGCCTGCGCCAAATGCACATACGTGGGACAAACGGCAGCCTCAGCCCCCTGCGCGGCGTCTGCGCGAAGCAGACTACCGAGTAATGCATCAACACTGGCCCGAGAGCCATGCATCTTCCAGTTACCTACCACCAGTCCTCGACGCATACCAAGCACCCCACCCGGTGAAAAAAGCGGCCGCAATCTTACCCAAGATAGTGCTCAGTTACAAGGCGCGCGGCATCCCTTCAGGCGAGGACCCTTTCCACCTCTTGTGCCAGTTCTGTGCAGAGGGACTGGACTTCCTCGGCATTTTCGCCCTCTACCATCACTCTCACCTTGGGTTCTGTCCCGGAGGGGCGCAACAATACCCTGCCCCGTTCGCCCAACTGCCGCTCTACAGCCGCCACCGCGGTGGCAACTTCCGGATAATTGGCCAGTTCAACCTTGCCGCTCACGGTGACATTGATCATGACCTGGGGAAATTTCTTCATGCCCGAGCGCAACACGGCCAGATCTCCGTCCGCGGCCTTAAGCGCCATCAGCACTTGCAGGGAAGCGACAATACCATCCCCGGTAGTGGTCACATCGGAGCAGATGATATGCCCAGAGGATTCACCTCCCAAAGACCAGTTATTAGTTTCCATCAGCGCTTTGACATAGCGATCGCCCACCTGTGCCCGGGCCAACTGCAAACCCGCCTCTCGCAACGCCAGCTCCAGACCCAGATTAGACATCTGGGTGCCCACCACACCGGCGTCACTGGTCCCCGCGGCCAGGCGGTGCATGGCGATGATATAGACCAACTCATCCCCATCCACCAACTCTCCCGCCGCGTCCACCAACAGCACCCTGTCGCCATCACCGTCGTAGGCAATGCCTAGGTGTGCATCATGTTCGGTAACCAGTTGTGACAACGCGGACATATCGGTGGAACCAACACCTTCATTGATATTAAAACCGTCCGGTTGCACACCCATGCTGATCACCTCGGCGCCGAGCTCACTGAGCACACTCGGTGCGATGTGATAGGTGGCGCCATGGGCGCAATCAACCGCGATACGCAGACCGCGCAGGCTAAAACCTTCCGGCACGGTGGACTTGCAGAATTCGATATAACGCCCGGCGGCATCCACCACCCGCAGCACCTTACCGATATCCGCCGATTGCA
The DNA here is from genome assembly GCA_003646405.1 of Gammaproteobacteria bacterium. Taxonomy (GTDB): domain Bacteria; phylum Pseudomonadota; class Gammaproteobacteria; order Pseudomonadales; family Halieaceae; genus JBALVO01. The sequence continues at coordinate 12,296 of QNFR01000040.1, forward strand.
CCGTCGTGAGTTCCAGTTCCAACTCGGCTTCAATAGCGTGTTCAATCTCGTCCGGCAACTTGGAACCACTGGCGCCAAAAAACTTGATGCCATTGTCATAAAAGGGATTATGTGAGGCACTGATAACAATGCCGGCCACCGCATTGTGCGTGCGCGTCATCAACGCCACGGCCGGTGTCGGCATGGGCCCCAGCAATTTCACATCCACCCCGGCGGCGACCAAACCCGCCTCCAGGGCGGATTCGAACATGTAACCGGAGACCCGGGTATCCTTGCCAATAATGACCAGGCAGCGGCCATCTTCAGCCGACTCCCGGGCGAAAACGCGACCACTGGCCCAGCCCAGTTTAAGCATGAAGTCCGGAGTAATCGGTGATTCTCCCACCAGACCACGAATCCCGTCCGTGCCAAAATAACGTTTAGTCATTTATCCCCCAACTCGTTCAATGCCACCCACATCGCCACCGCATCTGCGGTGGCGGCAACGTCGTGTGTCCTTATGATCGCAGCACCACGCTCCACCGCCAACACCGCCAGACCCAGGCTGGCCGGCAGGCGCTGCGCCACATCGCGGCCTAGCATCTTACCTATCAGGGACTTGCGTGATAGTCCCACCAAAACCGGCAAACCCAATGCCACCAGAGAGGGTAGTCCCTGTAGCAGTAGTAGATTGTGTTCCACTGACTTACCAAAGCCAAATCCGGGATCCAGCAGCAAGCGCTCCCGGCTAATGCCGTGGGTTTCACAGGCGCTAATCCTGCGCTGTAAAAACTCACTGACCTCGCACACCACATCGGTATAATCTGGCGCGGTCTGCATGGTACCGGGATCGCCGCGCATATGCATCAGGCAAACGGGTAAACCGGTGGCGGCGGCCGCCTCCAGGGCACCCTCACCAGCCAAGGCACGCACATCATTCAACAGGCCGGCGCCGGCGCGGGCTGCCTCTGTCATCAGCGCCGGCGCACTGGTATCAACCGAAATAACCACCTCGAGTTCGGCGGCAATGCGCTCTACCAGTGGCAGTACCCGGTCCATTTCTTCAGCCGGTGCTACCGGCGCGGCGCCGGGTCGGGTGGACTCACCGCCGATATCCAGAATAGCGGCGCCTTGCATCACCATATCACTGGCACGAACCAGGCCCAGCTCAACGTCGAGTTGTGACCCACGATACAGGGTGCCACCATCGGCAAAGGAATCCGGGGTGGTATTGATAACACCCATGATGATCGGGTGGGTCAAATCCAGGCTGCGCCCGGCGCAGCTAAGCACCGGAACGCCAGATTTTTCAGGAAGAGCCAAGGGTCGCCGTGGGGGCAGGGCTGGATCAGTGCTCGCCGGCTGGTCCACCAATAGGGCTCTGTGAGTCCTTCTGGTCGGCCGAGGCGTCGGGCTCGGGGCTGTCGCCGTCGCTGGTATCACCCCAGTCGCTGGGCTCACGGGGCTCACGCCCCGCCATGATGTCGTCGATCTGATCGGAATCAATCGTCTCGTAAAGCATCAAGGCCTGCGCCATCGCATGCAGCTTGTCGACATTTTCGTCCAGAATTTTCCGGGCGCCGGTGTAGCATTCATCAATGATACGCCGCACTTCCTGGTCAATTTGCTTGGCTGTTTCACCGGAAAGGCTGTTGTGATGCTGCGCGACGCTACGGCCCAGGAAAATCTCCTCGGTTCCCTCGTCGTACATCAGGGGTCCCATTTTGTCCGACAAGCCCCACTGGGTCACCATTTTGCGGGCAATCTCCGTGGCCCGCTGGATATCATTTGAAGCCCCGGTGGTCACGCCATCCTTGCCCAGGGTCATCTCCTCTGCGATACGCCCGCCAAACAGGCTGCAGATCTGGCTGTTGATATATCGGCGGCTGTGGCTGTAGCGATCTTCTTCAGGCAGGAACATGGTCACACCCAGGGCGCGACCCCGTGGAATGATACTCACCTTGTACACCGGGTCGTGCTCGGGCATCAGGCGACCGACAATCGCATGCCCCGACTCGTGATAGGCGGTGTTGCGCTTCTCGTCCTCGGACATCACCATGGATTTGCGCTCGGCGCCCATCATGATCTTGTCCTTGGCCAACTCAAAGTGGTTCATGCAAACTGTGCGAACATTCGACCTGGCGGCAAATAACGCCGCCTCATTCACCAGGTTGGCCAGGTCAGCGCCGGAAAAACCCGGTGTGCCGCGCGCGATCTTGGCCGACTCCACATCCTCCGACAGCGGCACCTTGCGCATATGTACTTTAAGGATTTGCTCGCGTCCGCGGATATCCGGCAGACTCACCACCACCTGGCGATCGAAGCGGCCAGGACGCAGCAAAGCCGGGTCCAGCACATCCGGACGGTTGGTGGCGGCAATAACAATGACGCCGTCATTAGCCTCAAAACCGTCCATTTCCACCAGCAACTGGTTGAGCGTCTGCTCCCGCTCGTCGTGACCACCACCCAGGCCGGCGCCACGGTGCCGGCCTACCGCGTCAATCTCATCGATAAATATGATACAGGGGGCCTGCTTCTTGGCCTGCTCGAACATGTCCCGCACGCGGGAGGCACCCACGCCTACAAACATCTCAACAAAGTCGGAACCGGAAATAGAGAAGAAAGGCACCTTGGCCTCGCCCGCTATCGCCCTGGCCAGCAAGGTCTTACCGGTACCGGGCTGACCCACCATCAGTACGCCCCGGGGTATTCGTCCGCCGAGTTTCTGGAACCTGCTGGGGTCGCGCAGGAAATCAACCAGCTCTTTTACGTCTTCCTTGGCCTCATCCACACCCGCCACATCAGCAAAGGTGGTAGAAATCTGGTCTTCGCCCAACAGCTTGGCCTTGCTCTTGCCAAAACTCATGGGGCCGCCACGACCGCCACCACCACCCTGCATCTGGCGCATAAAAAACATAAAGACAGCGATAATAATCAAAATGGGGAAGCTGGCTACCAGCAACTGGGTCCACACGCTCTGCTGCTCCGGCTTGCGCCCCTCCACCTCAACCTTGTGTGCCAGCAGATCATCGATCAGTTTGGGATCTTCCACCATGGGGCGGATAGTCTCAAAATGGGACCCATCGTAACGCTCCCCGGAGATGGTCAGTCCGTCCACCACCACCTTTTTGACCTGGTCGCGCTGAATTTCCTGGATAAGCTCGGAATAACCGACCTGTTCCGTGGAATCTTGCATGTTGAAGTTGTTGAAAACAGACAACAGGACAGCGGCTATCACCAGCCAAAGCAATAAATTTTTTACCATATCATTCAATGCCGTTACCTCGCTCAGGGTCCCCGGCAGGTTTCCCTAGTCAGCTCCGCCCCTCACACAGTGGGCCGGAATAGGTGTGACAGCCTCTTGCTCCTCAAATTATAGCCAATCTACTACATTTGGGGCGATCTCTCCATATTTCAAGGGCAATCTGGAATCAGACCTGGGTCGCTTACTTATAGTGAGACTGTGTGCCCCGCTGGTACCAGGCAGCGGAAATTAAGCTCCCTACCCGATAGTACTTAAATACGGGTCAGGTCCCCTTAAAGTCCTTCGCTACCAGGTATACCTCACGGGAACGGGGCCTGGAAGCTTTGGGTTTACGCGTCAACACTTTTGCAAAAGAGCTTCTGGTATCACGAAACACATCTTCAAAGCCACTCCCCTGAAACACTTTGGCCACAAATGACCCGCCGGGGGCCAAAACCCGCCGCGCCATATCCAGTGCCAGTTCCACCAGGTAAATAGACCGGGGTTGATCAGCGGCGCTCAATCCACTGATATTCGGCGACATATCGGAAATCACCAGATCCACCGGCTTATCCCCGATGGCCGTAAGGATTAGCTCAAAGGCCTGGTCCTCAGTGAAATCTCCGCGGATAAACTCCACGCCGGCCAGGCTGTCCATGTGCAGTATATCCGAGGCGATCACCCGACCCTTGTGCCCCACCAGTTCTACCGCCACCTGGGACCAGCCTCCCGGCGCACTGCCCAGGTCCAGCACCGTCATGGCGGGACGGATAAGCCGGTCCTTGTCCTGTAACTCCAGTAGCTTGTAACAGGCGCGCGAACGGTAACCCTCGCGCTGGGCCTGTTGCACGTAGGGGTCGTCCCGGTGTTCTTTCAACCAGGCTTTGCTGGAGGATCTTTTTTTCGCCATTGTCGGTCACTGCGATACGGGTTTCGTGGTCAGGGTGGCTTGTGTAGACTGGCGTAGAACAGGCGCCCCACTCTGGTGCTGCAACCACTTGATAAGTTAGGATCAGTGCCGACCATTGTACCTTGGAAACACTATGAGCAAGAAAGCAAGTTGGGATATCAAACAGCTGCGAGCGATCGGACACAAGCTGAAACCGGTTGTCACCATCGCCGGTAACGGCCTCACCGAGGGCGTGCTCGCAGAACTGGACCGGGCCCTGAACGACCACGAACTGATCAAAATAAAAATGGTGGTGGGCTCGCGTGAGGCCCGCGGCACACTGGCGGCGGATATCTGCGAGCGCTCGGGTGCCGAGATGGTGCAGAGTATCGGCAACGTTATGGTCATTCTGCGTCGCACTGACAAGCCCGACCCACGCCTTTCCAACCTGATTCGACCTCTGTAACACTCCACGCCAGTGGTGCGCAGTACCCGATAAAGCGGGGCAGACCCTGCGCACCCTATGGGATTGCACCAGATTCGATCGTAGGGTGCGCAATGCGCACCACTGTCAACGAAGAAAAGCAGCAATTCACGAAGTTCGCTATGATGGCCGTAACTCAACTCACGGATAACACGACATGGGGGAAATCCTCGAATTCCCGTCACAACAGGCCCAGGGCATGGCTTTTCTCGATCGGCAGTTGCGCACACTGCTGGCAGCCAAAGGCGCCGATGAGCCACTTATCGATTTCGCCACCGGCCAGTTGACCCGGATCTATGCCGAGTTCAGCGAGTCAGAACAGTACAGCTTCAGCGTTGAGCTGCCCCAAAGCAGCAAACGGGAGGAAAGGGATAGACTGTACCAGCAAATCAACACCGGCCTTGAGGGCATCCGCAAGGAAAACCACGCCCTTATGGTCAAATTGGTCGCACAACTGGTACTGGCGGAAGTTCGCCTGTTTCAGCACCAGCGGATTGATTAGCACTCAAACAAGCTTATAAGTCAGTTGCCAGGAGCACTGACTCGATCAGACCAGCAGGCCTGCCAACTGGTAAACAGCCAGTGCCGCTATATAGGCCATCAGGAAATAAGCGGCAAACATTTTAATCGCCAGCGAGCGGGAGCCGCTCTCCTTGGCCAAAATAGCCATAGTGGATACGCACTGCAGCGCGATAGCGAAAAATACCAATAGCGCCACTCCCGAGCCGATAGTCATATCGCTGGACTGTATCTGCTCTACCAGTGGCGTCATATTTTCGTCCGCGTTCTCAATACCGAATATGGTTCCCAGCGTACCGACAAAGACCTCGCGGGCCAGAAATGAAGTAAAGATCGCCACACCATAGCGCCAGTCCAGCCCCAGGGGCGCAAACAACGGTTCGATAACCCTGCCTATCTGACCTAACCAGGACGCCCCCAGGTCGGCGCCGTAATTGGGGAAGTAACCCAGGCACCAGACCACCAGCGTCACCGTGAAGATGATTTTCCCGGCCTTGGTCACAAAGTGTTTGGAGCGATTCCAGGCGTTGCGCAGCAGGGGTTGTAAGCCGGGGACGCGGTAGGGCGGCAATTCCAGCACAAAAGGCAAGTCCGTATAGTGGTCCTTACTGGTGCGCGACACCACAGCGGTAACCAACAACCCGCAGAATATACCGAAGAAGTAGATAACAAACATGGCCAGGCCCTGCCAGCCCACCAACCCGCCCAAGGTGGTACCAGAGGGGATAAAAGCGGCAATCAGCAGAGTATATACCGGCAGACGCGCCGAACAGGGCATCAATGGTATCGCCATATAGGTCAGCAGGCGTTTGCGCGGGGAGTCGATCGCACGCGCCGCATAAATCGCCGGGATGGCACAGGCCACCCCGGACAGCATGGGGATAAAGCTCTTGCCGGTCAGGCCGAACACGCGCAGGGGTTTGTGACATATCAATGCGGCCCGGGCCATATAACCCGAATCTTCCAGCAGGCCGATAACGAAGGTAAGCACAAAGATCTGAGGCACAAATACCAGGAAGGCGCCGATGCCGCCAAACAGGGCATCGGAGGTAAAATCCTGCGCCACCTGGTTGCCAATCAACGGCACCACCAGGTTGGCCATTCCTGCCAGCACGGTCTCCACAGCATCCATCATGGGTGCCGCCCAGGTAAATATGGACTGGAACAACAGGTACATGATGGCGAAAAAAGCGAAGCCGCCTGTCACCGAGTTCAGGAAAAAACTGTCCAGTCGCATCTGGGTCTTGATCAGCACATCGCCCTTGGGGCCATAGCGATGCGCCAGCTGATGTGCAGTGCCGCGCAGCAGTTCATCCGGGGTGTCGATCAGGTGGCTGCGCGCAATAAACTCTCCCTGCGTCCTGCTTCGTTTCAGCTGCTGGATAATCGCCTCCAGCCCCTTGCCTGAACGGGCGGAAACAGGCAACACCGGCGTGTGCAGGGCCCCCGACAGATCTTCTACCTCCAGCGTGAGGTCATGGGACTCAAGGACGTCTATCATGTTCGCCAGCACGGTTACTCGCTTGCCGTGGCGCTCACAGTCGCGAATAACCTGCAGGGTGAAATAGAGGCTTTTTTCCAGGCGGGTGGCATCGATAACGCACAGCACATGGTCTACCTCGGGGTCATCCAGTGCGTGCTCGAAGTAGTCAACCGCGATTTTCTCCTCCGCCGAAATCGCTTGCAGGGAGTAAGTGCCGGGGAAATCGATCAGTTGTGTGTCGGGCAAGGCCTTCAGCTTGCCTGTTCCCACATCCACGGTGATACCGGGGAAATTGGCGACTTTTTGCTGTAGGCCGGTGAGGCGATTGAACAGCAGGCTCTTACCCGAATTGGGGCTGCCGATAAGAATGACTTTATTCATGGGCGCTGTATTTATGGGCATTAGGCATGGGCATCAGTGAGCCTGACGCGTACGTGGACAGCAACCTCGTCGTCCAGGGAGAATATGGTATTGCTGACGCGGTAGACCTTGGGCGCCCCGAAGGCCAGTGCCTGTACACACACCACCGATTCCCCCGGGTGAAAGCCGAACTCCATCAGCCTGATGCGGTACTTGTCGGCGAGAGCGTCGTCATAACTGAGGATTTCGCATCGGTCACCGGCCTTGAGTGACCATAAAGAGAGGTTCATAAATGTCGGGGGGTACCGCCACAAAAAGAGCGATGATAGCCTAAATGAGAATGATTTGCATGCACGAGATGAGATTTCGGTGCGCATTGCGCAGGGCCTGCTCTGCTGTATCGGGTGCCGGGACGCGGATATCAGGACAATACTGCCGCGAAAAGAGCTTCAAAGATGCTGAACCTGGTCGATCTCGTACTCGATATCACCACCGGGCGCCTTGACCACGACGACATCGCCCTCTTCCTTGCCAATCAGCGCACGGGCGATGGGAGAGCCCACAGAAATGAGGTTACTTTTAACATCTGCCTCATCTTCACCGACAATACGGTAGGTCACGGTATCGTCGGTTTCGATGTTGATCAGATCAATCGTAGTGCCGAAGATAACCTTGCCGGTTCTGGGGATCGCCGTGACATCAATAACCTGGGCGTTGCCCAGCTTGCCCTCGATCTCCATCACGCGACCTTCGGTAAAGCTCTGCTGCTCACGGGCGGCGTGGTACTCGGCATTCTCCTTGAGATCGCCGTGCTCCCGCGCCTCGGCGATCGCCTGCACAATACGCGGGCGCTCGACCCTTTTCAGTCGATCCAGCTCTCCACGCAGGGTTGCTTCCCCGGTCACTGTCATCGGAAACTTGTTCATGCTGTGATACTCCTGTGCAGGTCTTGTAGGCGGCGCACTGTCTTGTCCCCTTTATGCTTTAGCGCCATGCAGATCGCCTCAGCGGCGGTCAGGGTCG
>QNFR01000041.1 GCA_003646405.1 Gammaproteobacteria bacterium
CAGCAGCGCGATCACAGCCACCAATACCACCGTCAGTGCACCGGTAACGGCCGAATAAGTTCGGGCTATCAGGATATGATTTGCATTGTGGCAGTACGCCTTAACCGCTGCCCGGTTACCTATGATGTCGGATTCAGGCCCCCGGCCCAACACATCGGCGATGGCAATGGTCTGCCGACCTACAAACGTGGAATAGTCAAAGCCTTCCAGAGCAGCTCTACAAGATCCGGCCTCATCAAAGTTGACCAGGGTAAAACTCCCTGGAAAGTCCCAGTGCCAACCCAGAGATTGGGCGCTATAGAGCCGGGGTAGTAAAGCCAACAGAAACAACCCCGCCAGGCACAGGAGGCTCCTCGGGCGCCACAAAGTAAAAGAATCAGTTGTCATTCCGGTTCCGAATCAAGCTGCCCTGTGTCGTTCGAGGATGGCATAATCGGGCACTTATTTCATAAAAAATCTAATAAAAAATCTGTTAGTAGCAAAACAACCTATAAATGCATACAACGCAAACCGGCCCCAGCTGTCCAACCTCCCGAGTGATGGGTATTTGGTGAAGCGCATGGAAGTGGTTTTCCAGACGCCCGGTTTATGCAATCTGGAAGGAGAACACGCTATGAAGCGCCATTACTATATCGGCGATGATCTTGAGGATCTGGCTTCTGCACTTGGGAAGGCGGTTCGACCCCGAGCTGGGTCATCGGTGTTCAGCTGAAGTGGACAAGGTTTATGCAGCTGGCACCCTAAGCGGAAGCTATTCAAATTCAATAGTGGTGGCGTAGGGAAAGGCTGTACAATTCCTCAGCAATAGACCGACTACAGCAAGTTGCAACTACGAGGAATTGACCATGATACGCATAAAAACCTGCCTGCTGGCAGCCTGCATGACACTCGCCAGCTTCACCCACGCGACCCACGCCGGGGATAGCAACGACGCTCTAACGCTGGCGATCGACTCGCGCAGCGAGGAAAGCCGGGCTCGTGACGGTGCCCGCCACCCGGCGCAGACCATAGCTTTTTTCCAGATTGAACCCGGCATGACCGTGGCCGAAGGCCTGCCTGGTGGGGGTTGGTATACGCAAATTCTGGCTAACTACCTGGGCCGCGAGGGCGGCATCTATGGTATCAATTATAGTGAGGACCTGTGGCCCCTGTTTGAGCGCTCCGACAAATGGGTGGCCGAGCATGCCGAGCGAACTGCCACGTTCCCCGCCATGGTAGAGGGTTTCAGTGACAACGGTATCGCCATTGAGAGTTTTACCTTCAGTACGGTGCCCCCCGAAGTCATAGGCTCGGTGGACCGGGTCCTCCTGATTCGCGCCCTGCATAACCTCAATCGGCTTGAGGCCAAGGCCGGCGCCCTTTCTCAGGCCCTGTCTGAGATACACCGCATGCTCAAAGACGACGGCCTGGTTGGCGTGGTGCAACACCGGGCACAGGAATCCACCACCGATGAGTGGGCAAGCGGTAGCAACGGCTATCTGAAACAGTCCGCTGTCATCGCCGCGTTCGAACAAGCGGGTTTCGCGTTGGTGCGCGAAAGTGAAATCAACGCTAACCCAAATGACAACCCCGGACCCAATGATTTCGTGTGGCGCTTGCCGCCATCTCTCAGCACCAGCAAAAAAGATCCGGACTTGCGCGCCACCATGGTCGCCATTGGTGAGTCCGATCGTATGACGCTGCTGTTTCGCAAGGCGTCTTAGAGTACTAATGGCACCCCGCAAGAAATAACCTTTGGTTATTAATAGATATAAATAAATATCATAATGTAATATCTTGTGTATTCTACAAAATTACATATAATCAAATTGTGGTGCTTGATCAGGGGATTGTCGGTTATGGATCAGCGCCAGAATTTGGGAAAGCTGACAGGCATTTGTCAGAGATGTTTGTGGCCATGGGGACGTAATCCGGTAGCGGGCCGGATAAAAAAAACCTGGGCAGACTAGAAAAAAAGGCTTTACCCTGAAACGCCATTGCGCCTCCAATCGCAACGGCGTTTTTTTATACCCAGAATGCGCTATGCTTCCCAATCCACATTAGGGAATACTCATGGCCGGCATAAAGCAACTGTTACAAGACATCGAGGCATCAGCTGAAGGCCCACAAATCGCCGCTATTTTCGATTTTGACGGCACCATCATCTCCGGTTATTCCGCGGTAGCGTTTATCCGCGAGCAAATCAAGCGAGGGGACCTGTCCCCGAAGGAATTTGTCGAGATGATGCGCGCCATGACCAATTTTGGCCTCGGCAACCTCGGCTTCTCGGGCATGATGGCGATCAATGCCCAGTTCATGCGGGGCATCGAAGAAGAAACCTATCACGATGTGGGAGAGGAGCTTTATACCAAGCGGATAGCCCGCCTGATCTACCCCGAGTCCCGCGCCCTGGTGGATGCCCACATGGCCAAAGGCCACACGTTGGCAATCATTTCCTCCGCCACTCACTACCAGATAGCGCCGGCCGCCGCCGATCTGGGCATAAATCACGTACTGTGCACCCGTCTGGAAGTAGCAGACGGCAAATTCACCGGCGGCGTGGTAAGCCCCACCTGTTTCGGGCAGGGCAAAGTGGATGCGGCCGAATCCCTGGCGGCGAAGTACGGGGCCGATCTGGACGACAGTTTCTTTTATTCCGACAGCACGGATGACCTGCAACTACTGGAGCGGGTCGGTCACCCAATAGCGCTGAACCCCAGTTCAAAACTAGCGCGGGTCGCACACGACAAACAATGGCCCACCGCCAGATTCGGCAGCCGCGGCCGTCCTTCCGTGACTCAATTCATCCGTTCTGTGGCAGCCACCAGTAGCCTGGTGACCAGCTTCGTCGCGGGCCTGCCCGTTTTCGCTGTCACCGGCTCCCGGCGCGATTCCCAGAACTTTTCCCTGTCGTTGTTCGCCGACACCGCCAGCGCGTTAATTGGCATGGACCTGAACGTGAAGGGCGAGGAGCACCTGTGGTCCCACCGGCCGGCTGTGTTCGTGTTTAACCACCAGAGCAAGGCCGACATCATTATCATGGCCAAGCTGCTACGACGGGATATCACCGGTATTGGCAAACAGGAAATCAAGAAGGAGACTCCCATCCTCGGCATGGTGCTGGAGTTGGGCGGCGTGGTATTTATAGACCGGGCGAATGCCAGGAGCGCCATCCACGCCATGTCGCCACTGGTGGATGCAATGCAAAAAGAGGGAAAGTCGGTGGTATTGGCTCCAGAGGGTACCCGCACGGTCTCTCCCAAATTGGCACCATTCAAAAAAGGCGCTTTCCACCTGGCGATACAGGCCGCGGTGCCGATAGTGCCCATCGTAATCCACAACGCGGGCGACGTGGCGCCCAAGGGTGATTTCGTATTTCGCTCCGCTACCGTGGAAGTGGAAGTGTTGCCCCCTGTCGACACCAGTGACTGGCGTGCGAAAACAATTGCGCAGCATGTGCGAGAAGTACGCAATATGTTCGCCCGCACGCTGGGACAACCACAGGAGAAAGAAACCGCCCCCAAAGGTAAAGTTGTGGCAGCGAAAAGACCCGCGACAAAGAAAACCGCCGGCAAACGCAAAGTGGTAGCGAAAACCAAAGCCAACACTGGCAGAAAATCGCCTGCCAAGGCCAAACCCAGAACTGCCAGTAAGAGTAAGGCCAGACCCAAAACCAAAAGCAAAAGCAAGAAATAGGGGAGTGCGACAGGCGTGGATTTAGCCAGTAAATATCAGCACAGCAGCCCCTGGCCCGCGAGGGACAAACAGCAGGTCCTGTTTATACTGGATACCCGCAACAGCTTTGAGCAGGAACTTCTTCAGGGATGGATTTACCAGCACATACAAAGTGGTAGCGAGGAGTTCCAAGCCTCACAAGTCTGCCTGAACCTGGACGAGGACCGCAAGGGCATGGGCAGCTCGCAGCTGGTCACGGCGTTGGCCCTGCCGGCCGACACTCTCGTCGCGCCGCTGCGTGTGGTCTGGCTACCCCCGCAGGAGGCCATCAATTCAGGCCCACGCCTGCACGACCTGATATTCGGCGACCCCCGCCAGCCCGGTGCCCGCCGCGGGCGCAAAATTCTCAGTCAGGCGCCGGAGCGCATGCACCTGATTGCCGGGGCACCGGACTCCGTGGCCAACCTGCGCATACGCTTCGAACGTCGCCACAGCGTGGAGGACGAGAAAGCCCAGCAGGATTTCGCCGGCTTTGTTGCACGCCAGGCAGTGGTGGTGCTTGATCTGGCGGAACGTCGCCTGCAAGGAGGGCGCTATAAAGTGCCACGTCATGTGGCCACCAGCCTGAAGACCAATACCGCTTACAACGAAGCAGTGGATAAAGTCGCCGCAGAGACGGGTACCCCCAAGGCTGAGTTGATGAAGGAAGCGGCGCAGTATATGGATGAAATGGTATCCAGGCCCAGCACCTTCTGGCTGGATTTCTACGCCAGGTTCAACAAATTCTGCCTGGGCCTGGGTTACGAGGAGGAGATCGTCTACGACCAGACCGCGGTGGAAAAAATGCGCCAGATCGTACGCGAAAACCCGTCCATGCTGTTATGGACTCACAAGACCTACCTGGATGGCATGGTGGTACCCAAGGTGCTGTACGACAACGACTTCCCCATGCCCCATATGTTCGGTGGCGCCAATATGAATTTCCCGGGATTGGGCTTTCTGTTGCACCGGGCCGGCGCCATTTTCATCAAGCGCAGCTTCCAGGACAACGAGTTGTACAAGATCACCCTGCGCCACTACATCGGCTACCTGATGGAAAAGCGCTTCCCCATGAACTGGGCCTTTGAGGGCACACGTTCGCGCATGGGCAAACTGATGCCACCACGCTACGGCCTGTTGAAATATGTGCTGGAGGCCTGCTACGCGACCGACGCCAGAAATATTCATATCATTCCAATATCCATCAGCTACGACCTGATCCGGGATGTGGAGGAATACGCCACAGAACAAACCGGCCGCGGCAAGGGCGCCGAATCATTGCGCTGGTTTATCGGGTATATCCGCAGCCTGGCCCGGCCCATGGGCAAGGTCTATATGGATATCGGGGAACCCGTAGTGCTGGAGCGGGCCCCGGATCCGGATGACCGCATGGCCCTGTCTAGAATCGCCTTCGAAGTGGCAGTGGAAGCCAACCACGTCACCCCCATCACCTTCCCCTCGCTGATCACCATGAGTCTGCTGGGATCATCACCCAAAGCGCTCACTGAGGACGAGGTGGTGGAGGATATGAACGCACTGTTGGTCTGGGCAAAGGCGCGCAATCTGCGCATTTCCAGGGATCTGGACGAGGCTTATGCGGACCAGATGCAGGGTGTGCTGGGCATCATGATCGACGAAGGCATCGTCACGCGGTATGACGAAGGCCCCGAAATCGTGTACGGTATCGATCTGGACCAACACCCGGTGGCGAGCTACTACCGCAATACCATCATCCACTTCTTCATAAACAAGGCCATCATCGAACTGGCCCTGCTGAAAGCCAGTGAGAATGAGGGGCCCGGGGCGCTGGATGTATTCTGGTCCGAGGTGGATCACCTGCGGGATCTGTTCAAGTTCGAGTTCTTCTACGCTCCCACCGAGGAGTTTCACCAGCAGATCCGGGAGGAACTGGATCGCTACGACGACAACTGGGAAACCTTGTTGGCACAGGGTGCCGCCGGCTTCGGCTCATTGCTCTATTCCATGATTCCGCTGGTATCACATGTCACACTGCTGACCTTCACCGAGGCTTACTCGGTGGTTGCGGCGCTGGCCGCCCGGCTGGACCCATCGGAATCCCTGGAGAAGGAAGCGTGTGTCAACGACGCTTTGAAGCTGGGCAGGCAGGCCTACCTGCAGCGCAGGATCAGCAGCGAGTCCTCGATTGGCAAGCTACTATTCAAAAACGGCTTCAAGATGCTGCAGAGCCGTAATCTGGCGGACTGCAGTGACTCAAAGGTTGCCGAGAAACGCATGGAACTGGCGCGCGAATTGCGCGATCTTTTGCGGAGAATCGATCTAATTCGCGCCATCGGCGTAACCAATCGCGGCACTTTACAGGAGAAGTAACCATGGTAAACCTCAATGTAACAGTCATGGGCGGGGGCTCCTGGGGAACGACCGTGGCCTCGCTGGTCACGCGCAATGCCCCCGTCAAAATTTGGGCTCGCAACCCGGCCACGGTGGAAGAGATCAATACACAGCGCACCAACGAAACTTATCTGCCGGGCGCGAAACTGCCGGACAAACTGGTGGCCACCAACGATATTGCCGAGGCGGTGGGCGGCGCTGACGTGATTGTCATGGGCATCCCCTCCCAGAATTTCCGCAGCGTTTTACAGGAGGTGAAGAAGCACATTCGCGCCTGGGTGCCGGTGATCAGTTTGACCAAGGGCCTGGAACTGGCCACTGGCCAGCGCATGACAGAAATTATCAGCGAGGTATTGCCTGGCCACCCGGTGGGTGTGCTCACCGGTCCCAACCTGGCCCGGGAAATCATGGCTGGCCAGGCGGCCGCCGGCGTGATCGCCATGGAAGACGAAATCATCCTGCAGGAATTACAGAACGTATTCAAAAGCGGCCTGTTCCGAGTTTACACCAACACCGATGTAATCGGCTGCGAACTGGGTGGGGTACTGAAGAACATCATCGCCATCGCGGTGGGCATGGGCGACGGGCAGGGCGCAGGCGACAACACCCGCTCGGCGCTGATTACCCGCGGCCTGGCGGAGGTGACCCGCCTGGGTGTAGCCATGGGCGGGCGCCTGGAAACTTTCTCCGGATTGGCGGGCATAGGTGACATGATCGCCACCTGCACCAGCCCCCAGAGCCGCAACCGCCATGTAGGTGTGGAGTTGGGCAAGGGCCGCGATATGCAGGACATCATAGACGAGATGGTAATGGTGGCCGAGGGCGCCAAAAGCGCTCCCGCGGTGTTGGCGCTGTCCGATAAATATGGGGTGGAAATGCCAATAGCCCGCGACGTTTATCGGGTGCTGTCGGGTGACGCATCGGCCAGCCGGGCATTCCGCGGCCTGTTGCGTGTAGAAGCCGGCGCCGAATCAGAGCCCGGATAACTGCCCGTTGTAAAATCCTCGGCCGACACGATACGTGCGTTGAATATAGCTCGCTGGAGCTTTTCCTGTATTTGAGGCAGAATGCGGTAGTGTGACAAGGTGCCCACGGTGACGGGCCGGTGGTAACGGCAGGGCGCTGTTACCACAATGATAACAATGATAAACGACGGGACGGGCAAGAGCATGGGTATTACGAGAGCGATTTCTTTCGTTCTGGTACTGATGGCCGCAACTGCGGCGGCAAGTGCTGGCGACTCCAAATTCTCCGAGCTGAAGGGCAACCCCAAACTGCGCTCCGCCTCCGCCATTGTGCTCGATGCCGACGGCAACATGATCTATGGCAAGGACGTGCATACGGTACGCCCCATCGCGTCCATCACCAAGCTGATGACCGCCATGGTGGTACTGGATGCCGGCCTGGATCTCAACGAAAAGATCACCATCACCAAAGAGGACCGGGACCTCATTCGCCTGACCGGCTCGCGCCTGGAGTACGGCGCCACCCTGCCCCGCCGCGAACTGATATTACTGGCCCTGATGTCTTCCGAGAACCGCGCCGCGACAGCCCTGGGCAGAAATTATCCCGGCGGCATGGATAACTTCGTCGCCCATATGAACAGAAAAGCCAGGGGCCTGGGTATGAACAACAGCCGGTTTGCCGACCCGGCCGGACTCAAGGCGGAGAACGTTTCCACCGCCAGCGATCTGGCCAAAATGGTGAACGCGGCTGACGGCTACCCCTTGATCACCCAGTCTACCACCACCACACGCAAGGAAGTGCGTCCCTATACTCGACGCGGCCCGCTCACCTACGGCAATACCAACCGCCTGCTGAAGAACAAGAGCTGGGATATAGAACTCAGCAAAACCGGCTACATCAACGAGGCCGGGCGCTGTCTGGTAATGCAGGCCAATATAGAGGGAGAGGACGTATCTATCGTGCTGCTCAACTCCTTTGGCAAACTCACCCCCTTCGGCGATTCCAACCGCCTGCGCAAATGGATGCTGACCAACAGCTAAACCCATCCCGGGACCACTTCCGGCCACAAACCACATCGCCTGGCGGGCTTTGGCATGTTTGAAGCCAAACTGACATCCATTAAACGGCCTGCCATTTTCCTGTATGCCATTCTGCTAGCCGGTCTTCTCGCGATGGCTAGTCTCGCGCCCGCAGGCCAAGCGATTGCGGAGTCTTCAGAGGTCTGGCTACTTATCGACACCAGGGCTCTTACCCTGTCTGTGATGGAGGGTGAAAGCACCCTGCTCACCTATGACAATATCGCCATAGGCAGTAATGGCTCGACGCGGGAAAAGAGGGTGAAGGACGAAAAGACTCCACTGGGTGAATTCAGCATCAATGGTATCAGGACCAGCAAGCGCTTCCGCCTGTTTTTGTCTATCAATTACCCCAATATGGAGCATGCACGGCGCGGACTAAAGAATGGCTATATAAGCCCACAGGAATACCACGCTGTTAGCGAAGCATGGCGCAACGGAGTTACACCACCCCAAAACACAAAGCTCGGTGGTCAACTGGGCATACATGGAGTTGGCGCAGGAAGCCTGGAGATTCACAACAATTTTAACTGGACCAACGGCTGTATCGCCTTGACCAACGAGCAGGTGGAGGAACTGGCCGGGTGGGTCAAGATCGGAACGCGGGTGTCTATTCGCTAGGCGAGTTCCTGACCTGGGGAACCTCTGGTTAAGCCGGTTTTCGGCGTTTCGGAGTCTATAAAAATCAGCAGGTTATGTATCCCTGCCTTCGCGAGGATGACCTTAATCAGAGGCTCCTCAGGTTCGCGAAAAACCAGAACAATATTCTCTTGCGATCAGTGCTCTTATCTCACAGAATGAGCGAGAGAAGGGGATCGAAGGCGATGCCCTGTTATTCAGCAAGGGAGAATGACGCTATGCGCAATATGCTCAAAACCACAACAACAGGACTGGTGATGGTGGCGATAACCGGCCTGGCCGGTTGTGCGACCACTTCAGACCTCGATGCCCTGCGGGCGGAAGTCCAGAAAACAAATGCAACCGCCAACCAGGCGGCGGCAGATGCGGCGAGTGCCAAAAAGGATGCCGCAGCCGCGAAAACGGCAGCCGAGGAAGCGCGTGATTCAGCGCAGGAAACCAATGAAAAGCTGGATCGTATGTTCAAGAAATCAATGTACAAATAGCAGCAGAATTATTGTAGCAGCCCTCTCTGAGGGCGACCGTCGGGGGCAGAGGTGCGTGGTAACAGGCGCGCCCTCAATCCCCTGGCATCACAGCCCGTCTGAGATTACGGTCGGCAACCCGTTTTGCCGGGCGATAGCCTGTTCGATCGCCCGCTTGTTCACTTTGCCCGGCCGCCTGAACAGCGCCTCATCTATGACCAGCATCACGGTCTCAACCAGCGTGTCCCGAGCAGCCTGATCTTCTTCCAGCGGCGGGTGAATCTCCAGGTACAGCTCACCCCCATACCAGCCGGCCTTGGCAGACTGGTTGATAATGCGCACCGATGTCCCAACCGGTACCTGCGGAAACAGCTTTTCTATATCCTCCGGTAACATGCGCACACAGCCGTGTGAAACCCGCATCCCGACACCAAAGACCTTATTGGTACCGTGTATCAAATAGCCGGGAATACCCAGTCGCAGGGCGTAGCGTCCCAGCGGATTGTCCGGACCGGCGGGTACAACTTTGGGTAGGGGGTCGCCCTCCGCGGCATGTTCCTCACGGATCGATTCCGGCGGATACCAGGCTGGGTCTTTCTTCTTGGCCACCAGTTTCGTCTCTCCCAGCGGGGTGGCCCAGTCCATCCGCCCGATACTGACAGGATAGGTCTGCACCTGCGCGGGCTGGCCGGGCTCCGGTTCGGGAAAGTAGTAAAGGCGCATCTCGGGCAGGTTCAATACCAGACCCTCGCGAGGGACCGACGGCAAAATACGGCGAGACGGAATGATGATCTTCGCTCCAGCCCCGGGCAGCCAGCGATCGACGTCGGGGTTGGCGCGCACGATTTCTTCCTGGCCTATATCATAGCGCCGTGCGACATCGAGCAGCGTGTCTTCGGGCAATGCCTGCGCCACCTGTATGGTGCCTACAAGATCAAACTCCGGCGGCGGCAACTCAAAGCTTGCGCCCGTTACGCCGGTAGGCAGGAGTAACGCCAAAAGAGGTATAAGAATACGCATCGGCTAACAGTATTTCACTGTTGCCGACAAATATCGAGGGGGAGGATCTGACCATCACGCTGCACGCAGCTATCGCCACGCTATAGCAGTGTGAATTCCACCAAAAATACTCTGTAGTCATTCATAATTCCTTGTGTAACATAGTGTTGCAATAAATAGGTGGTATGGCCAGATGCCTATCCACTCGAAAACCCCACCGGAAAAGACCCTTCAAAGGATTAATGACCATGAAGACCTTGTTTAAACGAAGCGCATTCGCCCTGGCCCTGCTCGGCGCCAACCAGGCGTTGGCCGGTGGTCTGTGGCTGAACGAATGGGGCGACTTCGCCGGCGGTCGCGCCAGCGCCGGCGCCAGTGCCGGCACTGACGAGGCGGCAACCATTATTCACAACCCGGCAGGTTCGGCTCTGTTAAAGGGCAGTCAATTGTTCCTGTCCGCCGGGGCTTTCATCCCCAAGGTGGAATTTGATGTGGATGAGTCCGCCCCCCTCATCGGCGATGGTGATGGCGGCCAGGCCGGCCTCGATGCGCCGGGTGCCGCCTTCGCGTATACAAACGATCTCGGATCGGACAAGTGGAGCGCCGGTATATCCTTTGGCGGTTTGTCCGGCGCCGGCCTGGACTACGGTAACAACTGGGCGGGACGCTACCAGGATACTGAGGTAGAGCTTATACTGCTGTCGCTGGCGCCATCGGTCGCCTATAAGATCACCGACAAATTATCTGTCGGCGTCAAAGCCCAATACTACTACTCATCACTGGACCTGAAGCTGCGAGCTCCCACCAGCCTGGTTACCGGCACGGAAGACGGCAGGATTAAACTGGATGGTGACGATACCGGCTGGGGCTACAATCTGGGCGTAATCTATGCGTTTTCCGCTGACACCCGGGTGGGAATTAGCTACCAGAGTAAATTCGACATCAAATACGACGGTGACCTCAAGATCAAGCCCGCCGACCTCCAAGCCAATTCCGATACGGAGCTGACTATGGCCGAGACTGTCAGGGCCAGCCTGCATCACGACCTCAACGACAGGCTGGGCCTGGATTTCACCGTGGGCTGGGACAACTGGAGCGCGATGGACAGTGTATTTGTCGCGGTCGACACCGGAGCCGGCGCCGACCTGAAGAAAAACTGGGAGGACACCTACCACTACGCCGCAGGCTTTCAGTACAAACTTAACGAGGACTGGGACCTGACCGCAGGCATCGCTTACGATACCAACCCGGTAGATTCTCATGATCGCACCGCGGATTTACCTATCGACCGCCAGGTCCGCTATAACGCCGGGGCGCGCTGTGCGCTCAGCGATACGCTCACCGTGGGTGGTTATGTCAATTACACAGACCTGGGCAGCGCTAAAATAGACGCGCACCTGTGGAGTGGTGAATACAGCACTAACGAAGTCTATTCGTTTGCGGTTTTCGCCAACTGGCAGTTATAGATTAAGGCCTGGGCGATACTGTCCGCACAATGAAGGCAGACGTCGCCCGATTTTTCAGGCGCGCTCGCTGGGTAATAGCGCCTGAGACCCTGGACGCGACAGAGCACGCAACATTCCAGTCCATGGACACACTGCTGCAGTTACCCATGGAACAAGTCACCATGGATTCACGCAGTGGCGTGTCCACCCTGTCCCTGCAGTCTGTCTACTATGTAAAAACCTTCGTAGGCCCGGGCAATCGGTTGAGACACTGGCTGGGCACCAGCCGCTACCAACGAGAACTACATAACCTGCAGTACTTCAACGAGTTGGGGCTACTCACACCTGCGCTCATCGCCTACGGCCATGTCACAAACCTGGGTTTGCTGGAACAAGCGGTGATCGTTACCGCCGAGGTAGAGCATGCCACGGACCTGGACAAGATCATCGCAGCCGGCACCCTTTACAGCGAGGGCGTGACCGGTGTACGGAAAATCTTCGACCAACTGGCCCGGGCCGTGTGGATTTTGCACGGACAGGGCTTTTATCACAAGGACCTGAAAACCAGAAATATCCTGGTGCGACGGAACTCCCCCGCTTCATCGGATGGCGGGGACAACGAGCCCGAGTTGTTTTTCTTCGACTGCCCCAGTGGCCATCATCTCCCTCACTTTATGTTCCGACACGCCATGGTGCGCGACCTCGCCCACCTCGAAGAGGGGCTGCGCGGCCATGTCAGAAGAGTAGACCTGCTTTATCTATACAAACAGTACCGAGGCTGCGATAAATTATCAGCAGAAGATAAAGCGCTGGCCCGGGAAGCGCTGTCCTATTATGCCCGGCGCCGCATGACCAGGAAACGGCGGCTACGGGCCGAGCGCAAACAATCGAAATCATAATACTCACTATTCCGCCAGGGACAGGTATAACACCGGCACAAAGACAAGCGTCAGCAACAGCGCCAGGGGCAAGTCGCCGAAAGCGGCCTTCAGCGAGCGCTGCGAGTTCTCGAAATCACCGCCCCAGTCGAGGCTGTAGCCAGCCGGCAGGCACAGCAGGATGGACAATTTGCGTGTGCCATTGCGGCTCCCTCTGTCAGTGATAATTAATGACGAAATAGTCAAGCTGGGGGTGCCTGCCTGTCGATTCCATTCACTGCCCCAGATCGGCTTCCATGTCAGCGATTACGTCATTGATAGCGGCGACCAGTGATGACGACATCGGACCACGATCACCCTGATCGACGACATGCGTCGTGGCCATCCAGAGCTCGGCTTGCTTGTCCAGCGTTATCATCAGCGCCGTTTTGCGCTCTTCATTGGTTCTGTAGGCACCCAAACGAAAGACACGGGTACGGGCATAGTCCAACAATATCGTTTTCAATTCCGTGCGGCCCGGTTCGGCGACCAGGTTTGCTTTCAGGAAGGCAGTACTCAGTTCGTTTGCTTCAATAATCACTGCTTTCTTGCTCGCATCATAGTGATTCACCCCGATGGAATAGGTAAACGCAAGCACTAGCCCCATTAGTGCGAACATAGAACTCAGCACAACCGCACCGCCACCGGAATTGGCATCCTTCCACGTTTCCCGCTTCTTGAGCCCAACTCGAAAACCGAGTTCAAGCGTTGTGGTGAGTATAACGATGAAAATCAGGCCGACAGCCCATATTGGGTAGTTGTAGATTGGAGCTAACGCCATACTGTGTAAATTCCTGATGGTTGGCCTGAAAATTCAGCAAGCATTCCAGATACGCTGTTATTGCCACAGCATAGCAATTATTCGATTCTATATACCAGAGCCCATTATCAAGCTTGAATCGCGAAATCAGGAGACCCTGGTCGACATATATTGCGAGACGATGAAGGCAATATGCACCTTGGGTTGCCGGTCAAATTTACCAGCGAGCCCGGATCTCCTGATTTCAAATTACCCGGCCTGGGTGAACACAATGCGGCGATCCTGACGGAGGCAGGCTACACTGACAGTCAGGTTCAGCAGTTAACAGAAAGTGGTGCACTGGTAAGTTCTACCAAATAACAATTTTATGGGCAGGCATCACATTTCCTGTACGGAAGATTTTTGTGCATAGGTAGAAATAAATGATTGTGCGCGTTGTATTGCTGAAGTGGGAAGCCGGAGCTGCGTCCCACGACCCCAGAATATAATGAGTGTTTGACCCGTACCGGGCACGGCGGGCGCTGTTAAAAGCGGCCCGCTCTAACCAGGAAGATGGACCGGTGCCTGCGACTGGTCGGCATTATAAAGTCGCCCGAGTATAAGGCGCGACAGTCGCCGCTAAACGAAATGAAACGCCGGCCGGGATGCTGAATACGTTTCCCGGTTCGTCTTCACCGTAACTTTTTACGCGGCTTCTGTGACCGTCGTTTTAACAAGTTCGTTGTCGACGACGATAAGACAATCAAAATAGTCTATCTGCGCGGCTTCGCCCCAGGCTTCGCGCATATAGTTTTGCCAGTCGTCGTTGTACCAGGCCTCTGCGTCAGCGCGGGACTCCCAGAGATAAAGACCACTGGCGCGATCGCCGCTTTCGTTGAGCATATAATATTTACGCACCAGGCCCTTCAGACCTTCGTATTTAGCGGTGGTAGCCGCCATTTTGTTAATGAAGTCGTTTTTATCCGTTACATTTACCGGAAATTGAACGTGGGCAACAATCATGATTTATCTCCTTTACTTTTTGCGTGGGTCTTGTGTTTATCGTCATCTGCAAGGCGCTCGGCCTGCAGTCGAGTGGCCAATGTTTCGCCGACATGCTCGGCCCAGCCGGCAATGGCGAGCGTCGGTGGTCCGCCGATGGAGCCGGGCATGACCGAGGCGTCGGCGACGTACAGCCCGGGATTGTCGTGTATTTCTCCATAGGCGTCCACTACCGAGCGCGTGTCTGGAGTGCCGACACAACACCCGCCCAGGGCATGGACGGTGACAGGTTTATTTAAAAAATAGATCTTGCGACCAGTGAGTTCGCTAACTTTACGCCAGGTGCGGCGAATCCGCGCGTAGATAGGACTATTGTCTGGGTTATAGGTCAGGCGTAGTTTACCGCGCCACCAGCTGACGGTACCGTCTTGTTCTTCTTGCCCATAGCAGGCGGTAAAGCCGGTACGCTTAAGCCGTGTACGGATAAATTTTGGCAGGGGCCAGAATTCTACTGCCGGCCAGCCGCCGCCACCCAGGACCAGTGGATCATCGGGGTTTTCATCGCCTTCTTTGAGTTCAAAGCCGCCGTGAAACGGTAAGCCGGTACTTAAATCGCGGCCGGGCTCATTGTAGTCCCATAACGCAAAATAATCGCCGTTGCCACCGACATGAAAACCGAGCCAGGGCATGCCGGACAGACTTTGGTCCTGGTCGCGGCTTTTTAACAGCAGGCGTAATGTGTTCATGGTGCCACAAGCGAGGATCACGTGGTTGCAGTAGAGGGAGCGCCGCCGCCCCGTGCGCAAATCATGAATGTCGACGCAATAGCGACTGCTGTTGTGGTCGGTTTGGGCGGCAATTCGGGTAACTTCGGTCATATCCTTCAGCACCATGCCGCGGTCCATCAGAGGCTTGACCAAGTGCCAGTCGAGCGTTGTTTTGGCGCCGCTGGGTGAACCGAAAACACCGTGATTATGGGGGTCTTCGTAGTTCATCTGCCAGCGCTCTACGCCTTCCGGTGTGGTGATTTTCTGGTGCTTGCCGCATTCATCTGCAAACAGAAAGCCGAGCCAGGTGGGCACCGGTTTGCTCGGCCCCTGCAAAGGGTCGTTGGGGCCCATGCGTTCTGCGGCAGTGTGGGGTATTTGCATGGTGGCGTCGGGCGTAATTAACTGCAATTTATCGATCACGCTGTCGTAATGGCGCACCATCACCTGCTCATCGACACCCGGCGCACGATTATCCCAGAAGTCGGCCGGTGCGGGTTTGCGAAACACACCGGAATAAATGTGGCTGCCACCGCCAACACTGGATGAACACAAGGTATCCATGCCCTGACCGCGAAAAATTTCTATTAAGCCGCGTTTGTTCCAGGTGAAACGACCGCCGGGCCAATAGCGCGTATTGAAGGATCGTAAAGCGTGAGTAAACATGCCGACGCCTCGTGGCAGAACAGCCGTGTCTTCAATACCTAAGGAACGCACGGGGACGGTATCTCGCCACGGACCACGCTCTAACATGGTGACATTAAAGCCAGCGTTAACCAGCGCCTCGGCAGAGAACCCACCGGCAAAACCACTGCCGATGACAATCACATCGCAGGGGGCGTGGGCGGAAGAATTTGGCATCTTTCACTACCTTGTTACACTACTACCTTGTTACACTACTACCTTGTTACACTACTACCTTGCTATACTACCTGTCGACCCTGATTCGGGAATTATTGTAAATCCGCAGCTATCAAACCGCCAGCGTTTTCGAACTGTCTGAAATGCTGAACCACGTCACCCGTGTTTCAGTTACCTGAATTAGCTCATGATATTGTGCCCGGGAAAACACGTGGTCGCATCATTATTGATGTTAACGCGTAGTCGTCATCGACCACTATTTTTTAAATAACCATAACCTGCAAGGAATTTATCATGTCTCAACCCGATCATATAACGGCACTCAACCTCCCTATTCCAACACGAGATGATTTGCCAAAAAACATCCAGAAATACTTCAATAAGTGTGATGAAAAACTGGGTATGGTGCCCAATGTATTAATATCCTATTCTCAAGACATTGATCAACTGGATGCCTTTTCAAATTTCTATAACACGATTATGTTTGGTGAAAGCAGTTCATTAACACCACTTGAAAAAGAAATGATTGCTGTCGCCGTGTCATCAAGAAACCACTGCTACTATTGCCTTGTTGCACATGGTGCAGCGATTAGAGAGTATTCACAGGACCCTGTGCTGGGCGAACTGATGGTGATGAACTATAAAGCTGCTAATTTAAGTGAACGTCACCGTGCGATGTTGGATTTTGCAACAAAGCTAACTGATACCGTCGACGCGATTGAAGAAGCGGATAGGCAAGCCCTACGTGATGCTGGCTTTAATGAAAAAGACATTTGGGATATTGCTAATGTAACTGGCTTTTACAATATGACCAATCGTGTTGCTAGTGCGGTAGAGATGCAACCAAATATGGAATATCACAAACAAAACCGTTAAAACGGTAGACGAGTGCTTTGGCTGGATGAAAACCTTCGGGCTGAATCACAAACTGCGACACATGGGTACGGCCAACGTCAGCTGGATGTTCAGATTAACGGCGACGGCGTACAACATCACCCGATTGAAGGCTTACGCGTAGATGGAGCTGGCCTGTACAGGAAATATGACCCTATCAGGCCGAATAGGTCGAGGTATAAACCGTATGGACGAACAGCCAATGGCAACCAACAGATATCGATTGTTATATCACTGACCCTCTCAGTAGCGGAGTCGCTAATTAACTGCAACTCTATTATTGCACCATCATTGAGTAGCCGTAACGCTCATGTTACGTTTATTGGGAGATTTGACAGCCAGATTTGGAGAAAGAAATGAACGATTTAGACACCATTGAACAGATGCACGTGCCCAATGCGGACGGGACTGGGGGTTACAAACTGCTCTCGCCAGCACAGAAATACAATCGGGCCTTTTGTACCGCGGAAGAAATTGAAATTGTCGAACACTTTCGCGAGTTCGTGAACCGGGAACTGATGCCACATCGTCAGGATATGGAGGGCGGCTGGCATCGCGATCCGAAACTGGCAAAGGAAACGATACACCGGCTTTACTCCAAGCTTGTCGATTTCGGTGTGACCAAGGTGATTTTACCAACCTCCTTCGGCGGTCTGGGATACACGCCTGTCGTCCGGCAAATGATCAACGAAGAGATTTCGCGGGCGGATATTGGCTTGGCCACGAAGGTAGGCAAGCTGCATTGGGCAATTTCAGTAATGCTAGCTGCCAAAAGGGATGATCTGTTGGAAGAGTTTCAACCGCGTATTGCTGGTAATGAGGCCTGGACTGCCTGCTTTGCTATCACGGAGCCAGCGGGTGGTGCCAATGTTGAAGATCCAGCCCTTGCTTACAAAACCATGAATACAATTGCTCGAGAGGATGGTGATCACTATGTAATCAATGGCCACAAGCTCTGGCCTGGCCCGTCAGGTCCTGCCGAGTTATTCCAAACTGAACATCTGAAAGGCCATTTGGGGTACTGGGTTTGCGCGATTACAGACCCGGCTGGCGGTGAAGACAACGTTGGTATCTTCTATGTGCCCGCAGATTCAGACGGTTTGGAGTTTTCAAGTCCGTATGAAAAAATGGGGTTTTGCTATTCTGAAGCGAACACTGATATTTGGTTCAACGAAGTTCGCATTCCCAAAAGGTACCGGATTGACACCGAAAAGGGTCAGGGTTCGAAGTTGATCAAAGGTTATGTAATTGGCCTGGGCCGGCTTTCAGGTGCTGCGCGGCTGACCGGTCTGTCCGAAGCCGTCCTAGAAATTGTCATGGACTGGACCCAGAACCGCATTATTGCAGGTACACCGATGCGGGAGCGCTCTTTGTTCGCTGCAACAATCGCTGAAATGTTCCGCTCGATCGAGATATCGCGGCAATACTATCTAAGTGCCACTTATCAGGCGATGAACCCGGAAATCTACGGTAATCCATGGGATGCCCACATGAAGGCGAAATTTTCGGCAGCACGTTCCTTTGCTGGGGATACGGCCCAAATGGTGACCAACCGCGGGATGCAGTTGATGGGTTCGGCGGGCTATGCCTATGAAACCAATCTTGAGAAATACATGCGAGATTACAAAATTGTACAAATGTGGCTGGGGGGTGCAGAGCGCGACCGCATGGACATCGCCCAAGGCCTCTACGGGCCATTCAAGTGGGCTGGAGACAATTAACCAGGAAAATAAAAATGATCCTGCCCGCTAATGCTTTACCGTACAACGTGGTCAGCTATCGCCCGAAGACAACAGTACGATTGCCATTTCTAATCACACGTTTTTCAGCGTGCCAGCGGACAGCTCGATTCAACACAAGGGATTCGATGTCTCGACCAATTTCCACCATCTCATCCGGAGAGTGCATATGGAAGACACGCTCGACCGCTTGCTCGATAATTGGGCCTTCATCCAGATCAGAAGTGACATAGTGGGCAGTAGCACCAATCAATTTTACGCCTCGCTCGAAAGCTTGATGATAGGGCTTCGCCCCCTTAAAGCCGGGTAGGAAGGAGTGATGGATATTAATGGCATGCCCACTCAATTTCTGACACAGATCATCCGATAAAATCTGCATATACCAGGCTAGCACAAGTAAATCAGCACCAGTCTTTGCATATAGATCCAGGATTTTCTTCTCCTGCCCGGCTTTTTCGTGTTTTTCTATAGGGAAATAGTAGTAATCCAACCCATACCATTCAGTTAATGACCGCATGTCTTCATGATTCGAAATCACGCCTACAATGTCGATAGGCAATGTTCCTTGTTTCCACCCGTTGAGTAATCTGTTTAGCCCATCTTTTGTGAAAACCGGTAGATTTCATCGATTTTTGACCTTTTTTCAAGATAATTCCTTTTAAAATCAACGGTGCATGCCACCAAAATCAAAATGTAATGCCATAAAATGCATGCCAGCT
The DNA here is from genome assembly GCA_003646405.1 of Gammaproteobacteria bacterium. Lineage (GTDB taxonomy): Bacteria > Pseudomonadota > Gammaproteobacteria > Pseudomonadales > Halieaceae > JBALVO01. Next base: position 19,291 of record QNFR01000041.1, read on the forward strand.
ATTGATTTCTTGAAATAACTGCGCCAGGCTGTTGCCATGTTTATTCGCCGCACCGCAATCAAGAGCCGCAATAATGCGGAGCCTTACTACACCCATCGCCTGGTGGAATCGGAGCGCGTCAACGGGCAGATGAAACAACGTATTATTTTGAATCTCGGCCGGCATTTCGACGTGCCCAAAGCAAACTGGCGCTTCCTTGCATCCCGCATTGAGCAACTGCTGGGTGGTCAGGATGCACTGCTGGCATTGGAATTGCCAACGGAGCTGGAGGCGCTGGCTCAGCGTCTTGCCGCCCAAATCCTGGCCAGTCGTGGCGGAGCAGCCAACACGCCTGACACCCTTGTTTCGGTCGATCTCGATACGCTGGAGCTGGTTCGCCCCCGCCGGGTTGGCATAGAGCACCTCGCCCTGCACGCCATGGAGCAACTGGCCCTGCGCGACCAACTGACGGCACTGGGCTTCAACCGCCACCAATTGGCCGCCGCCATGGGAAATATCCTGGCGCGCATGGCGTTTCCCGCCAGTGAGCTGGCCAGTCACCAGTGGCTGGCGCAACGCAGCGGTCTTGGCGAACTACTGGGTTACGATTTCGAATCCATGGGACGGGATCGGCTGTACCAGGCGTCTGACCAACTCTTGAAACACAAGGCGGTATTGGAACGTCACCTGTATGGCCACGCCCAGGCCCTGTTTGGTTTTGAGGAAACCATTACCCTGTACGATTTAACGAACACGTTCTTCGAGGGGCAGGTAAAAGGTGTTGCCAAGGCCAAGCGGGGACGCTCCAAGGAGAAACGTTCTGATTGCCCC
>QNFR01000042.1 GCA_003646405.1 Gammaproteobacteria bacterium
CGCAGGGCTTCGTAGTCGAACAGGTCGTTGATGGCCACCACGTCGATGCCTTCCACTTCTTCCAGAATACGGAACACCGAGCGGCCGATGCGGCCGAATCCATTGATAGCAATTTTCATTACGCCGCCTCCTGCTGCAAGTCCAGCTTGTTGTACAGGCGCACCACATCCAGCAGGCGCGCCGCATGACCGAGGTTTTCATACCAGCCCAGGGTCTTGATAATGGTATCCCCCGCCTTGATGGTCCCCTTGGTGTCGAACAACAGGGAGTGCTGGTTACCAATCACATCACAGGAAACGATGGGGTCCTCCACCACACCGACGATACCAGGCAGATCCGCCGCACCGGCGCGCATGGCGTCGTTGATATCTTCTACGGTAACAGCGGCATCGCCCATCACCAGGTTTGCATCCAGCAGGCAACCCTCGTGAATCGGAACATTGAGGGCCGAGGTGAGAATTTTGCCGTCAAATGCCGGCAGTATCTGCCCCAACCACAGGTTTGCATCATGGCTATTGGGGATGATGTTTTTGGCCGCAGAGCGGCTACGGCGAAAATCACTGCCCGCGTAATCCTGCAGCGCCTGGTCTGAGGTATAGGCGTGAATCGTGGTCATACTGCCACACTCGATGTCGAAACGCCGGGACAGAACATGCAACAACAGGCACAAAGCGGTAGTGGTGGCGGAACCCGCCGATATCATACGGTCAGATACATTGGCAGTGGCATCGTTTATGCCAGGAATAATGATCCGGTCGATCGTGTCCACCGGTAGTGTGCGCAACAGTACACGGGGGGTGCCGTTACCCAGATGATCCTCCAGATAGCGGGATTCACGGTATTTACCGGTGGAATCTATCACTATATCCACGCCGAAAATATCCCAGGGCATCTCTGCCGGGCGGTCGATCTGCATCAATCGCGCCCGGAAGTGTGGATTGACCAGAAAATTGCCCTGCAGTTCGTGGCGCTGGGGCTCATTTACCTCGGCACACAGCAGGTAATGCAAGATCTCCGGTTTGCCGATGTCAGCCACCGCCACCACTTCCACATCATCACTGCGAGACGCCAGCTCGTAAATCTGTCTGCCGGTCTGGCCGAAGCCCATGATACCCACCCGAATGGGCCTGCTGTCCATCATGACATATCTCCTTAACGACTAGATACCGACCCTGGCCGCGCGCACCAAGGCCTCGATTACTTCTCACCTGCTATGGTCAACAAATCCGCAGCTACCATCCATAAGCCACTGCCATAAACCAGGTTAGAGCGTACGCTATACTCGCAGTAATTGTTCGGATTGGGCAAAGCGGTAAATATACTACATTTTGAGTACAGCGGGTACGAGCAACTGGCTCCAGGTTTAACGTGGGCGAAGTTGTACTATAGCCCGACGCTGGCCAGATCGATACCGTAGGCCCCGGGTTCGAGGCTTTTGGCGATAGTCAGCAGCAGTGGACCCTCGCCGCATGAATCATCCTGCAAATTTATCATTTTAGATTCGGCCAGTGTATTTTTGTCGGCATCCAATAACACCATGACCTTGGGTCTGAGACGCCGTGAGCGGTATTCAGCGACGACCACCCCGACTTCACCCGAGGACAGTTCCACCAGGGTTCCGGCAGGGTAGATGCCAACCGCCTGGATAAAAGCCTCTACCAACTCAGCCTGAAAGTCCGCATCCCTGGAGTGATACAACAGCCTGATCGCGTCGGAGGGAGATACTGCGTCGGCATAACTGCGATTACTGGTGATGGCATCGTAGGTATCCACAATGGCCGCTATCCGCGCAAATGACGGTATGCTGTCCTGTTTCAAGCCATCGGGGTAACCGGAACCATCGTAGCGCTCATGGTGGTAGGCGACCATGTCTATCACATCCTGATTAATGATTCCGCTTTCCTGAACGATCTCCAGGCCGTAACTGACATGACTGTAGACCTGGGCCATTTCCTCCAGCGTCAGCTCCCGATCTGCCTGCAGCAGCTTGGGATCCACACGCAATTTACCCACATCCATCAGCAGGCAGCCCATGGCAAGGGAGCGCAAATCGCGCCGCGGCAGCCCCAACTGACGACCCAGTGAAACCGACCAGATCGCTGCGCCCAGAGAGTGCTGATAAGTATATTCGTCGTGCTGTTTCAGGCGAGCCACCCACAGACAGGCGTCGGGGTTGCGACTGATACTGTCGACTATTGGCTCTACTGACTTTTTCAGTTTGATGACATTGAGTTTGCCGCCATCACTGACATGCTCAAAGATTTCGTCTATATCCTCAATCAGTGCATTAAGCGCCTCTTGCGCCCTGGGGCGTTCATCTTCCCACGCGCTGTCGTCCTGGTAGGGCTTGATCGGCCGACCCTCAAAAATCCGCTCCACCGACACACGTGGACGGCCATTCAGTTTACGCTCTTGTACAGGCCGAGGGGGGGCTTTACGATCCGGCGCACTCCCACCGCGACGGCTTCTACGAATATCGACCAGCACGTATTCACAATACTCACGCAGTCGGTCGATATCCCCGGTGGTTTCGATATAAAAACCCTGCGTCGCGAACGGGGTATCCAGCCACGGGCGGTCCAGGCCACTGACAAACATGCCAATGTCCAGCTTGGTGGTACTAGTTTTCAGGGTATTGAGCTTCACCGCTCTCTGTCCCTTCATTATCATTCCTGTCCCGATATCAAACATAGCCCATTTGCGGGTAGAAAACCCGCCCATGTACATATTCACATTTACCGACCCTATGGAAAAACTAATCACGTGTCTAGCTTAACCTGTTGAAATGTGGAGTTATTCAATTGCGCACTGTGATTAACCGCACATTGTTGGTATCCAGCCACCCAATTCTGACTTATCAGGACACTACATTAGGAGTCTGCTTAATTCTTGATCAATCTCATTACTCCTTGTGTGCAGCGCGACTACACTTCACCAGGGTAGCACCATGAATATGCAGGGAAGGGTGACGGTGATGGCGAACGAACAAGAAAGAAATCTGCCCCAGGGGGTAAAACTGCTGCATGACCCGGTGCAAGACGCCCGAGGATATTCTCAGTGTGATTCAAACTTGTCTACAGGTGTGTAAATTAGGCAGTTTGCACCAAATTGAGGCCGGAGTCTTGAACGTACCGGCCGGGTAAACGATACTTGTACAGGCAAAGGCCGGGAGTTCGAGAATGGCTAAAAAAATAATTCCACCACTGGACCTGATGTTCTTTCTGACCGAAACGCCACAGAGCCCCAAACATGTGGGTGCCGTGCAGGTATTCCAGTTGCCACCCAATGCGCCGGACACCTATCTGCGGGAACTGGTAGCAGAATTCAAGAGCGCACCTGTGGTCGCTCCTTTCAATAACCGACCGCACTTCCCGCGCTTTGGCATACCCGAGTGGCGCGCAGACGAGGATATTGAAATCAACTACCACGTGCGTCACTCGGCGCTACCCAGGCCGGGTAACAACCAACAACTTATGGATGTGGTACAACGCCTGCACGCCGGACTCCTGAACCGCAATCGCCCCGGCTGGATGTGCCAGGTCATCGAGGGGCTACAGGACAATCGCTTTGCGATATACACCAAGATTCACCACGCCTACATCGATGGCATGTCCGGTGTGAAGCGCATGTATGGCTCGCTATCCACTTCTCGCACCGAGGCGAACATCGTGCCGCCCTGGTCTTTCGACCCGGATGGACCATCGGCGGCGCGGCGCGCACAGAACAAGAAGAAATCAGGCGCTAAACAAGATGGCAAGCTCGCCACCCAGGTCAAAGGCATGGCGGGAGCCTACGAATTCCTCACCAAAATGGGCTTACAGTGGCTGAAATTGCGCAGCGGTAAGGCACAGATTCCCTTCAGTGCCACACGCACCCGCATGAATCGCACCATCGAATGGGATACGCGAGCAACCGCCGTGTGCACCTTGCCACTGGACAGGGTGAAAGCCGTCGGACACGCCCGCGGCTGTACCCTCAACGAGGTGGTGCTGGCCATTATCGGGGCAGCCTTACACGACTATCTGGAAGAACACCGGGAAAACACCCGCTCTCCCCTGGTAGCCATGTGCCCCGTGTCCGTGCGCACACTAGACGACGACTCGGCCAAAGCCCAGGTCTCGGCGGTGCACGTGCGCCTGGGTGAGCCCGACGCCACGATTATCGACCGCCTGGATCAGGTGGTGGAGTCCTCTCGGGCCTCCAAGGACGAGGTCCAGGGATTGTCCGCCGAGGCGATGATAGATTATGGCGTGGTTATTTTCGGCCTGTGGGAGCTTTTGTCACGCACCCGACTGGACCAGATCATTACGCCATCCTATAACGTGCTGATTTCCAATGTGCCGGGGCCGGGCGATGATGATCTCTACCTGCGCGGCTCACGTATGCTGGCGAGCTATCCCATCTCCACACTGCTGCCGGGGGTGAATCTAAACGCTACCATGCTGTCCCACGGCAACAGCCTGGACTTTGGCCTGTTGGGTGATATGCACGCCCTACCGGATCTGGAGATAGTGGTCCAGCGTATGGCGTTGCGCTTCGCCGAACTGGAACGGAAAGTGTTGGGTGTGAAATCCCGGACGGGCGACGCTGTAAAGACCACCACGGCAAAGAAAAAATCCGCCCGCCATAAAAAAGTCACCGCTAAACGACGTACTGCAGGTACTGCCAGGCCCAAAACCGCAGGCCAGAGCCGCTCTAAAACCAAATTACAAGGTCGGGCCCGATAAATGCTGCAATACCTGCCCAACACTTTGACCCTGTCGCGCCTGCTGCTCGCGGTGCCGCTGGGTCTGCTAATTTTCCGTGGGGACTACGCCTGGGCTCTGGGCATTAGCCTCCTCGCCGGCGTCACGGACGCACTGGACGGCTTCTTCGCCAGGCGCCTGCAGGTCTTCTCTCGCTGGGGTGCGGCGCTGGACCCCATTGCCGACAAAACCCTGATCACCGTGGCATTCCTCAGCTTCGCCCAGGTGGAACTGATTCCCTGGTATCTGGCACTGGCGGTGATCAGTCGGGATGTAATCATTGTTATCGGGGCGACATGCTATTACAAGCTTATCGGTCCCTTTGAATTTTCCGCCACCGGATTGAGCAAAGCGAATATGTTTGTGCAGATCTGTTTTTGCTTGTTGGTGCTATTGGCACAGGTAATAACGGCAATACCACACATGGCTATTACTGTCGGCTCCGCCGCAGTACTGTTTATCGCGACGGCCAGCGGCTTCGATTATGTGATGTCCTGGACAATTAAAGCCATCCAATCGCGCCAGAAGAAGGAATAATCCAATGCACCTCCCCCGCAACTTCGGCCCTGCAATTTCAGTCCAGGGGTGCCTGTGAGTAAGGAAATAAACGTTCTGACCTACAATATCCACAAGGGCTATTGCGCCGGCAATCGCCGTTTTGTGCTGGAGTCTATGCGTGACCGTATTGTCGAGACAGGCGCGGACATCGTCTTTTTACAGGAAATTCACGGCACCGCCATCAAAAGCCCCGCCAAACGCAAGCGCTTCTCCTATCCGGACCAGCCCCACTTCGAATACCTAGCAGAAGATGCCTGGCCTCACGTCGCCTATGGCCGCAATGCCATCTACCGCAAAGGGGACCACGGCAACGCCATACTGAGCATGCACCCCATCGTCAGTTGGGAGAACATCGACGTCTCGATATTTCCCCGCTCCAGTCGCAGCATCCTGCACGGGATAATCGAATTACCGCACAATAATACCCGCCTGCACACTCTCTGTGTGCACCTGGGGCTACTCGAAAGGGAGCGCCAGGACCAATTGCAGACCTTAACCAACAGGATAAACAGCCACGTGCCCAGAGATGAACCCATGATCATCGCCGGTGACTTCAACGACTGGCGCCGCCGGGCCGAACATCACTTGCACGATGACCTGGGCCTGGAAGAGCTGTTTGTCCAGATGCAGGGCCGTCACGCCCGCTCCTTTCCGATATGGGCGCCACTACTGCCCGTCGACAGGATCTATTACCGCGGGCTTAAACCGGCCGCCTGCCAGCGACTCAGCACCGGCCACTGGCGCGACCTGTCTGATCACGCCGCCCTGTTTGGCGCGTTTCACTTATGATGCCGACCACCGGAGCCAGTGTAGTCCTGGCAGACCCAGCGTTTGTGGAGGAATTGCAGCAGGCCGCCATCGAATCAAACAAGACTCTGGAGCGGGCGCAAAAGTATGCGAGAAAATGCCTGAAGGAGATCGAAGCGACACCCCGCGATTCCTGGCTGCGTCCCGCGGCGAAAATGGCACGCTTTATTTATACCCGCAGCTACGAGGCAAAACTGGACATCAACCTGGACGCGGTAGAGGAACTGCGAGAACTGTCGCGAGACCACCTGGTGTTGTTTCTGTGGTCGCATAAGTCGCACATGGACAGCTTCGTCTTTCTGCTATCCCTGTACGAAAACAATTTTCGCCCAATGCCGTTGATCTTCGCCGGCATCAATATGAACTTTCTCGGGTTCGGCGCCCTGGCGCGCCGGGTAGGCACCATCTTCCTGCGTCGTACTTTTCACGAGGACCCTATTTACAAGCTGGTGTTTCGCCGCTATATCGATTTCCTCATCCGTAACCGGATGCCCCTGTCCTGGTCCATCGAGGGCACACGCTCGCGCACCGGCAAGCTGTCTCCACCCAAACTGGGCATTCTCAACTGGGTGGTGGAGTCCTGTCACCGCGAGCAGATGAAAGATGTGTTACTGGTGCCGGTATCCATCGCTTTCGACCGTATTGCCGAGATCGACGACTACGTTGCTATCCAGACCGGCCAACCCAAGCGCAAGGAATCACTGCGTTGGTTTTTGGACTATATATTCGGCATGCGGGCGCCCTATGGTAAGGTTTATGTGCGTTATGGCAGGCCTATCGTACTGGGAGAAGCCACCAGCCTGTCGCAGGGCATGCTCGAAGGCGAGGCCAGCCCGGAGCGGGCCGAGGTTACACGCATGGCCTTTGAGGTCTGCACACGCATCGAACAAATTACCCCGATCAAATCTACTGACGTTTTGTCTATGGTTTTGCTCGGCGCTAATCAACGCGCCCTCACCAGCGCCGAGATCAATCTACAAGCAGCGGAAATCGTCGGGTTGGTACGGCAGCGCAAGTTGCCGGCGGCCTTCGGTTTTCACCTGGATAACGAGGAGCAGGTCAGGGCCGCCACCCTGGCACTGGAGGGGGCGGGGCTGGTGAAATGTTTCGACAAGGCCAGTGTGCCGGTCTACTACATCCCACAAGGCCAGAAACTGGCCGCCGCCTACTACCGCAATACTATCACCCACTATTTCCTGCAAGCGGCGCTGGCCGAAATCGGGCTGGCGATGTGTGCACTGGACATAGAAATGCCCAACGCCCAGAGCCTGAAGACCAATGTTATGGCCTTGCGCGACATGTACAAATTCGAGTTCTTCTACAAACCCACAGAAGAATTCTGGCAAGAGGTAATGCACGAAATCGAAGAGCGCTACCCACAGTGGGATAGTGGCGAGCACTCCATCCAGAAACTACTGCGCGAGAAACCCCCGCGCTTTGGCCACGCTATCCTGCGCTCCATCACCGAGGCCTACCTTATTATCGCCGTCACACTGCTGGAGCTTGACGCGACACCGGTGGACAACAAGAAAAAGTTCACCAAACAGTTACTCGCTCAGGGCCAGCAAATGCTACTGCGTCGCACCATAGGCTGTGAATCCTCCGTATCACAGGATTTATTCACCAACGGCCTGCGGCTGGCCGAGCACCTGCAACTGTTCACCGGCCACAGCAACGACCTGCTATCCCGACGCGAAGATTTTGCCGAACAGGTGGTCACGGCCCTGTCGGCCATCAACCTGCTGCAGCGCTCTTACGATGCGGGCTGGTTTTCCAAACTGTCGGCCGGTAAGGTATCCAATCTGCTGGGACCATAGTTGGACAACAGTGGTACGCAGTGCCCGATAAAGCGTGTACGCTGTCCTACAAGACCAGTCTGAAATGTGCTGTGGATACATACCTACCGTGCGGCGGGGTGCACGCTACAAATCTGATATTACTTAACTATTGCCGGAGGAGCGCCGCCTGCCTCGCGGACGGTTATGTCCCTCACTGCCGCGCCCGCGGGAGGTATGTTTGCCACCATCGACTCGCGACCCCGTGTGCCTTTTCTGGTGGTGCCCTTGCCCCGGCTGGCGCGGTTTGCGCAGTGGCGCACTTGGCGGCACATCGTGATCGGGCTCAAAGCCGTCGATATACTCACGCGTCAGATGTCGCTGGATGACCTGCTCGATACCATTGAGTTGCTTGATCTCATCGGCGCTGACCAGTGAGTAGGCCTTACCACTTGAACCCGCCCGCCCGGTCCTGCCGATGCGATGCACATAATCCTCTGGCACATTGGGCAGGTCGAAATTCACCACCTGGGGCAGCTGCTCGATATCCAGCCCGCGGGCGGCGATGTCAGTGGCCACCAGTACCCGGATCTGGCCGTCTTTGAAACCCGCCAGAGCTCTGGTGCGCGCACCCTGGCTCTTGTTACCGTGAATGGCCGCCGCATTGACACCGGCTTTTTCCAGGTACTGCGTCAGACGGTTGGCGCCGTGTTTGGTGCGGCTGAATACCAACACCTGGTTCCAGTTATTCCCGACCACCAGTTCCCGCAGCAACGCGGATTTACTTTTCTTGTCCACCGGGTAAACCCACTGCTCTACCAGTTCAGCGGTGGCGTTGGGTGGAGAAACTTCCACTTCTATCGGGTTGTGGAGCATCTTGTTGGTCAGGGTCCTGATTTCATTGGCAAAGGTGGCGGAGAACATCAGGGTCTGGCGCTGTTGTGGCAGCAGCTTGATAATCCGGCGAATATCGTGGATGAAGCCCATGTCCAGCATACGGTCAGCTTCATCCAGCACCAGTATTTGCAGATCCTTGAAATTCACCTCACCCTGCTGATGCAGGTCCAGCAAGCGACCCGGGGTGGCCACCAGAATATCAACGCCCTTGCGCAATTTTGCAATCTGCGGATTGATTTTTACGCCGCCAAATACCACCGTCGCCTTAAAAGGCAGGTGCGCGCCGTAGGTAGTTATGCTCTGCGCCACCTGGGCGGCCAGCTCCCGCGTGGGCGTAAGAACCAGCACCCGAATGCGGTGCGGATGCGACAACCCGCCAGCGTGCAGCAATTGCAGGATAGGCAGGGTAAAGCCGGCGGTTTTACCGGTGCCGGTCTGCGCCGCGGCCATCACATCGCGGCCGCTAAGAACCGCCGGTATAGCCTCGGCCTGTATCGGTGAGGGCTCGCTATAGCCCTTTTCTTCAACTGCACGCAGCAGTGGCGCGGAGAGGCCGAGCTGGTCAAATGTCATGGGGAATCTCTTACGTTACTGGTTACGCGCGTTCGCAGGTCAATATTGGCACAGCGCGAGGCGCGCGCATCTTACTTCATTGGCGCCCTGATGGAAATAGGTCTGTGTGGCTAGTCGGCTAATAGCTACCGCCTTTCAGGCTCGATTACCCGGGCGGAAACCGGGAAAAAATGGCCTTGGCGGCCTCGCGGCGTTTGGCCTCGGCCTCGTCCGCATCCAGCCGACCACTTATGCGCGATTCAAAAGTCGACCGCCACACCGACTGTAGCCTGACAGGATCGACCATATCGACGATAAACGTGCCCTGCGCCACATAATTGGCGCCCAGGTCAGCACCACCGGCTCTGGCGGGGCAATTCCAGCAATTATACCGGGACGATGTATCATAGGAGATCACATCGGTACGCTCCTTGGTCACCAGGTGCCAGGTCAGCAACAAATCCGCCTTCGCATTGATGTGCACAATAGTAAAGCCGCGCTGTGTCAACTCATCTGTGATGGCCTGGTTGATATTGGCAACCTGGATGTCGGATACCAGGATCGTTGACAACACCGTGCGGTCGATAGGTTGTATGGCAATGTTCTTGACCCGGGAAAAATCGAAACCCTGATCAAAGTCCGTGGTTGCCGTGGGAGTAGCGGCAGTAGCGAGAGTGCTGCTACAGACCGTGAGAAATGCCGTAAGGAACAGAACCGGCAACGTGCTGCATTTGAATAAAAACATATTATCAACTCATCATAATATTGAAGCGACGCTTACTTGTAGTGGCTTTGCAGAAACTTGACCAACCTGTCGGCCCAGAATCCGATCATACGGCGGGTATCGGCGGTATTGGTAACACTGTTGCTCCAGGTCATACTTTGCGCAGCCTCCTCTTGCGCAGAAAGCCCGGGCACAACCGCCAGCGACAACCCCAACATGAGTAAAAGTGTCGGGCGCCTGTCGCTCCTCAATTTGCTCATAACCATCTCCAATCCCGGTTCTGTGTAAACACCACAACGGGTACTTTTACCAAGTTTTATCGCGGTCGGCAACTCGCGAAATGGCGCTTTACCTGAGGCAAAAGGGCCTGGGGCCCGCTGCGCCTGCGCCACAACCCCTTCTATGATTCTCTCGAGCGCAGAGTGCCAGACCCGTTGTATGGCTTAGGGTAACTGTCCTCGATCAGGAAAACTGCCCGCACTTTAGTTATAATTCCGCAGGTACCGATTACAATACGGTAAACACCCGAACTCATAGGAGGTCTACGCCAACCCATGCTTGGCCGCATCTTGCTCCCTTCAATTTTCCTGGTGCTATCCTACGGGTTCTGGGTGAGCAGTAATTTCAAGGATATCGCTGCCGGCGTGGCACTGTTCCTGTTTGGCATGTTGTGCATGGAACAGGGTTTCAAAGCCTACAGCGGCGGTACTTTGCAACGCGCGCTCAGCAGGAGTACGGATCGCCTGTGGAAGAGCCTGAGCTTTGGCGTGGTCAGCACCGCCCTGATGCAATCCTCCTCGCTGGTCTCAGTGATCACCATCTCATTCCTGAGCGCCCAGTTGATTGGTCTGGCAGGGGGCATCGGCATTATTTTCGGCGCCAACCTGGGGACCACCACCGGCGCGTGGATTGTCGCTGGTTTCGGCCTGAAGGTGAATCTCTCCGCTTATGCGCTGCCAATTCTGGTGTTCGGCGTGGTGTTCCTGATGCAGTCGTCGCAGAAAATCAAGGGGTTGGGCTGGATACTGGTGGGGATCGGTTTTCTGTTCCTTGGCATTCACTATATGAAAGAAGGCTTTTCCGCCTACTCCCAGCACATCGACCTGACACAATACGCCATGACAGGTGTTGCCGGCCTGCTGGCATTCACCCTGATCGGTATTGCGGCCACAGTGATCATGCAGTCCAGCCACGCCACCCTGACGCTCATCATCACCGCCCTGGCGGTGGGGCAAATCACCTATGAGAACGCCCTGGCGCTAACCATTGGCGCCAATGTCGGCACCACGATCACCGCCATACTGGGCTCACTCAGTGCCAATATCAGTGGCAAGCGCCTGGCCGCGGCGCACTTGGTATTCAATCTGGTAACAGGCCTGGTAGCGCTGGTGTTTCTCCAGCCGTTGCTAAGTGCTGTGGATATCATCAGTTCCTGGGCGGGCATTGGGCAGACCGACCATACGCTCAAACTCGCGGTGTTCCACACCCTGTTCAACCTGCTGGGCGTACTGCTGATGCTGCCCATGATTAATACCCTGGTGTCCTGGCTGGAGCGGCACTTGCGCGAAGACAAAGTTGAGCACGACAAGCCACGCTATCTCAGCGAGGCCTCACTGGCCCTGCCCGATATCGCCATGCAGGCGGTCACCAAGGAAACACAACACCTGTTCCGCAACGCCTTTACCGTAATTGCACACGGTATCAGCCTGCGCCGGGCCAGCATCACCAGTGATGAGGACCTGTGGCAGCTGGTGCAATCGCCGGGCAAAATCATTGTAGTGGACCTGGATGACCAGTACGCACGCAATATCAAGGACATTTATAGTGCCAATATCGAATTTTTGAGCCGCGCACAGGCCGAGGCGCCGCGTGAATACGCAGAGACCTACAATGCCTTGAGGCGCGCCAATATGGACGTGGTCGCGGCGATCAAGGCGGTCAAACACCTGCGTAAGAACCTGCTGCCATGCATGCTGAGCAGCAACCCGGATATCCGGCGCGAGTACAATCAGTTTCGCGCGCGCATCGGCGAGGTACTGCGCGAACTGGCCACATTGCGTGATGGTGACGACGCCGTTGTAACATTACTGTCACTGGACCAGATCAGAGTTGCTATTGTCGATGCGGAAAACCAGGCGGCACGCGCAGTCGATAAACTGATTCGTGAAGGCCTCATTACCTCACAGGCAGCCGCCTCCCTGATCAATGATGGTGCTTACGTCAAAGAGGTCATCCGGAAGCTGCTTGATATGTATGAAGAACTGCACAAAGCCGGCCTAACCGATGGCAGCGAAGTGCATGATGAATTGGCGCTGGAGTCCCACGAAATCGACACTATCGCGCATGAGGTCGATAGGGACCAGGTCGCAAAGCCATCCGTAAGGAATTGATATGACAAACGATAAGTTGTTTGAAAAGCTGAGTGCGCTGCTTGAAGTAGAAGACGATACCGACAAGAAACACATCAAAAAATTACGCAAGGTATTGCAGAAGTTAAAGAAGCGCCAGAAGGAGCTACACGCCAGCCTGGATCAGATTGAGGATGAGCACGAACGCCGCAAGATCAAACAGAACATCGAGGTACTCAAACTGCAGCGTAAGAAAGGTGTGGGGGTCTACAAGGAGCTGAAACAGACTGTTGCAAGCACCGGGCACTAGGAGTCGTCAAAGAACCAGCTGCAAGACGCAGGCGACTGCGCTTCAGCTATTGTTCTGAAAAACCAGGATTAGCACGACTAACAGTACGGCTAACCACAGAAATGAAAGGATTTTCCAGAAGAAAACCGTATTACCTTCACTCTTGCTCGCAGGATTGTCTTTGAGAAACTCCGGGTTGGGGTGCTGCAGGTCGTGAATAAAGTCCTCCAGGGAATCATAGCGCTCATCCGGATTATTTTTACAGGCTTTTTCCAACGCCTTATCAAACCACACAGGAATAATCTCCCGGTATTGATTACTGGGAGTATATTCGAGCTTGTAAAAGTCCTCCAGGGTTTTGCAGCGCTCCATGCGGTTGCCGTAGGGCAGACTACCCCCGGTAAACATCTCGTAGGCAATGACCCCCAGGGAATAGATATCACCCTTGGTGTAGGTGTTGATACCAAAGCGGTAGGAGGGATCCGCGTAGTCCATGGTCCCCAAGGCGACTTCCTGTTCAAAAGGATTGAAAATCTCTTGTAAGCCCGGCGCATAAACTGCGCCAAAATCGACGATCTTGATGCTGCCATCCGGCAGAATCATGATATTGCCCGGCTTCAGGTCCTGGTGGATCACCTGCTGTTCATGCATCGCAAACATGCCGTCGGCAATCATCAGGATCATCTCGGCAATAACACTGGGTCTGGCTTCGGGGTTCTGTTCGATCCACTTTTGCAGGGTGATGCCCGGCACTTTTTCCATCAGGTAGTACAGGAAGTGTTGCGCGCCTTTTTTGGCCGGCACAATGCTCACCACATTGGGGTGATTGACACGGCTACCAATCCACTCCTCGGCGATAAAGCGCTCGATGTAAGCGGGGTCGTCATCGTAGGTGGCCGAGGGGGTTTTCATCACCAGTTCTTCGCCAGATTGTATATCGCGCACGATATATAACTGGCTGCGCTCACTTGCCCACAATTCTTGCAGTACTTCGTAACCATCAATCTTGAGGCCTGGACGCAGCTCAGGAGGGAATGGTAATTTGGTCAGGCGCTCACTGAAATCACCTTTCTCTTCCACGCCCAGATGATCAATGCGCAACAGGCAGCAGCTGAGGTTATCGTCACTGCCGGCCTGCAACGCCTGTTCAACCAGATGCCGACAGGTTTGCTCAAAGTCATCCTGGCCACGCTCGATCAGCGCCCTGATTTCATCGTCACTGAGAAAATCATGGATGCCATCTGTATCCAGGAAAAAAATATCGCCCTGGCGCAGCTCTACTGTGCTGGCGTCGATGTTCAAGGTGGTATCCATACCCATGGCACGGATCAGGTATTGCTTCTCGCTGGAGATTGCCGCTACATGGTCTTTGGTGAGTTGGGTGAAGAGGCCATCCTCGGCACTGATGCGATAGATTCTGCTGTCACCAACATGAAACAGATACGCCAGATGCGACTTGATCACCATCAAACTGAGCGTACAGATATAACCACGGGCCTCATCGGGCATCGCACGGCCCAGCTCATATAGCTCACTGTTGAGGCTGGTCAGTGTTTTCTGGATCGAGTGTTTGACACTCCATAACTCAGGCGTCGTAAAGTAGTTATCCAGAACCGCTTCAACGCAGCGGTGCGCGGCTTCCCTGCCCGCTTCAGCGGAACTGACGCCGTCGGCAACGACAACCACAGCGCCCTTGGTGGACAGAAGATCGTCCTCAGGCACACGAAAACCGATTGCGTCTTCATTGATGGACTTTTTGGCCCCTGCATCCGTGTGTGTGGCTACGGTGGCCTTGAAAGATCTAGCCTGTTCCAACTATCCGCCTCCATCCTGTTTTCCGGCCCGGCCGGCCGACAAGGGCCGGGGCTGTTCACTTTATGTCAAGTTACGTCGATGAGCTCAACCGTTCCGTCGGGTAAAATCTCCGCCATTTTCCCCTCTGGCTCTTCAAGGAACAATACCAGCAGGAAGATCAGACCCGCGGACGCCCCGATCAACATAAAGAAAGTGCTGTAATCAACAAAAGAGAGAATGGTCAGGTAGGTCACCGCACCCACGTTGCCGTAGGCGCCGGCCATACCGGCGATCTGCCCTGTCATACGCCGCTGTACCAGTGGCACCATGGCGAATACGGCGCCCTCCCCCGCCTGCACGAAAAACGAACAGCACATAGTGGCTATCACCGCCAGTGGAATCCACCAGGCACCGTTGATCTGGCTGAGGACAAAGTATCCGGCCGCCAGACCACAGATAAGAATCATCAGGGTTTTACGCCGGCCAAACTTGTCGCTCATCCAGCCGCCACCGGGGCGAGCCGCCAGGTTCATAAAGGCAAAGCCGGAGGCCAACAGGCCCGCTCTTACCGGGTCCAGCCCCTCGAAAGTCTCGAGAAAGAACAGCGGCAACATAGACACCACGGCGAGCTCCGAGCCGAAGGTCACAAAATAGGACCAGTCGAGGATGGCGACCTGCTTGAATTTGTAACGTTGCATCTGCGGAACACTTTCTTTCAGGTGCTCGTAATTGACTTTCCATATCTGGCTGGATTGAAATACATAGAGCGCCACCAAACCGGCATAGATTAAGGTACAGGCGGTATCACCGAGCAATCCGAGGTTGGCAGGTGACAACTTCCAGGCCAGCACAGCCAGCGCGATATACATGGGTATGTTCATCGCCAGTAGAAACCAGAAGTCCCCCCAGTTGCTCACTTCCAAGCCGCCGGATTTCTTGGGTTTGAAGTAAGTGGAGCCTTTCGGGGTATCACGTACGTTGAAAAAGTAAATAATACCGTAGATAGCCGCGATCACACCGGTCGACCCGATGGCATAGCGCCAGCCGTCATCGCCACCGAACAAAAGCGCCAGGGTGGGCAAGCTCATGGCGCCGGCGGCGGAACCAAAATTACCCCAACCACCGTAAATACCCTCGGCCAGACCAACCTGTTTGGCCGGGAACCACTCACCTACCATGCGGATGCCGATAACAAAGCCCGCACCCACAAATCCCAGCAGGAAGCGGAACAACGCAAGCTGCTCATAACTGTTCGCCGTGGCGAACAGAACACAGATGGCGCCGGAGATAACCAGCAAGCCACTGTAGACATAGCGCGGCCCGAACTTATCCACCAGAATACCGATGGCGATTCTCGCCGGAATCGTCATCGCGACATTGAGAATCATCAGCGCCTTGACCTGCTGTGAGGATAAATCAAATGCCTCTTTGATGACCGCCAACATCGGCGCGTGGCTAAACCACACGACAAAAGTCAGGAAAAACGCAAACCAGGTAAAATGCAGCGTTTTGATTTTCGGATCTTTTAACTCGAGTAACCTAATTCCACCTTCAGCCATCTTGTTCCAACTCCACATTGATTTTTCTGAGCACAATATATTTTTTATACCGCAAACCAGTGTTGATGTAGATCATGTACAACAAATTGGTTCGCTTGCCATCAATGGGAAAATACCTCCAAAGTAGTAATATTGGATTGCATTATTTTCCTTTATAATCAATCGGTTAAACGGCCAGTAACAGGCCGCTGGGTTCGCGGTGGTACGCTGCGATTTTTTGGTGGTAGACAACAGCCATCAGGGCACAAAGCTATTTCTGCTGCGCTACCAGCCACACCGCCGCCTCAACCCGGGAACGCAACCCAAGCTTTTTAAGCAGGTTCTTGACATGCACCTTGACGGTGGATTCCGCGATATCCAGTTTACGACCTATCAGTTTATTGCTCAGTCCCTCGGCGATATATTTGACTATCTGTAGTTCGCGACGAGTCAGCACGGCCAAATCCGGCCCCTGCTGTTGCCGGTCGTTGCGAAACGACATGGCCAGCACTTCGGTGAGCTGCTCGCTGAGTACCATCTTGCCAGAACAAGCCTGGCGGATATTGTCGACTAACTCTTCGGGCTCAGTATCTTTCAGCAAGTAGCCATCCGCACCGGATTTCAAGGCGGAGACCACATCGGTACGATCATCGGACACCGTGAACACCACAATACGCGAGTCCACACCGGCATCGCGCAGCGCACCCAGTGTTTCGATGCCGTCCATGCCCTTCATACTGAGATCCAGGAGTATCAGGTCCGGGTTGTGATCCAGGGCCTGGCGTATGGCGTCTTTGCCACTGGATGCCTCGCCGATCACTTCGATATCGTCTTCCAACTCCAGCAGTTGGCTGACACCCTTGCGCAGCAGCGGGTGGTCATCAACCAGCAGGACTGTATTTTTGAGTTCAGGCATTTGAGGTTCTCTGTTATCAGGCACGCAAAAGGTCCGGCGCAGGTTTCAATCGCAATTGCACCCGGGTGCCACCGGATGCGCGACGATCACAGGTCAACACGCCGTCCAGTCGCTGCGCCCGCTCGCGCATGGTGTAGATACCATAGTGATACTGTTTTTCAGGATTGCGCGGCATGCCAATGCCATTGTCCTCGACAATGAACACAGCCCCGCCATTCTCGCTGCGACCACAACGCAACACTATACGGTCCGCCTGCGAATGCTTTATCGCGTTATTCAACGCCTCGCGCAGAATATGTAACACATGAATATCTTCATTCGGCGCCATGGCGTATGCTCCCAGGGTATAATCCAGCGTCACCCTGGCCGACGTCTTCGCATCGAATTCCTGTACGGCATGTTCCAGTGCGGCGCGTAAATTCGGCGCATCCAGCTTCACCCGGAATGTTACCAGCAATTCTCGCAAATGTTTGTAGGCCGCATTTAGCCCTTCCTGAAGGTCATTGATCGCACTTTCCACCTTTTCCGGTTCGAAACCTCGCTCAATCATTTTTTTCAGGCGTGCCACCTCCAACTTCATATAGGAAAGAGACTGTGCCAGGGAATCGTGAAGTTCCCTGGCTATGGTTGAACGTTCCTCATGCAAAATGACGCGGTGCTCCTGGGCCAGCGTATGGTGGAAAGCAAAAGCGGTGGACAGTGTTTCAGCCACCGTCTTCAGCAATTGGTACTGCCAGGGTTCCAACTCCACGCCGCCCCGGGTACGAATATAGATAAACCCGTATTCATCGTCACGGTTTTTCAACGGCAGGGAAACATTCCTGTTCGACGATCGCACAGCGAGACCGGAGGCCATATCGCAGTCATCGCAGTCTCCAAAACACATGTCTTCCTTTGTCGCCTGTGTCGTGATGATGTCGTATTCGGTGACATTCGGCTCTGGGCTGACACAGATGTTAATCAGCTCTACCTCGATCACCTTTTTCAAATCGGACAGGAAGATGTTGAGCAACTGCTGATCGTAAGGGCTGGAAGAAATTTCCCGCGATGTTTTATACAGGAAGTAGAGGGCCTGATTGGATTTATGCAGCCGTTCCGTGCGCTCGGCCACCTGGTCTTCCAGTGTACGATACTGCACCTGAAGGCTCTGGGTCATATCGTTAAAAGTCTGGCTGAGAAGGCCCAGCTCATTGTCGCCCCGGTAGTTTGTACGATAATCCAGATCACCTCTTTTAACCTGTTCTGCCGCCTGTACCAAGCCACGCAGGGGTTCAATGAAATTGATATCTGCCTTTATGATGAAAAATATCATAATAAAAAATATCATGATAATACTCACCCCCTCCGTCATACCCAGCAGCTCGATCTTGCCCTCGGTGTTGCGTTGCATATGCAACACCATCTGGTCTATGTCATCGACATAGGCCTCCAGGTGCGCGTTGTACTGGCGCCTGATATCGTCCCAGCGGCTAGCCGGGGCATCGGTAGATGCTACAGCCAGCATGGGCTGCATCTTGTCCTGCCAGTTATCGACCACCCTGGCGTAACTGTCCTGTAGTGGGGTATTTCCCGACTGTTGTATCGATACCACAATGCCGGAGCGATAGAGCTTGTCAGAAAACGCCTCTTTTTCCCGCACCAGTCTTGCCAGGGGATCTGCCACATCCCCGCTGCTCGCCCGTGACAGGAGATTACCGATGCGGTAGGACTGCATGCGTAAAGACCCCGCCAGATTGATCGCCTCCGCATCACCCTGGGTATCCACCGTTACATAGACCGACAGACCCATACTCGCCAGGGCCATACTCGCTATCAGCAGCATGGCCATCAGGATCTGAAAGATGACCGAATGGTATATTTTGTTGTCAATAAATGTCATTTTCGCACCTCAGTGGCCGGTCTACTACCAAAGACTCCAGACGTTTCACCCCAACTGGAATAAACCGAAAAATACCCGCTATCTCTTTGTATTTAAATAAGTTATTTAAATTTATCACACTACCACCTTGGGGGTAATCCGGGCCGTGCTGCACTGTGGACACTCACAGTCAATTGACCCAGATCAACCCACCGCGGGCAATAAATACTATGTTATGCACCTCGAGATTGAAATTGATTATGACAGAAGCGACCCGACAACAGGCATTATCCCTCTCCTCCGGCACGGTGGCTTTCGCCGCGTGCTTTGCCTCGTGGACGCTGTTTTCCATACTCGGCGTGGAAATTCGCGACCAACTGCAGCTCAATTACACGCAGTTTGCCCTGTTACTGGTTGCCCCGATCCTTACAGGCGCCCTGTCCCGCCTGCCC
>QNFR01000043.1 GCA_003646405.1 Gammaproteobacteria bacterium
CTCTTCAGACTTCATTATTGGCTTTCCCGGTGAAACTGAGGCGGATTTCGCCGCCACCATGAAACTGATCGAGGACATTGGCTTCGACACCTCCTTCAGCTTTATCTACAGCGCCCGCCCGGGCACTCCGGCGGCGGAGTTGCCGGACGATACTGACGAGGAAATCAAGAAACAACGCCTCAAGGTGCTGCAGGCGCGCATCGCTGCGCACGCCCGGAAAATCAGCCGGCGCATGGTGGGCAGCACCCAGACCATACTGGTCACCGGTGTATCAAAAAAGGGCCCCGGACAACTGCAGGGCCGCACCGAAAACAACCGCGTGGTGAATTTTTCAACGGCGGACCAGGCCCTGATCGGGCAGTTTGTCACTGTGCAAATCATCGAGGCCCTGCCCAACTCCCTGCGCGGTATATTGCGCGGTGGTTGACGCAAGCGAATTCCGGTATATCCTTATCAGTAACAATACTGCCCACTGCGGCGACGGGACACCTTGAACAGCGAACCTCCCCCCCAACGGTCGACCCAAGCCTCGACTCAGCAAAGCCTCACTCTCGAACCCAATGACGCGCGTCACCTGGCCATGTTATGCGGCCAGCTGGATGGTCATTTGCGCCAGATCGAGCAGCGCCTGGGTATTGGTATCAGCTACCGGGGCAACCAGTTCCTACTCAATGGCCCGGCGGTCAATGTGTCCATGGGCGAGCGACTGCTTGTCCACCTCTACGCAGAGGTGTGTCAGGGGGTGGGCCTGAGCCCTGAGTCCCTGCACCTGCATCTGCAACAGGCGGGGCTGGAACATCTGGCTGAGACCAGCCAGGAAGTCCCGGCGGAAGCGACCCAGGTTATTCGCACCAAGCGCACCTCGATCAAGCCCCGGGGTAAAACCCAACATGGCTATGTGCGCGCCATCAAGCACAACGATATCAACTTCGGCATCGGCCCCGCCGGTACCGGCAAGACCTTTCTGGCAGTGGCCTGTGCGGTCGAGGCCCTGCTCGAAGAGCAGGTGCGCCGTATTCTGCTGGTGCGCCCTGCGGTTGAGGCTGGTGAAAAGCTGGGCTTCCTGCCCGGCGACCTGAGCCAGAAGATCGACCCCTACCTGCGCCCGCTGTACGACGCCCTCTATGAAATGTTGGGTTTCGAGACAGTGAACAAGTACATCGAGCGCAATATCATCGAGGTCGCCCCCCTGGCATTTATGCGTGGGCGTACCCTGAACAACGCGTTCATCATCCTCGACGAGGCCCAGAACACCACCCGCGAACAAATGAAAATGTTCCTGACTCGAATCGGCTTCGGCTCCACCGCGGTGATAACCGGGGATGCCACCCAGACAGACTTACCCCGGGGTACCCAATCGGGCCTGACCCAGGTCAGCAATATCCTGGACGACGTGAAGGGTATCGGCTTCACCTACTTCGGCAATAAGGACGTGGTGCGTCACCCCCTGGTACAGCGTATTGTCGAAGCCTATGACACAGCCGAGGATAATACTGCTGTACTGGACAAGAGCCAGCGATGAGCCTGCAAGTGGATATCCAGACTGCCAGCACCGGGCCGGTCCCCAGCGAGGATGACATACGCAGTTGGATAGTAGCCACCCTTGCCGGCCTGACCCGGTGTGAGGAAACCGAAATCAGTGTGCGCCTGGTAGATACCGAAGAAATGACGACCCTCAATGAATCCTACCGCGGTACTGCCGGCCCCACCAATGTGCTTTCTTTTCCCTCGGACCTGCCCGATGAACTGCAACTGCCTCTACTCGGTGATATTGTCATCTGCGCACCGGTAGTGCGCTCAGAAGCAGCGCAGCAGGGTAAGAGCCTGAGCGCGCACTGGGCCCACATGACTGTACACGGCACCCTGCACCTGCTGGGCTACGATCATATTGCAGAGGGTGAAGCAGCCGCCATGGAAGCCCTGGAAAGCGCCATTCTCGCCCGCCTCGATTACCCCTGCCCCTATCATCAGAACAACCTGCATCAGGAGCATTCAGCGTGATGAGTGACGACCGATCTGGCAGCGAAGGGGGCGAGAAGTCCTGGATCGACAAAATCGCACTGCTGTTTTCCACTGAACCGCGCAATCGTGGCGACCTGGAAGACGTACTGGCTGTGGCCGCCGAGAACGAGGTTATAGACGAGGACGCCCGCAGCATCATGGAAGGGGCCATGCAGGTCAGTGACATGCAGGCCAGGGACATCATGATTCCCCGCGGGCAGATGG
Source organism: Gammaproteobacteria bacterium (assembly GCA_003646405.1). GTDB lineage: Bacteria > Pseudomonadota > Gammaproteobacteria > Pseudomonadales > Halieaceae > JBALVO01. The sequence goes on from QNFR01000043.1 coordinate 2,227, forward strand.
TGGTGATCAAGACTGAAGCCACCCTGGAAGAAATTCTGCCCCAGATTATCCGCGCCGCCCACTCCCGCTACCCGGTAATCGGGGACAGTTCCGACGACATTCTCGGCATCCTGCTGGCCAAGGACCTGCTACCGCAGATTCTCAGCGAGAACAACGACAATTTCCAAATCGAGGACTTGCTCAGGCCCACCATGGTGGTACCGGAGAGCAAACGCCTGAATGTCCTGCTGCAGGAATTTCGTGAGAATCGCAACCACATGGCAATTGTGATCGACGAGTACGGCGGCGTGGCGGGACTGGTGACTATCGAGGATGTCCTGGAAGAAATCGTTGGTGAAATCGAAGATGAGACAGACGTCGAGGCGGATCGCTTCATCCGCAAAATCAGCAGTGACGACTTTTATATCAAAGCACTCACCCCCATCGACGAATTCAACGAGTATTTTAACAGTGCTTTCAACAATGAGGATTTCGACACGATCGGCGGCCTGGTCATCCAGGCGTTCGGGCATATGCCCGCCCGCAATGAAATCGCCACCATCGACAGATTCGAGTTCAAGGTGATAAATTCCGACCAGCGCAAGATTCACAGCCTGCGCATGCGCCCACTGCACGACTGAAGCGGACTTCTACGCCCCCCATGTCCAGCGAATCCAGCCTACACCCCCTGCTGATAGTTATTCTGGCTCCGCTGGCCGGCGTCATGGTCACCCTGTCCCTGGCACCTTTCGGGCTGTGGCCGCTGGGCATACTAAGCTGCGCTTTGTACGCCTACCTGCTGGCCACCTGCACTGCGCGCCAGGCCCTATGGCGCGGCTGGTTGTATGGCCTGGGCATGTTTGGCAGCGGGGTGTCATGGGTCTACGTGAGTATCCACGTTTACGGCCATGCCAGCGTGCCACTGGCAGTATTTTTGACTGTACTGTTCTGCGCCAGCCTGGCCCTGCTACACGCCCTCTTCGCCTGGTGTTATGTACACTTCGTGCGCCTCTTACCGGGGGGCATGCTGGTGGGTTTTCCAGCGCTGTGGGTATTGTTCGAATGGTTTCGCGGCTGGTTTCTTACCGGGTTTCCCTGGCTGTATCTGGGCTATGGCCACATCGAAACATGGATCTCCGGCTGGGCCCCGGTTCTCGGCGTATTCAGCCTTTCCTTTATCTGCGCCCTGACCGGCACCTGCCTGTTTCTGGCCTGGCGCAGCCGCCAGCCTGTGGCCTGCACGGCCTACGCGGTGATCGTGATCACCCTGTGGGGAGGTGGCGCTGTGCTAAAGCCGACACAATGGGTTGCCAGGGCCAGCGAACACCCGCTTGACGTTGCCATCTACCAGCCGAATATCCCGCAGGAGTACAAATGGGATACCGCCTGGTATCGCCCTATCCTGCGCCGGCTACAGGAGGCCACTGATCCGCTGCTGGGCTACGACATCGTTATCTGGCCGGAAGCCGCCATCCCGAATTATTACCAGCGCGCCCAGGGCTTTCTGGAGCCCCTTGCCCACCGCGCGGCCGCCATCGATACCACACTGGTCACCGGCATCCCTTTTCGCTCCCAGGGAGGCGAAGCCTACTACAACAGCATCGTTGCACTGGGTTATGGCGAGGGGGTATACCACAAACAGCGCCTGGTGCCGTTCGGCGAATACGTGCCACTGGAAGGTCTGCTGCGCGGCCTGATCGCCTTTTTTGACCTGCCCATGTCCGCATTCAGCCGCGGTCCCGCTGACCAGAAACCCCTGCGGGTAGGCCCCTATCGGGTAGCCCCGTTTATCTGCTACGAAATTGCATACGGCAACCAGGTGGCCGCCAGCGCCCGCGATACCGACCTGTTGATCACCATTAGCAACGACAGCTGGTTTGGTGATTCCATCGGCCCCCTGCAACACCTGCAGATTGCCCAAATGCGCGCCCGTGAAAACGGCCGCTACGTGCTGCGAGCCGCCAATAACGGGGTCTCCGCCATCATCGACCACCAGGGCCGCATCGTCGCTCGCACGGAGCAATTCGTGGAAACCACACTGGTGGGGGAAGCGGATGTGATGCTGGGCAATACACCTTTTGGCAGTTTTGGCACAGCACCCATTATTGTCAGCTGCGGTATTACGTTGCTACTGATGGCCTTGATGTACGTGGGTTTCTGGCGCGACACTGAACAGTCGTAAGCTATTTGCGGCTGGATTGCAGGATGAATGCCTCCAACTCCTTGTCTATCCCGAACACGTGACGAGTCAGCCACTCAGTAAGAAAAGTGGAGATGATCTTCCGGAATATGTCATCAGGGTCCTCGCCTTTCACCAGCAACTGCTCTATTTCCTCCCGGAAAAGGTCGTGGGCCCGAATATGGGCTTCCCGGTCGGGGAAATCCAGCTCGACCATATACTGCTCTTCCAGAGCGAAATGGTTCTCGGTGTAGTCTCTTAATCTAAAGAGCACCTGATTGTTCGCCCCCGGTTCCTTGATCAGGTCCAGGATCTTGAACAACACTTGATGCTGGGCATCCTGCCAGATGATGTCGCTGGTTTTACGCATCGTGCAATCTTGAACCCAAAGTCGGCATTTTGCCATGATTTATGGTCAATAAATTCCCGGATCATAACAAGGTCGCCGCCACGGATATTCTGAATAAGGTTCCTGGACACGCCGTGAACCCATCCATCGGGGCTTGGGTAACTAGCATCGCAGGGCGCATCAATTACTGATAGAATTCGCGCTTCTTTTTGCTGGCACCGACCCCCTACGGGATGCGGACCATGCCAGTTCTCCAAACATTGTTAAGGACGAACACGAAAGCCGTGACCGATCAGCACTACAACCCCCAGGCTCTGGAGCAGAGCGTCCAGGAACATTGGTTAGCGAACAACAGTTTCGCCGTACTGGAGGACGATAACAGGGAGAAATTTTACTGCCTGGCCATGTTCCCCTACCCCAGTGGCAAATTGCACATGGGCCATGTGCGCAACTACACCATTGCCGACGTCATAGCCCGCTACCAACGTATGCAGGGCAAGAACGTGCTGCAGCCTATGGGCTGGGACGCCTTCGGCCTGCCGGCGGAAAATGCCGCCATCCAGAACAACGTACCCCCCGCCCAGTGGACAGCGCAAAACATCGATTACATGCGTGAGCAGCTGCGCCGACTCGGCTTCGCCTACGACTGGGACCGGGAAATTGCCACCTGCGACCCCAGGTACTACCGCTGGGAGCAATGGTTCTTTACCCGCCTGTTTGAGAAAGGCCTGGCCTACAAGAAAAAGGCCGAGGTAAACTGGTGTGAGACCGACCAGACCGTGCTGGCCAACGAGCAGGTGGTGGATGGTTGTTGCTGGCGTTGCGATAATCCGGTGGCGCGGCGTGAGATCGACCAGTGGTTCATCAAGATAACCGACTACGCCGAACAACTGCTGGCGGACCTGGACCAACTGGACCAGTGGCCGGAACAGGTGCGCACCATGCAGCGCAACTGGATTGGCCGTTCGGAGGGGGTGGACCTTGATTTCACCCTGGCCGACGGCACACCGCTGAGCGTCTACACCACCCGACCGGACACCCTGATGGGCGTGACTTCTCTTACGGTAGCGCCGCAGCATCCGGTGGCTCAAGCCGCGGCAGTTGACAACCCGGAACTGGCCGCTTTCAACCAGTCACAGAGCAATATCAAGATGGCGGAGGCCGAAATGGCCACTATGGAGAAACTGGGCATGGCCACCGGCATCACCGCCACCCACCCACTAACCGGCAAAGAAGTGCCCATATGGGTCGCCAACTTTGTGCTGATGAGCTACGGCTCCGGCGCCGTGATGTCAGTGCCCGGCCACGATCACCGCGACTGGGAATTCGCCACCCGGTATGACCTGCCCATTGTGCAGGTCATTGCTCCCGCCGGTGACGAGGACTGCGACCTGGCCACCGGCGCCTTCACCGACAAAGGTGTACTGATCAATTCCGGCGAATACAACGGCATGAATTTCCAACAGGCTTTCGACACCGTCGTCGATCGTCTGGCGCTGGACAACAAGGGCCGGCGCACGGTGAAATTCCGCCTGCGCGACTGGGGCGTATCCCGCCAGCGCTACTGGGGCGCGCCAATTCCCATTATCAACTGTGACAGCTGCGGCGCCCTGCCAGTGCCGGAACAGGACCTGCCGGTGGTATTACCCACTGAGGTGATATTTGAGGGTGTGGGCTCGCCCATCAAAAAGATGCCTGAATTCTACGAGACCAGTTGCCCATCCTGTGGCGGTAACGCCACCCGGGAAACCGATACCTTCGACACCTTCATGGAGTCCTCCTGGTACTACGCCCGCTATGCCTGTGCCCGCAACGACAACAGCATGCTGGACAGTGAAGTCAATTACTGGGCGCCGGTGGATCAGTATGTGGGGGGCATAGAGCACGCCATCCTGCACCTGTTGTACGCCCGCTTCTATCACAAACTGCTGCGCGATGAGGGCTTGGTCAACTCCGACGAGCCTTTTATCCGCCTGCTGACCCAGGGCATGGTACTGAAAGATGGCACCAAGATGTCCAAGTCCAAGGGCAACACCGTAGACCCGCAGTCGCTGATAGACCGCTATGGCGCCGACACCGTACGCCTGTTCAGTATGTTCGCCGCGCCACCGGAGCAATCCCTGGAGTGGTCCAACTCGGGTGTAGAGGGAGCGAATCGCTTCCTCAAACGCCTGTGGAAACTGGTGAACAGGCACCTGCAGGCCCCCGCGGCCAAACTGGACATGGCGGCCCTGGACGATGAACAGAAAGCCGTGCGCCGCAAGATCCACGAAACCATCGCCAAGGTGAGCGATGATTTTGGACGTCGTCAGACCTTCAATACCGCTATCGCTGCGGTGATGGAGTTGTGCAACGAACTGGGCAAGCTCGACACCGACAAAGAACAGAGCCGCGCAGTGATGGGCGAGGCCCTGCACACCGTGGTACTGTTGCTGTGCCCCATCGTGCCCCATATCTGTCACACCCTGTGGCAGGCCCTGGGCGGTGACGGCGAGGTAATGAATGCGTCCTGGCCCACGGTCGATGAATCCGCCCTCACTCGCGACAACATCGAGGTGGTGGTGCAGGTCAACGGCAAAGTACGGGCGAAAATGGAGGTGGCCGCAGACGCGGACAGGAGCGCGATAGAGGCACTGGCGGTGGAACAGGATAACGTGCAGCGTTTCCTGGAGGGTATCACCGTGCGCAAGGTTATTGTGGTGCCCGGTAAATTAGTTAATATTGTAGCCAACTGACCCAACAACCGAGACTCACTATGCACAGGCGACTCGTTAGCCACATCTTTATTCTGGGCATTGCCTGCCTACTCAGCGCCTGTGGTTTCCAGTTGCGCGGCACCGGTGATGACGGCACAAAAGTACCGAATGCCTGGAAAAGCATGCACCTGATCACCGGCAACCCCAACGGCGAATTCAGCCGGAATGTACAGAACCTGCTTGCCGCCAACGGCGTGCAGTGGACGGACCGGGAACGCGCCAATTTCATCCTGACGATTGGCCCGGAGCATTTCAGCCAGCGCAATCTCTCTCTCAACGCGGAGGCCCGTGTCGCGGAATTTGAACTCACCATGAGGGCACGGTTTTCGGTAAGCGATGCCGACAATGTCGAAGTGATGCCAACGAGCGATGCCTCGGTTGTGAGGCAAATGGAAAACGATCCGCGCAACGTGGTGGGCAAGGCTGAGGAGGTGCGCATACTCAAGTCTGAAATGCGCACCGAACTGGCTCAGCAAATCATGCGCCGCATCGGTTTTTTCGCTGCCAGCACCCGGTAATGCGTCTCTACCCTGAGAAACTGCCCGGCCAACTGCAACAGCAACTTTTACCCGTCTATCTGGTCAGTGGCGATGAACCCCTGCTGCTGCAGGAGTGCTGTGACCTGATCCGCCAGCGAGCCCGGCAGCAGGGTTGTGGCGAGCGGGAAGTGATCGATGCCGGTGTCTCCAGCTTCGACTGGCAGGACATTCTGCACAGCGCCACCAGTATGTCCCTGTTTGCGCAGCGCAAACTGATTGAACTGCGCCTGCCTAGCGGCAAACCCGGGGCCCAGGGCAGTAAAGCCCTGTGCGAGTACCTGGACATCGCCAGCGGCGAGGATGTGCTGCTGATTATCGCCGGCAAAATCGACAAACAATCCACCAACAGCAAGTGGTACAAGGCCCTGGACAAGGCCGGCGCTACTATCCAGGTGTGGCCGGTAGATGCGAACAAGCTGCCCCACTGGCTGCAACAGCGGGTGCGCAATGCAGGTATGAGCATAGACAATGACGCCCTGCAATTGCTGTGCGACCGGGTCGAGGGCAACTTGCTGGCGGCGGTGCAGGAAGTGGAGAAACTCAAGCTGCTGGCAAAAGACTCACAGATCACCGCCCGGACGGTCACTGAGTCGGTATCCGACAATGCCCGCTACAACCTGTTCGATATGGCTGACAACGCCCTCAAGGGTAACGCCGCCGCCAGCCTGCGTATGCTGCACGGACTGCGCGGCGAGGGCGGCGAACCCCCGGTAGTACTGTGGGCCCTGACGCGGGAGATCCGCACCCTGTACGAGGCGCAACTGGACTGCGACAAAGGCAAGAGCGCACAACAGGCCCTGAGCGCCAGACGCGTGTGGAACAACCGCATGCCCCTGATGCAGGCCGCCTTGTCCCGGCACAATACCGACTCCCTGTCGCGCCTGCTGGAACGGGCCGCCGCGGTGGATGGCAGCATCAAGGGTTTTGCCGATGGCAAGCCCTGGGATAACCTGGAAACCCTTATTGCCGACATCTGCTGTATAAATGAGGCCGGATAAGAATGGCCTTTATTTCAGGTATGTTGCGTAGATCCCGCAACGCAGTATGGGTGGAGCCATTCTCGGTTAAAAACCCATGCCCTCAAGTGGCTCCACCCATACCGCACTGCTACGCTGTCCATGGTCAAGCGTATTGAATACTGTCGTAGGTAGCTGCGTCCGGAAGCAGCTAGTAGGACGCGCACTGCGCACCATTAAGATAAAAATCACCCGGTCAACCGATCGAGTTGCCGGCGCAGCCTCCGGTTATCTTCACGCAGCTGTTGTAACTGCCCGATAAGCTCCAGGGCCAATGCGGTCCCCGGCCAGTCCAGTTCAAGGTCGTGCTGCAGGCGACATGCTTTACGAATAGTAATAAGCATGAGCGGATCGAAGCGCCAATCAGCCGGCCGCTTGCCTCTGGGATCTACGATACCGTGATCCACAATGGTAATGACGGTCTGTTCCGGCATGCGGATGGATCGGGTCACTTCAGTCAGTGTCAAATAGTAGCTTGTCTCACTCATATTACTCACCCCAATTTTCACGTGGGTTATAGCTCGATTTTTCGGACAATTGCCGCCACAGCGCCGACTCCTCAGAATCCATACTTTGGGGCATGGAAATCGCCAGCACCACAAACAGGTCGCCGCGTTTGCCGGCCTTACCCAGACCCTTGCCCTTGACCCGCAGGCGTTTGCCACTCTGGCTGGCGGCGGGAACCGACAGGTTTATCCTGCCGTCCAAGGTCGGCACAGTCACCTTGGCGCCCAACGCCGCTTCCCAGGGGCTGATGGGGAGCGTCAGTGACAGGTTGACACCTTCCTCCTCATACAATGGGTGATCTGCAATCCTGACCTCCAGATACAAATCGCCGGGAGGGGCCTCACCAAGACCGGGCGCACCCTGCCCCTGCAGGCGTATGCGTTCCCCCGAGGTGACGCCGGCCGGTATCTTCACGTTCAAGGTCTTGGCCTGTCGCGAAAACTGGCCCCGCTCGTCAAAGCTGGGCACCTGGTAAGTAATCGTCCTGGTCTCGCCGTGGTAGGCCTCTTCCAGAAAGATCGAGAGGCCCATCTCGATGTCCTCTCCCCGCTGGGTAAACTGCTGCCGCGAGAAGCCCTGCCGGGAACCGTGACCCGCCTGACCAAAGATATCTTCAAAAAAATCAGAAAACCCACCTGCGTATTCCCCACCCGAAGCCCCGGAGGCGGCCGACTGCCAACCGGGAGGCGGCTCAAAGCGCTCACCGCCGTACTGCCGCAGCGTATCGTATTCCGCGCGCTTATCCTGGTCCTTCAATACCTCATAGGCTTCTACAACACTCTTGAACTGATCCTCCGCATCACTTTCATCGCTGACGTCCGGATGATACTTGCGGGCCAGTTTTCGGTAAGCTGACTTGATCTCTTTTTGGCTGGCATCGGCATCGACACCAAGTATTTTGTAGTAGTCCTTGAACTCCATTCCTGTCCACAGCCTCTCATATCTGTAGGGAACAATGCGTAAATGACCCAATCGCTGGTGCCATATAGATCCCCTGTCAGCTCACATTGCGCCGGATCACCAATGTAATCTACTGTCACTCGCATGTCGATAACGCTTGCATTCGGTGTATTACATAGATACTGTATATATATACAGTATCTTGAATAAAGCGACTCCCCGGAGGCAAAGGCCATGAATGAAATGCTGGAACAGGTCATCAACCGCAACGACACCTGGCGCGGCCGCCACAGCCACTTTCAAGGCCAACTCTTTTCAACGAACAGCGATCTCCACAGTTGTGGGGGCCTGCCTACGGGCTACACCACACTGGATACGCAGTTACAGCGGGGGGGCTGGCCCCGGGGCAGCACTATTGAAGTGTTGAGCGACGGCTGTGGCCTGGGCTCCATGGGGTTGTTCCTGTCCGCCATGGAAACCCTCAGCGAGCAGAGCCGCTGGCAAGTTTTTATCGCGCCACCTTACATACCCTACGCTCCCCTGCTGGCGGCACGAGGCATCGACACCAGGCTGGTATTGCTGGTTCACCCACAGAACCGCCAGGACCTGCTGTGGAGCACCGAACAGGCACTGCGCAGCACCACCTCCAGCGCCGTATTCAGCTGGCTGGGTGCACACCAATACAGCTACGCCGAACTGCGCAAACTGCAGTTGGCCGCCGCCAGCGGCGACAGCCTGGCGGTAATGTTTCGTCCCAATCAGGCCGCTCACAACCACTCACCCGCCGGCCTGCGCCTGCAAATGCGCGAATACCGCAAGGTGCACATCCTCAAGCAGCGCGGCGGTAATCAGTCTATCAATGTGGATCTGCCCCCGGCGGAGGATGTGCCGCAGCAGCCACAGCTGTGGGAACTGCCAACCTGGCCGGCCAATGGCCGGCACGACGCCGGACTGGAGGCAACGTCATCGATGGTCTGAATGAACGGGGCAATTCCCCCGCCGTAGCTCCACCGATATTTGTAGCTTCATTGATATTGCTTCATTGATATTGCTCAAAAACGTACCGAACACTATATACTGGCATCTTTAATAAACGCCAGGATCAGACCGCCATGCAAGACCTACCCCACCACTACTACGCCTCGGCCCACGCCTCAGCCGATAGCCACGTTGCCATGAACTCCTGTGATTTACCTGAGATTATCACTGCCGCTCCTATTGAATTTGGAGGCCCGGGCAACCTGTGGTCACCCGAGCATTTACTGGTTGGCAGCGTTGCCAACTGTTTTATATTGACGTTTCGAGCCATTGCCAACAACTCCAAGCTCGAGTGGACACACCTGGAATGCTCTCCCGTGGGCATGCTGGAGCGGGTTGATCGGGTAACCCGCTTTACCAGCTTTACCATCAATGTCACGCTGACAGTCCCGGCCGGCACTGATCCTGACAAGGCCAAGCGCTTGCTGCACAGGGCCGAGACGGGCTGCCTTGTCACCCAGTCCCTGCTGGCCGAGACTGAGCTGATGACCGAGGTAATCGTTGCATCCTGAAGCGGGAGCCTCTTAATGGATGAATGGCTCACTGAATACGGCGTGACCCTGGGTGTAGGCGCCCTCATCCTGTTCATGGTTTTTATCGTATGGGACCTGGCCAAACGCAGCAATGCCGGCAAGTTTGGCACCATGATCCTGTACATCGGCCTGGCCATGGGTATCTTCGGCTTCCTGCTCAAATTCGTGATCACCTACCTGCTGGAAAATGCGGGGGTGTAAACGAGTGGTCGCGGTGCGCTGAAAACCGGTGATGACATTGCAGACCGGCCGGACGTCATCGTCAATGCAACCCATTCAGTGCTGCTGATCACCCTGTCATAGACATCACCTCCTTTTTCAATAATACTGTATGTATGTACAGTATTTTTTATAAGTCAGGACGGCTATTCCCGCTGAACACGGGCCGCGGCTTTGAGAGAACCCCGTGAGCCTATGGCTATGCCTGCGCTTCGAGCAGTTGCCCCTGCACTGCCTGAGCCGCTGTGAAGAACAACCGGTGGCGGTGCTGGCCAGGCAGCGCGTGGTGTGCGCCAACGACTGCGCCACTGCGTTGGGCATACGCCAGGACATGGGTACAGCAACACTGCGAACACTGGCAGATGCCGAGCCGGTGCAATTGCTGGAGCGGGATGAAAGTGCCGAGCAGCGCTGCCTGGAACAATTGTGCTGCTGGGCCTACAGCATCACCCCCACCCTGCACATCTGGCACAAGGACTGCCTGCAACTGGAAATTGGCGGCTGCCTGAACCTGTTCCGGGGGCTGGACACCCTGCTGGCGGAAGTGACCAATGGTATCGGCAGCCGTGGGTACCAGGCGCAGTATGGGCTGGCGCCAACCCCCAGGGCTGCCTGGCTACTATCTTTTGCCACAGGCGATACGGCTATGGCTATACAGCAACCACTGGAGGAACGACTCAAGCCCCTGCCCCTCAACCTGCTAGACGAGTTCACCACGACCGTGGATTCCCTGCGCCGGGCGGGACTGCACACTCTGGGCGACGTTCTGGCACTGCCGAGCGCGGCACTGGGCCGACGTTGCGGTGTGGAATTTACCCGTTTCCTGCAACAGGTACTGGGGCAGCGGGAGGACCTGCAGGCGGATTACCAGCCCCCCGCGACATTCAGCGATGAGTACTGGTTTGGCTACGAGGTAAAAACCAACGAGGAATTATTGCCGGCAGTGCAGTTGTTGCTACAGTCCCTGTGCCGCTTTTTACGCAATACCCAGTTGCAGACAACGGAGATCAACTGGCGGCTGACGGGGATAGATCACAAGTTCCGCGAGATTTGTGTGCGCAGCGCCTCCAGCCACAGCGACTGGAAAAACTGGTACCAGCTCACCTGCATCCGTTTTGAGCAGTTACAACTGGTAAGCAGTGTGGAGGGCCTGGCCCTGAACTGTCGGCAATTGCGAGCCGGCCAGCAGGAAAGTATCGACCTGTTCAGCCCCGGTAACCAACGCGAGCCCCTGGCCAGCCTGCTGGACAGACTGCGCAGTCGCCTGGGCCTGCAAGCTATCGAGAAAGTGGGCTGCAGGGACGAGCACCTGCCGGAATTTGCAGTGCATATCGACAGCGACCACCCGGGCGACGGATACAGCGCCAGTGGGCACTGCGCACAACGGCCTTTCTGGCTGATGCCACAGCCACAGGTCCTGCGGCAACATCACAACCGCCTGTACTGGCACGGCGCCCTGAGCCTGGTGTACGGACCGGAGCGTATCGAGGACAACTGGTGGCGCGAAGCGGTCAGCCGGGACTATTACATCGCCGCAGACAGCGGCGGCCAACACTACTGGGTGTTCCGCGACCGTCTGGCCCGGCAATGGTATATCCACGGGGTGTTTGCCTGAGCTCACCCACCCCCTGTACCTCCCGTTGCATCAACCACCCACTGTACTTCCACACATCAAACTACCGGGTTAAGCCCTCGTTTTATCCCCACATTCGCCTGGAGCCCCGCCCAGGGAACGTGGTCGAACCCAGAACCAACAAGCCACCACCAGTAACCCGAACACCGTATAAGATATGACGAAAGCCCATGGCGGCGCCTGATAATACAAAATTCGACTCAGCCAATGGCCGATGAAAGAGCCCGTATAACTTGCGTCCCCCGTTTTAGTGCGCAGCGCCACTTCCCAGGCGGTCAGAGGACAAATAGCGCCAATCCACGATTGGACGACAACGACACCAATGGCCACAAGATGCGTCATCCGAAACCAGGCGTTTCTGACCCAGGGCCAGTCGAAAAGCCCTCCGAGAATTATGACGAGCAAACCCGCAACGACAAAGCCCACAAACAGCACATGCAGCAACAGAATCGCATCAGCCGCGAGCGGCAATAAAAAATCGATTTTGATAGCTTTGTTCTGCATATCAGCGAGCGTTTAAGCCGTGGGAATCAGGTGCGCTATTTGTGGCCAACAGAGACCCCGCATCGAATTGACCGATCTCCCAATCCAATTCTTCATACATATAGAACCGGATTTTGCGACAGATGACCTTTCTTTCTTCTCTGGTAAATTCAATCCAGGACACTGGAAGCTGCCTTATAAAATGCCTGTGTCTTTATCGTTCAGACTTTTGGTGTTATTTTCCCGCCAGTATTCTTTAATGCGGAGTGCCCCGTGGTTTTCCGCCCACTTGGTCAGCGTTGGCCTCTCACCTTGCAGCTCATAATATGGCACGGCGTAACCACATGAGGTCTGCACCAATTCGATTTCCAGTTCGAATATCTGTCGGGTTCCCACATACTCGGGAAACAGCGCCGCCAGTTCGCGCCACTTCTCGTCACGGGGGTGGGTAGCTGTGGCCTGACCGTACAACCTCATAATTAACGGCTGCTTATCGAAGGAACAGAACATTACAGTCATGCGGCCATTTTCCAGCACATGTGCTGCTGTTTCATTACCGCTGCCAGTCAAATTTAGCCAGGCCACTTTGGAGCTATTAATGATTCTAAAACTGTCCATGCCCTTCGGAGAAACATTGACAAAACCTTCCGCCCCGGCTGTGCCGATAAAATAGAGATGCTGCTCCTTTATAAATTCAATATGTTTGTCGGTAAGTGCTTCAAATTTCTCAGCCATAACTCATTTCCCATAAATTTCCTGCGGATTATTTTCTTTTGCCAACAGAAGTGGACCCCGGATCTGAGACAGTAACATAAGTGTAAATCCTGAGGTAATTTAAGTCACCACAGGAGAAGACCCCCCGTGTCAGGAATGGGGTCCACTTCACCTTACCCTTCCAAGACTGTAAAGACAGACGCACGTAAGATATGCAGATTGCTATCAGCCCGAATGGTAATTGGGTCCAGACACTCATCCTAGATACGTCGCTTTACCTTGAGGGCGATGGCACCGACACCTAGGAAAGCGACACCCATGAGCACCAGTGTGATCGGCCAACCCAAGGAATTCGAAAAATGTTCCGTGGAGTAATACCCGATGAAGCCAAGCATCGCAATAACAGTGGTCAGCAACAAAGTCCGGCTTTCCAATACTACACAGGCATAAAGGACGGAGGCGGTTACAGCGAGATAAATCAGCTCGACAACGGTGTTCTGAACGAGATCGAACAAACCTGTGTACGCCATTAACGAACCAACAAAATAGCCGAGTGCAATCAGGCGAGGATACCGCTCAGATTTATGCAGTCCATATGCCGTCAGCATCACGCTTACACCGGTAATCAGACCTGCCCAGTTGCCGGAAGTGAACATCGCTATACGATCGAACAAGCCACTGTTCAGCCAGCAGACCCCAATAAGCAATGCGGGTTCCGCGAGCGCCCGCTGAGGTGTTTTCTCCAGGGCCGTACCAACCAGGAACACCGAGGCGCCTAGAACAATGGCGATGTAGGCAATCTTAAGCCCGAGTAAGTCGAGGCCAACATGCATGAATCCATAAACAAAAAACAACGACGTAAATGCCAGCGCCGTGCGCCGGTATTTACCGAACAATACGCCCTGGTGTAAGGCCATAACACCGAACACAAAAAGTGTTGCGGCCCGCCAGTTGCTGCTGGCCGGATATATTTCATCGAGGAGTACATACCAACCACCGGTCATCATCAACACGCTGGCGAGCGTCAGTGGCAGAATGAGCCTGGGGTAACGTCTCTCGTACAGCGCGGCAACCAGCACGATGAGAAGAATGTAGCCCGTACCCAGCGTAACCAGCACCCTCATAGTACTGCCCATGGTGTCCCAGAATGTCCCGATGTAGGTGCCAACACCCGCGAGAATAAAAATTGCGCCGAGGTAAGTAAAGAGCGTCCTGGCAATGTCACCTTTGCTGCGCTTGCCCGACGAATCCTCCGCAGAACTAGGTGCATGAAATGCGGCTTCGACCTCGGCCGGAAAAATATCGTAGGTGTTCATCAGTTGTTGGATGTGCTTCAGCGCGCCAGGCTTGTCGGTTACGCTCGACAAACCGAGAGTGGCAGCAACCAGCGGCCAGCCCCAGATACAGCCGCCGATAAGCAGAAGAATTATGATTAAGACCAGCAGCGAAATCATGGCGACACAACCCAGCCGATAAACCGGGTATTTTTACGGTAATAATAATTGTCGGCATTCGGCAGACGGACGCTGCGGCCATCTTTTGAAAGCGCTGCCTGATGGCGATATCGCGAAGAATAAAACAGACCACCAAAAATGTTACCCGAGTAGCGATCGCTACCGGTACTGAATTCGTATCCATCCGGCGCGATGCTTGATGAGTCGACGACCAGGCCCGCGAGATCGGGTACATTTATCGGGGTGGATGTCAGGGTGTCGCGGGGTTCGACAGTTTTTGCACCTAACGATGTAAGGCTTGGCGGCAGTATGATTGCGATCTCCTGCACGGCACCGGTTTTCGAGTGATGGCGCCACAGACGCGGTGTTCGCCCACCCTGCGCAATGCCTCGGTAGCTAACCAGCACCTTCTGGTCTACAACGGATATCTGCACGCCTTGCTGGTCGTTGTAGTATTCAGTTGCGTAAAGCACGTCATGTTGCGGTGGATCCACTAGAAGAGTGGGTATCCCTGAAATCAACAGAAAAATCACCACCAGTAACAACGGTAAACCCAGACCAAAAGCGATCGTGGGATTTTCGTGAAGGAATGACCTCATGCCAATCTCTCCCTAGAGCGTCGCGCCACAGATTATGCCTAGATTAAATAGAATAGCTGCCGACCGAAACGAACAATAGCACAATAACTTGAGCGCTATACATAGTAAGGGCACAAACAACGGTGCTTGCTCTCATTGTCAAGATACAACCCAATTCGATGGTGTCGATCAAAATTCAAAGCGAGAGGATAGCAGCGGTATTAGCCACGGCACCTAACGCCAAGCTAAGCGGCAGGCTTAAGTAGCGGTTTTTTGTGCGAAAATGGAGCGCAGCGACTGCACAAAATTTCGAACAGTCTCTAGAAGTTAGGGGCTGAGTTTGAAAAGTCGTAATTTTCACGCATGCCTATGTTCCTCATAAATATAACGTTCTTGTCTATCAGCTTTTCGCGCAAAAATTATGCGAATGCAGTCATTTGATCAAATGCAATGACAGACAATCAACAATCTTGAATTTATACTCGTACCAAGGAGGACAAACCGGTCTTCGTCATCAGAATCATCTGGATCAGCAATCAATCGGGCAAACTGATCCGTAAATATCGTTTTTGCTTCGCCAAAGGAGATGCCATGCTTCTTCTGATTCGAAGTATTTTTTGATTCGTCCCACTCAAATACCAAATGACCCTTGGTGACACTATAACTACACTGTAGTTATAGTCAGTCTCGAATAATAAATTCATCTGGATTGTGCCTCGCCTCTGCAATTCTAGCGCGGGCTTTTTTAGCATATGGGCTATCGCAAGATTCAGCCATATTTGATGCAAGGTCGAAAATCACTATGAAGGCAGGGAAAATCTACTTCATTGCTACCAAAATATAACGCCGGAAGACGCGGCGGTGAAACCGTCCGCTTCCTTTTCTTGTTATGTGCGATTTTGCCATCGCGCCGGGTGCCTACTTCCATGCATCACTGAAACAACGACTATGTCTGAACTTTGAACTCGGTAGAATACCGCAAATGGAAACCTTGAAACCAGTGCTCGATGTGTCTTGCGGTGCACCAGAGGATAAGACTGTGGCTCGATTCTAATTGCATCCAAAGTGGAGAGCACTTCATCTAGAAACTCATGGCCAAGACCATCTCTTTGGCGTTCATACCATTCCGCCGCTTCTGTCAAGTCGAACTCCGCCTCTTCCCTGAGTCGGACGGTATAGCTCATAGCCGTTTTCGGATTTCCGATATAGCGCCAGTGGCCGGACGACCAGTATCTCCATCCGATTCGAAGGCATCAAGTCTACGGTCGAGTTCTGCTACTTGTTCCGACGTAAGACGCAGTGCATGCTGATCCTGGGCAATGCTATCCCATAGATCTTCGACGAGGCGTATCCGCTCTTCAACGGGGAGTTGTCTCAAGTTCGAATTCATCTGAAAATCATACTCCATTGTAGGGACTTGTCCAGAGAGCGCACATAACGCCTGCAACAACGGACAATTTGGAGCTGCTAGTGGGTTTGCAGATACAACCTGAATGGCTGACTCAATACTTAGTATGAAACGCTCACCCAGGCCGATTTGTCGCTCCTCATAGTACAGAGCAGATTTCTCAAACTCTTCGAGTGCCAGGGGATGGAAGCGGAAGTTCACTTTTTGAGGGAGTGGCGAACCTGTTGCAAAGCAACGTCTCCAGGGATGGTGTTGACCTGACCAGATGTGATCTCTTGGAGCCTGCTCTTGGCTTCAACAGACCAAGCTTCACGAATAACGTCATCATGAATCGGGTCAAGGCTTTCGACGAGTCTATCAGCTAGTAAAGCACGTGCATCACTGGGAAGTGATAATACAACTTCGGTGATTTTCTCTACAGAAATGTGCATGCGGTTAATCCTATGCCTAATTGACGAAAGTAGCAAACGCCACACTTAACGCCGCGAGCTGAGGCGGCGGTTACGCCGTCCGCAGCTTTGCTTTGTTACAAGTTGCCTCAATTGTGGCATATTGCTACAATGCGAACAATATGTAGTTGAGAGGAAAGTAGCATGGCAACCACCAGCATACGGTTAGACCAAGACCTTATTGATA
>QNFR01000044.1 GCA_003646405.1 Gammaproteobacteria bacterium
AATTCG
Organism: Gammaproteobacteria bacterium; assembly: GCA_003646405.1. Lineage (GTDB taxonomy): Bacteria > Pseudomonadota > Gammaproteobacteria > Pseudomonadales > Halieaceae > JBALVO01. Next base: position 7 of record QNFR01000044.1, read on the forward strand.
TCTTCGCCCAGTGGGAAGGTATACCGCAGCTGTTTGTTGCGGTAGAACACCATGCCGGTGGGTCCCCAGTAGTCGATGGTATTGGGGAAAATATCGATATCCATAAAGTTGGACCAGGTCTGGCCCGCGCCAAGGTTTTTATAGGTGGCCCATGCATGGCGTAGTCGCGGTGTGGTCTGGCCTTCATCGCCACCCACGCCAAATAGTTCAGATTCCAGCATAAAGGTGATGTCTTCGCCGTAATTACCTTTAATACCCAGCCGTGACTGGCGCACGCCGAAGACAGCGTCACCGTCTTTGCCGTAAGCGCCGTCCTGTGTGGGAATGGTGGTCACCCGCAGGGTGTCATCCCAGTTTGGATCGACCCGCTTGAAATCATAAATCGCATCCGCCATAACGAAGCCATAAATATTCACCGAAAGCGCGTCCAGGGGGGAGGTTTTCAGTTCATCCCCGGTGACCACTACGGGCATTTTCTCTGCTGTCGCTACTTGTGTTGTCGGTGTCGTCACTACGGTGCCGGGTTCTCCGACTTTGAGGCGTTTGAGTTCGACATTCATGGATTCCAGCATGCGCTGCTGCTGTTGCATCATCGCTTTTTGCTGGCTCAGTTGTTCTTCCAGCAGGCGGATACGCTCCGCATCGGTGGCTGCCTCGGCGGAAAGGACAGTAGTGGCGGCGATAATGGCTACCGACAGTAAAGATTTATTGAGTGTTTTCATTGGGCTCTCCATGGCCTAGTATTCGTGACGAATACGCTGAAGTCAGTATATATGATCCGGACGAAGATACAGGTGGTATTTTTTATCAATTATCTTTGACATACATGGCGGCCTCGGTCCCGGCCAGGCGACCAAAGGTAATGATGTCAGAAATGGCGTTGCCACCCAGACGGTTGGCGCCGTGCACACCACCGGTGGCTTCACCGGCGGCATACAGCCCTCTGATCGTATTGCCATCTTCGTCTTTTACCCTGGTCCCGGTATCAATCAATACACCGCCCATGGTGTGGTGCACCGCGGGAGTCACCTCGATGGCGTAGTAGGGCGCGGTGGCCAGTTCCCGGGGCAGGTCAGGGCGTTCGAACTGCGCGTCTTCTCCGGCTTCTACAAATCCATTGTAGGCCGTTATGGTGGCTGCCAGGTTGGCGGCGGGCAGGCCGATTTCATCGGCCAGAATTTCAATACTCCCGCCCTCGGTAACAATGTGCAAGTGTATGAAGCTTTCGATTTTACTCAGGCTCTGGCGCACAGCATCATCAAATACCAAATAGACATTTCCTCCCTCCTGGGCCAGGATTGCCGCCGCCGCCTTGTCCCGGGTGGTGATCTCATTGACGAAACGTTCACCGTTACGGTTTACCAGGATCGCACCGTTACCCCGAATTGCTTCAGTCACCAGCACCCCACCCACAGGTGAGTATGTTGGATGCGCCTGTATGTATTCAAGGTCCCTGGTGGCGGCGCCGGCAAGTTGAGCAACTTCCAGGCCATCGCCGGTGGCGCCCGGTTGGTTGGTGTTTTTGAAGCCCGCGAGTTTGGGGTCAAGCTCGGCCACCAGCTTATTGTTCCGAGAGAAGCCGCCGGTGGCCAGTATGACGGCATCGGCCTTGATCACGTAGTAGCCGGTGAACTCGCCGTGCACCAGCACCCCGGTCACGGTACCCGATGGATCCTTCAGGAGTCGCACCACACGGCTGTTGAAACGGATGTCGACGCCACGCTGTACCGCGTTATCCCACAATACCTGGGCGACATGTGCGCCGACACCGGCGCCACCCGCCGGTCTGTGGCTGCGGTTGACACTGGCGCCACCCATGCGGCCCACGTCGCTCATATCAGCCCCCAGGGAGGTCAGCCAGTCAATCGAATCGGACGAATTATAGGCCAGCACTTTCACCAGGTCGGGATCGTTGATGTCGTGGCCGCCTTTCATGGTGTCATCGACCATGGTTTGTTTGGTGTCGGTGATGCCCAGTTTTTCCTGCGATTGGGTTTCGGCGGCATTCATGCCCCCCGCGGCGAGCTTGGTATTGCCACCCGGTACGGGTTCTTTTTCCAGCAGGATCACCCTGGCGCCCGCATCCCTGGCGGATACGGCCGCGGCCAGGCCCGCGCCACCGGAACCAACCACCACGATATCCGTCTCTATCCGCGGAGCCTGGGTAATGGCCTGTTCCTGTGCCGCCTTGTCTTCAGCGTCGACGATGAGAGGAGCCGGCTTGCGTGTCCAACTGCCGCCGAAAGGCATCTTGAAGTCGAAACTGTGGCAAGCGTCGCAATAGGTCACTGATTTTATATGGCCGTTGTGACAGGTGGTGCAAGCCACATCACCGATGAAGTGGGATTGATGGGGAGAAACGTCGAGTTCAGTCTCCCTTGAGGCAACCGCTTGCAAATCACCGTGACAGCTGACGCACCCGGTATTCTCATGGCTCAGGTTATCATCTTCAGGGCCCTCGTCAGAAACGTGGCAGGTATAGCAAAGCGTCTTCTGACCGTGTGCGTCTGCCAGCACCTCCGCCTCGGCAACGGTTGCCCCGGGCATGTCCGCGGGGTTGTGAGCAAGGCCCGCATGGCAGTCTATGCAGGTCTTGTCATTGTCCAGCATGGCCCGATGAAATTGTCTGGCTGCGGTGCTCTGTATGTCCAGGTCCATCTGTTCGACTTCGTGGCAGTTGCGGCATTCCTGCGAGTCGTTGGCCCTGATGCGGTCGATTTCCTTTTTCTTCATGTGCGGAGCGTGGGCGGCATATTTTTCCGGCGTGTCGATAATGCCGGTGATATGGCCCCACACTTCCCGGGATGCCTGGATCTTGCGGATCATCTTGGGCACGAACTCGTGGGGTACGTGACAGTCCGAGCAACCGACACTATTGCCGCTGGCATTGCCGTAGTGGCGGGTTTTTTGGAGCATGACCAGGGAGTTGTCTTTCTGTTCGTGGCAGCCGACACAGAATTCATCCGTGTTGGTGGCGTGCATGGTGGCGTTAAAGGCCAGAATGCCACCTACACCCAGGGCGAGGCCGATGACCACCAGGCTGAGCACAGAGCGGCTTGTTGAGGGGCGCAGCCAGCTTCGGATCCAGCTCGTTACTTTTAGCTCGGGCATTGGGATGAATCTTCCATGACTACTCTTACTGCAGCATCATGCCACAGATTGCGAAGTAAAACGCTGCGAGAGACCGTTTATGTCCACGTTTTGACGTCCCGATCACAGGCGCTATAGTATAAGCACACGCCAATACGTTAACCGCATCCTGGTCGAGTGGAGTTGTTTTAGATCAAGAAATACTGTTGGCGCTTCAACTAGAATCTATCGACTATTGGGTCATAACCCAGTGTTTTGGAAGGAGGATCGGCTAGATGCTGTTTATCCAGTTGGGAATACTGCTGCTGTGTATCGTCATCGGCGCTCGCCTGGGTGGTATCGCCCTGGGCACCGTTTCCGGCATTGGCCTGGCTGTCTTCATGTTGGTGTTCGGCATGCCTCCGGGCAGCCCCCCCGCGGTTGTGCTGGGGATGATACTGGCCGTTATTACCGCCCTGTCCATGATGGAAGCCGCCGGCGGCATGGACTACCTGGTGGAGACAGCGGAAAAGATTTTGCACAAAAACCCCAGGCGCATTACCTATATGGCGCCCTTTATCACCTATCTGCTGATCTTTGCCGCGGGCACCCAGCACGTTATTTACTCCCTGTTGCCGGTCATCGCCGAAGTATCGCGCAAGGCCGGAATACGCCCGGAGCGGCCCATGTCCATGAGTGTGATAGCCGCCCAGCACGGGCTTATCGCATCCCCGGTATCCGCCGTCAGTGTGGCTTTGCTGGCCTCCCTGACCTCACTGGACGTTGGGCTTGTGCAGATTATGATGGTGACGATTCCGGCCACCTTATTCGGTGTCACAATGGGCATTTTGTCCGTGGCCTGGAAGGGCCCCGCCCTGGATGATGACCCGGAGTACCAGCGGCGCCTGGCAGAGGGGATTGTGGCTCCGCCCAGTCGGCAAAAAGCGCTGGCAGGACTGGCCCGCAGCCGGGCCATGGGCGCTTGTGGCGTATTCCTCGGCGCTGTGGCCGTGGTGGTGTTACTGGGCCTGCTCCCCGGCCTGCGGCCGACGTACGAGATCATCGTGGACGGGGTCGCGGTGAGCACGCAGGTCGATATGGGCAGAACGATAATGATTGTGATGCTGGCGGCGGCCGGCCTGATCACCTTGTTGTTCAAGGCCGACCCGGCTCAGGCGGTGAAGGGCAACCTGATGCGCGGCGGTCTGGTGGCGATAATTTCCATACTGGGGGTGTCCTGGCTGGGTTCCTCCTTTTTTACCGCCAACGAGGCAACCATTGTCGGTACCATCTCATCTTTTGTGGGCACCTATCCCTGGGTGTTCGCACTGGGCTTGTTTGTACTGTGCATCCTGTTGTTCAGCCAGGCGGCGACCATTGTCATCCTGATGCCTGTCGGCGTGGCCCTGGGTATGCCGGCGCACCTGCTGATCGGCGTATACCCGGCGGTGAATGGCAACTTTTTCCTGCCCACCTATGGTACAGTGCTGGCGGCCGTTTCTTTTGACCAGACCGGAACAACCCGGATCGGTCGATATTTGCTGAATCACAGCTTTATGATACCCGGACTGGTGACTACCATCAGCGCCACCCTGGCAGGATTATTGCTGAGTTCTATGCTACTTTAGCCGGTGCGCATCCGGAAGCGCACGTTTTGAATTCATGGTACTTTGTAGGTTCGAATTTATTCGGACAAATCAACGTATTAGTGAACCGCATTGGCCGATCTAATGCGCCCAATACCGTTTGGTCGCATTAATTCGGCCCTACACGGAATATGGCTGTTTCCGGACCTGCACTAGTAACATCATCAACGTAATAGGGAGATTACAATGAACATCAAAACACGATTTGGAGCGGCTTCAGTGCTGGTACTGGCGTTGGCGGGCAGCTCGGTACTGGCCGATGCCGGCAGTAGCGGCGCTGTGCGCATGGAGCATGACTTACTGGGTGAAAAAGCGGTCCCCGCGTCCGCCTATTACGGGATACAGACCGCCCGGGCGATGGAGAATTTCCAGATATCGGGCAGGATGCTCAGCGACTACCCCGAATTCATTATCGGTTACGCCCAGGTCAAGATGGCGGCGGCGATGGCCAATACCGACGTGGGCAAGATGGATAAAAGCGTACGCGACGCCATCATCAAGGCGGGCGATGCGATTATCGCGGGCAAGTATCACGATCAGTTCCCGGTGGATCCCTACCAGGGCGGGGCGGGCACCTCAACCAATATGAATACCAATGAGGTGATGGCCAATGTAGCCCTGGTGCTGACCGGCCACAAGCTGGGGGATTACGATGTGATTCAGCCCCACGATCATCTCAATATGTCCCAGTCTACCAACGATTCCTATCCCACGGCCCTGAAGGCCGCGATCTTTGCCAACAATGACAAGCTGGTGGCTGAGGCTGAACTGTTAGTCAGCGCCCTGCGTGCCAAGGGCAATGAGTACATCGACATACTCAAAATGGGTCGCACCGAAATGCAGGATGCCGTGCCGATGACCCTGGGCCAGGAATTCCACGCCTTCGCCGCGGGACTGGAAACGGAGATAGACTTTCTGCGTATGGCGGAGCAGCCACTGTTCAGTATCAACATGGGCGCTACCGCGATCGGCTCGGGCCTGAATGCGCCGGAGGGCTACGCGCAGAAAACCGCTGTGCATCTGGCCAAAATCACCGATAAACCCATCGTGATGGCCGATGATATGTTCGCGGCGACCTGGGACCAGCACGCCTTTGTGGTTGAGTCCGGCGCGCTGCGCAGCATGGCGATCAAGTTGTCAAAGATTGCCAGTGACTTGATTCTGCTGTCTTCCGGACCGCGGGCCGGGCTGGGGGAGATAAACCTGCCCGCCATGCAACCGGGGTCTTCGATCATGCCCGGCAAGGTCAACCCGGTTATTGCCGAATTGATGAATCTGGTGTCCTTCCGGGTGATTGGCAACGACCTCTCGGTGACCCTGGCGGCACGCAATGGCCAGTTACAGCTCAACGCCTACGAGCCACTGGAGGCTATCGCCATATTGGATTCACAGCGTCTGATGACCAATGCCATGCGCACATTGCGCCTCAAGTGTGTTGACGGCATTACCGTGAATGAGGATACGTTGGCACAGTATATCCAGCGCACGGTGGGTATTGTTACCGCCCTGGTCCCGATAATCGGTCACGAGCGCTCTGACGAGCTGGCGGCTGAAGCCTACCGCACCAACAAGGGTATTCTCGAAATCATTCGCGAGAAGAAAATACTCAGTGAGGAACAGATCGACGAGATGTTGAACCCCAAGGCACTGACCGGCCTGGACAAAAAACAGTACAAGTAACAGTAACTCAATGCATAGCGACAGGAGAGTATTATGAATCCGAGCACAATTTTACGACGGTTTATTTTTTCGATGATTTTTGTGGCTGGAGCGGCGACGGCCGCCGACAAGCCCAATATTCTCATTCTTGCCACCGGAGGCACCATCGCCGGCTCCGCGGAATCCCAGACCCAGGCGGGTTACACCTCGGGACAGGTGGGGGTGGATATCCTGATTAACGCCGTACCCCAGATCAAGGAAATTGCCAATATCAGCGGTGAGCAGGTGGCCAATGTGGGTAGCCAGGACATGTCCGATGCGATCTGGCTGAAACTGGCCGGCCGGGTGAATACACTGCTGGGGCAGTCTAAAGTCGACGGTATTGTCATTACCCATGGCACCGATACCATCGAGGAGACCGGTTACTTCCTCAACCTGGTGGTGAACAGTGGTAAGCCGGTGGTACTGACAGCGGCGATGCGGCCCTCCACCGCACTGTCCGCCGATGGCCCACTGAATATCTACAATGCGGTAGCGGTTGCCGCCGATAAAGACGCCGCCAATCGCGGTGTACTGGTAGTGGTCAACGATGACATTCATGGCGCACGCTCTATCGTCAAGACCAATGCCACCGACGTACAGACCTTCAAGTCCCCGGAGTATGGCTTGATGGGCGTCAGTCTGTACGGTCAGCATCGCTGGTTCCGCACCCCCTTTCGCCTGAACACCAAGAGCAGTGCGTTCTCTGTCAAGGGCGTGGATAAACTGCCCCGCGTTGATGTGCTCTATGTGACCGCGGATATGTCAACCGACCTGATTGACGCGGCGGTTGCCAATGGCGCCAAGGGCATTGTCACCGCCGGTGTCGGCAACGGCAATATGACTGGTGCTGCCCTGAAAGCCGTCTCGGCGGCGGTCAAGAAAGGTGTTGTGGTGGTGCGGGCGACGCGCGTGCCCAGCGGCAGTGTAGGGCGCAATGTCGAGGTCAATGATGACGAGATTGGCACAGTGGTCGCAGGCGAGTTGAGCCCGGCCAAGGCCAGGGTGCTACTTAAGCTGGCTCTGCTGAAAACTTCCGACGCGGGGGAAATCCAGCAGTTGTTTGATACATACTGAGTTCTATCAAGGAGGCAGTTAGCGAAAATTAACAGGTTGCAGCCCTCTTCGAGGGCGGCCTGTTTTGGCGCGAGTTTGGTCGTGGCCGGAAAAAAGCTTAAACCTAAAAATTCGAAATCAGCTGATTTAATAAAAACAACAAAGTTGTTACAAAACCCAATCTCGGAATCCATATACTAAAAACTGAAACGCCTGTAGGTTGTGGCGATTGTTTTTTAATTTTTATTAATGCCAGGTTAACTAAAGCAAACACCGTTAACACGATGTAACTGGTTAACTCCGCCAATGTCACCAAAGGCAATATCAAGGCAAAAAACAGCATTGAAACCACAACTACGATTGTACTGTTTATTGGCGTTCTTGTTCGTGGAGATATTTTTGCCAGGGGTTGTGGTAACCAGTGCCTGATTGCCATGCCGTATAACAAACGTGATGCCATAATAATTTGAATCAAAGCACCATTGATAACGGCAAACAAACCAATCACTGTTATTAGTACAGGTGCTTCACCGGTTACTTCAGAGTACACCGCCGCTAACGGCGCATCACTTGCTGACAGTTGCTCTGGTGATAAGACACTTACCGAAATAATAGACACTGCGCCATACAATAATGTTGAAATAATAACCGCAATAAGTATCGCCATTGGCATATTACGCTGAGGGTTTTTAACCTCTTCCGCCACATTAACCATATCTTCAAAACCGATATAGGCATAGAAAGCTAAAAAGGCACCCGACATAACACCGAGCCAGGGAATTGCAGAAAATCGGGTATGAGTTGTTGCTACCACTTCCGTAAATTCGGGAAGATGATCCGCACCAATGCCAATAATCAACAATAAACCAAGTATTTCTATAACAGTAAATGCCGCAGCAATGGCAACGGACTGGCTAATACCCCACGCCGTTAAAACGCCCAGTAATATCAATATTGAACTAATAATCAACGGCGCGGGTATATCGACAAACACCTGGAGATAACCTGCAAAGCCATGCGCAATAGCCGCTGCTGAAACAATACCTGCTAACGCAATAAGAATGCCTACAAATTTGGATAAATTTGAATTACGAAAACCTTCATAAAGATAAACAGCCTCACCCGCACTCACAGGATAACGAGCAGAAAGCTCGGCGTATGTAAAAGCAGTAATTGCAGCAATAATCGATGCTATGAAAAAAGCCAGAGGCGCAAAGTAACCGGCTTCACCTGCCACTTTGCCGATAAGCACATAAATACCAGCGCCCAGGATATTGCCCAAGCCATAAAAGGTGATGAGAGGAAGCGATAAACTGCGTTTTAGTGTGGTTTCATTTTTAGTCATGCGCGGCGAAATGCCTACTCGACTGACCAGCCACCACCCAGCGCCCCATAGAGCTGCACAATGGCATTGTAGTAACGCTGCAGGGTTTCCGACTGCGCCAATTCTGCGCTGAACAGGGTGCGCTCGGTATCCAGTACTTCAAGATAATCGACCACACCGCCATCGTAACGTGCCCGGGACAATCTGGCCGCATTGCGAGCGGCGAATGCGCGACGGGTCTGGGCCTCGTTCTCCGAGTGGTAGGTGCGTACCGCCACCAGCGCATCTTCAACCTCACGGAAGGACTGCTGCAGGGTGTGCTCGTAGGATAACAGAGACTGTTTTGCGCGTTCGCGAGCCGCATCAGCCTGCGCCTTTAGTTGGCCCGAATTAAATATCGGCGCGAAAATATTGGCGCCGATATTCCAGGTTTCCGCATCGCTGGAATTGAGATCAGACAGATCGGTACTCTCCGCACCAAAACGGCCAGTCAGGGAAATTGATGGATAGCGCAGTGCCTCTGCCACACCGACTGTGGCGGTAGCGGCCATCAGGTTAGCTTCCGCCTGCACCACATCGGGCCGGCGCTGTAAAAGTTCCGAAGGCAGGCCAACCGGCACCGATGGTGGGAATATCTGGCTGTTCAGTGAGTTGCCTCGAGTCACCGGGCCCGGGTTGCGTCCCAACAGAATACGCAGGGCGTTCTCGGTCTGGATGATCTGCCGTTGAAACGATGCAATGGCGGTTTCCGCGACCGCGACTTCTACCTGCGCCTGGTAAACATCAAGCTCGGGTACTGTGCCTTTGTCAAAGCGTGCCTGAATAATTACCAGGCTGTCTAGCCGGGTTTTCAGGGTTTGTTGCGACACGTCAAGGCGCTGGTCCAGGTCACGTAATAGCAGGTAGGTGCTGGCTACCTGGCTCACCAGACTGATGGTCACATTGCGATAGGCCGACTCTGTGGCGAGCAGGCTGGCACGGGCTGCCTCGGTGGCCCGGCGGAATTCGCTCCACAGATCGACCTGGTAGGTCAGGTCGCCAGTCACCAGAAAGCGGTCATCGGCATCGGCGCCGGGGAAAATTTCACGGCTTTGTTTTTCACGCCCGAACAAACCGGACGCGCTGAGAAACGGGAATTGATTGGCCCGCACCGCGGTCACCGTCAGTCGGGCTTCCTCGATCCGGGACAGGGCGATACCAAGATCTTTATTCTCGTCCAGGGCCGTGCGAATCAACAACTGCAGTTGCTCGTCGTGGAACAATTGCCACCAGTCCAGGTTGGCGACAGATGCTCCGCCGGCCACAGGTGCAACATACTTGTCCGGCACATCCAATTCCGGGCGTTCATAATCCGGCGTCAAAGCGCATGAAACCATTAATGGTAGCAGCAGCAAAACGAGTAGTGGCAAACGCAACACGTTAAACATCCTTCGCCTTGGGCCGGGATGCTTCTTGCTGCTCGAGGGTGCCTGGCGCCAGCTTGCGCCGTGCGATATAGCGCTCTACCAGGACATACAGAGCCGGCACCACCAACACGCCCATCACCGTTGCCACCAGCATACCGCTGAACACGGTCATCCCCATCACTTTGCGGGCCTCCGCCCCGGCGCCGCTGGCAACCAGCAGTGGCAGTACGCCGAGGATAAAGGAAAAGGCGGTCATCAGAATCGGGCGAAAGCGCAGCCGCGCCGCTTCCATGGCCGCATCCACCGGCGATTTGCCCTTTTCCGATTCAACCTTGGCGAACTCGACGATCAGAATCGCGTTTTTGGCCGCGAGCCCGATCAGCATCACCAGGCCAATCTGGGCGAATACATTGTTGACGTAGCTTTCGCTGAACAAGCGAGCGATCCAGAGGCCGGCAACGGCGCCAAATACGGCGATGGGCGTACCGGCCAGCACTGAAAGCGGCAGAGACCAGCTTTCATACTGTGCCGCCAGGATAAGGAACACGAACACCAGCGCCATCAGGAACACCAAGCCGCCAGTACCCGCTGCCTCCTTCTCCTGGTAGGACATATCGGCCCAGCCAAGCCCCATATCACCGGGTAGAACTTCGGCTGCCACCTGTTCCAGGGCAGTGATGGCCTGGGCCGAGCTGTAGCCCGGCGCAGGTTGGCCGGTGATTTTGGCCGACCGGTACAGGTTGAAACGATTGGTGAACTCAGGTCCAACGCTGCGCGAGGTCGCCACCATTGCCGACAGGGGTACCGGGTCGCCCTGGTTATTGCGTAGGTAGAATGTGTCGATGCCGGCTACCGTGGCCCGGTACTCAGGCTCGGCCTGCACATAGACCTTGTAGAGGCGGCCAAAGCGGTTGAAGTCGTTGACATAGGCGCCACCGAGAAACGCCCCCACCGCGGTGTTCACATCCTCCAGTGGCACACCGAGCTTCAGCGCCTGGCCGTCATCGATATCGAGAAATATTTGCGGGGAATTGGGCCGGAACAGGGTTAATGCGCTGCCGATCTCCGGACGTTTTCTGGCTGCCTCGATGAAACGTGAGGTTTGCTCGAAGAGATAGTCGGGAGAGTTGCCGCCTCGATCCTGCAGCATCAGGGTAAAGCCGGACCCGGTGCCCAGGCCGGGAATCGCCGGTGGGCCAAACGCAAAGGCGATACCTTCCTTGATATTGGTGGCGAAGTCGGCGTTCAGGCGCCGCACCACTGATGCGGCATGGTTCGCCTTATCGCTGCGTTCGTCCCAGTCTGTCAGTTGAATGAACGCCATGCCCGCGTTGGGCTGTAAGGTGCCAGACAGAATACTGTAACCGGCGATCACGGTCGCATTCTGCACGGCATCGTATCCGGCAATGACTTCCTCGACCTGTTTCATCACGACATCGGTGCGCTGCAGTGAGGCGCCATCGGGCATGATAACGCCCGCCATGATATAGGCCTGGTCTTCCTCTGGTACAAAACCGGCTGGCAGGATGCGAAATAGCAGGACAATCCCGACAATCAGCACAAGCAGCAGAACCGCGGCGCGCCCGATGTTGTGAGTAAAGAAGCCGGTGAGCACCATAAACTTGTCGGTAGCGACCTCAAACCCCCGATTAAACCATCTGAAGAACTTGTCGAAGGGACTCTTGTCCTCACCGGGCGGCTTCAACAGGGAGGCGGCCAGCGCCGGGCTCAGGGTCAGGGCATTGATCGAGGAGATCGCCACCGAAATCGCAATCGTGATGGCGAACTGCTGATACAGTCTGCCCGTGATGCCGCCCATCGCCGCCACCGGTACGAATACTGCGATAAGAGCCAGTGAAGTGGCCACTATCGGCCCCGATACTTCGCGCATGGCCGCGACAGTGGCTTCCTCCGCGCTCATGCCCTTCTCCATCTTCGCCGCCACCGCCTCCACCACCACGATGGCGTCATCGACCACGATACCGATGGCCAGTACCAGGCCCAGTAGTGACAGTGTGTTAATGGAAAAGCCCAACAGCGGGAACACAGCAAACGCACCGATCAGGGATACCGGCACTGTCAGCGTCGGAATCAGCGTGGCACGGGCGTTCTGCAGGAAGATATAAACCACCAGAATCACCAGAAACACCGCCTGGAACAGGGTTATAACGATCTCGCGTATGCCGGCAGTAATGGGCTTGGTGGTATCCAGCGACACCACGTATTCCACATCGTCAGGAAACTTCTTGGCGATACGCTCCAGGGCCGTGAATACCTGCTCGGCCACATCCAGGCCATTGGCATCCGGCAACTGAAAGACCTGGACCAGTGCTGATGACTGACCGTTCAGGCGCACTTTGTAAAGGTAGTTCTGGCTGCCCAATTCGATGCGGGCGACATCGCGCAGCAGCACCTGGGAACCATCCGGGTCCGCGCGCACCACGACATTACTGAAGTCCTCCGGGGTTTCAAAGCGCCCACCGGTATCTACCGTATAGGTAAACTCGGTACCGGGCGGCGCCGGTTCGCCCCCGATCTGGCCCGCCGGTACCAGCACATTCTGCGCCTGAATGGCGCCGGTGATATCTGCTACGGTCAGGTTGAGCTTGGCCAACTGATCCGGTTTTATCCAGATGCGCATGGCGTACTCGGTCACGCTGCCACCCAGTACTTCCGCGAGGCCGACCCCGCGGATGCGCGCCAGTTCATCTACCAGGTTGATCGATGCGTAGTTGGTAAGGAAGCTCTCGTCGTAAGTGCCATTGGGAGAGACCAGGGAAATAAGCAACAGCGGAAAGGGCAGCTTTTTCTTGACAGTGACACCCTGCCGCATCACTTCTTCGGGCAGGGAAGCCTGTGCCTCCGATACCCTGTTTTGGGTCAGCACATTGGCCATATCCAGATCGGTGCCGACTTCGAAGGACACATCCAGCCCCATGCGCCCATCACTGGAGTTAGTCGAGGTCATGTAAATCATGTTCTCGACACCGTTGACCTTCTGCTCGATGGGGGTGGCCACCGATTGTTCCACATTAATCGCGTTGGCGCCGGTGTAAGTACCGGAGACATTCACCATAGGCGGCGTAATTTCCGGGTACTGGGCAATCGGCAACCCGGATAGCGCCACCAGACCCAGGATTACGATAATAATCGCGATGACCATGGCGACAATCGGGCGTCGGACGAAAAACTCTGCCATGGGTCAGTCCTGCGCGTCGCTAGTGGACGCCGGGTCGTCGAAATCGACTAACCTGGGCTGTACCGTCGCGCCATCTTTCAGGCTGAGCAGGCCTTCGATCGCCACGCGCTCCGCGGCTTTAAGACCGGACTCCACCAACACCATGCGGCCCACTTGCGGGCCGAGTTCTACCGCCCTTATCTCCACGGTACCGTCGTCGGCGACCACAAAGACCCGGAAATGTCCCTGCAACTCCGATACAGTGCGCTGCGGAATCAACAGGGCATCGAGGCGAGTATCGATGGGGATTCTGGCGCGGGCGAATTGCCCGGCGATCAGGATCTCATCAGGATTGGCAAAGTCCGCCTCCATTGTGAAGGTGCCGGTTTGCGGGTTGATCGCAGCGTCATATGCCACAATCTTACCCACATGAGAATAGGTGGACCCATCCGCCAGGAGAAGCTCGACACGGAGTTCAGATGTCCCATGCGCCACGGGCTTCTCGCCCGCTGCCCGACGTTTGGCCACAGCGCGATTAAGGCGCAAAAATTCGCGCTCATTGATTGAGAATCGAACCCGGATCGGGTCGGTGAGAGAGACGTAGTTCAACACCACCGGATTGGGCGGCGCGCCAACAAACTCGCCCACTTCCGCCGCTGAAATACCGATGAAACCATCGATCGGTGAATGAATTTCAGTGTAACTCAGTTCTATATTCGTCAATTTCAACCGCGCCTCGGCGGCCTGCACGGCGCCCAGAGCCGCATCGCGTTCAGCGACCGAGGCGTCCAGATCCTGCTGGCTGACCGCCTTCATTTCAGCCAGGGGTTTAATGCGCGCCAGATCCGCCCTCGATTTGGCCAGCATTGTTTGCGCCTGGGCAAGCCGGCCCTCGGCTTCTAAAACTTTGGCGCGAAAGGGCAGCGGGTCAATGGTGTAGAGCAGTTGTCCCTTTTCGACAGCCCTGCCTTCGAAGAACTCGCGGCTCTCCAGGAAACCCTCGACCCGGGCGCGAATGGGGATATCGGTGGAGCCGCGCGTCTGGCCGACAAAATCCTGCATGATTTTGGTGTCGCGCTGGACCACCTGCACCACGCCAATCTCCGGCGGGGGCGCCGGCGGCGGTGCGTCTGCTGTGCAGGCTACAACAAGAAGCGCCGTAGCCACGAGCACCCATAATTTATGCCAACTACCGGCGCTTCGATGTACATGGGACATAGTGTCAGTTCCCTCTAATTCAAGTCCCTGGAATTCAGTTGCTGCACCACCCGCAGGATACCGCTGTTGCATGAAACTGTATAGTAAAACGACACTGACCCACTACCATGAGCGGCGGCTACAGTGTCCGCGAAAGACGGTAGCACAAGGGCTTTACCAGAGCTAGTATACCTCCACAGATGCCGATATTTCGCTGAGACGTCTTTCCAGCGCAGGTGGGAACTGCCTTTGATTTTGATCAGGTGGATATCAGTGACCGGCGATAGCCATGCGCCGTCGCAGGAATGCTATCTGCGCCGCCAGGGGTAAATCCTTGGGGCACATATCCTCGCAGCCCAGTAGCGTCATGCAGCCGAACACGCCGGATTCATCGCCCACCAGTTGGTAAAACTGTGCATCGCTGCGCTCATCCCGCGGATCCAGCCGAAAGCGGGTGATCTGGTTGAGACCCACGGCGCCGACGAAGTCCTCGCGCATCTGCGCCGTGCCGCAGGCCGCCACACAGCAGCCGCATTCGATACAGCGTTCCAGCTCATAAATCTGCTCCGCCAACTCCGGCTCCATGGGTTGCTCCACGGCATCGAGGTTAACCTGTTCCAGGCCCTGGCTGTGTACCCAGGTCTCCAGTTGTTCAGACATCCCGCGCATCCATGCACCGGTGTTTACCGACAGGTCGCCGATCAACTCGAAAGCGGGCAGGGGCGCCAGGGTGATGTGGTCGGGCAGGTCTTTGGTCAGGGTGCGACAGGCCAGTCCCGGACGGCCGTTGATGATGATGCCGCAACTGCCACAGATACCCGCCCGGCACACGAAATCAAACTGCAGGGACGGGTCCCGCTGCTCGCGGATTTCATTCAGGGCGATGAACAGGGTCATGGTATCCGCTTCCTCCAGTTCGAAGGTTTGCAGATGTGGCTCGCTGTCAGGGTCCTGGGGGTTGTGCCGCAATATCTGGATGTGCAGGGTGCGCGCCACTTGCTTTACCGGGATCTCGCTCATGGCTCGTCTCTCAGTCGTTCATTGGACTGGCGCAGATGCTCCGGCAACAAGTGTTTGAACGGCATCAGCGCTTCCTGGCGGGCGTGGCGGTCGGCCGTCGCCATACCTGCCATCGCGTTATCGATTTGCTGCTGGCGCAGGGCGGTATCCGGGTGGTCAATATAGTCTTTGGCGCCGTAACCACGCCAGCCCGGGGGAATCTCCATGCTCATTATATTCAGCGGTTCATAATCGAGGGATGGCAGGTCGGCCTCAGCGCCGGGCCAGGTGGCCAGGGTGCGTCGCATCCATTCCCGGTCATTGCGCCGGGGGTGATCCGCACGATAATGTGCGCCGCGGCTTTCGGTGCGCTGCAGGGCGCCGTAGGCCACACACTGGGCCAGCTTCAACATGCCTTGCAGTCGATAGGCGGCGACCAGTTCCGGGTTGGCACCGGGGGCATTGCTGCGCAAGCTGATATTGCGACTGCGGCGCTGCAATTCCTGCAGGATCGACACGGCTTCCTGCAGGCGGTCCCCGGTGCGGAATATCCCCACGTTGGCGGTCATGGTCTCCTGCATCAGTTTAATCAGCTCGAAAGTATTTTCCACACCACCGGCAGTGGCGATACTGCCCAGGCGCTGTTGCTCTCGCCGGCCAAACTCTTCCACCAGGGCGGTGGAAACTGAGAGTGCGCCATCGGCGGTGTCGCAAAAGTCCGCCATGGTATCGCCCACGATCATACCCGCGACCACGGTCTCAGCCACCGAGTTACCACCCAGGCGGTTGAAGCCGTGCATGTCCCAGCAGGCCGCTTCACCGGCGGCAAACAGGCCCTTCAGCTGCGGACTCTGGCCGCGGTGGTCGGTGCGTACGCCACCCATGGAGTAGTGCTGCGCAGGACGTACAGGAATCAGATCGGCTACCGGGTCCACACCCAGGAAGTACTGGCAAATTTCTTTCACTTCGCGCAGCTTGTTGTTGATATGGTCCCGGCCCAGCAGGCGTATATCCAGCCACAGGTGCTCGCCGAAGCGACTCTGCGCGCCGTGACCGGCGGCGATATGTTCCGCCATACGACGTGAAACCACATCCCTGGAGGCCAGTTCTTTTTTCTCGGGCTCGTAATCCGGCATAAAACGGTGCCCGTCGCCGTCCAGTAACAGGCCGCCGTCGCCGCGGCAGCCCTCGGTGACCAGGATGCCCGCGGGGAAAATGCCGGTGGGGTGGAACTGTATCGCCTCCATATTGCCTAGGTTGGCGATGCCGGTTTCCAGGGCGATGGCCGCGCCCATACCCTCGTTGATGATGGCATTGGTGGAGACCCGGTAAATACGACCAAAGCCACCGGTGGCGATGCAGGTGGCTTTGGCCACGTAGGCCAGGAGTTCGCCGGTGATCAGGTTGCGCACGATGGCGCCGCAGCAGCGCTCCCCGTCGTGGATCAGGGCCAGGGCCTCCATCCGTTCGTGTACCGGAATATTGGCGGCGATAGCCTGGTTGCTCATGGTGTAAAGCATGGCGTGGCCGGTGCCATCGGATACATAACAGGCGCGCCACTTCCGCGTGCCGCCGAAGTTACGGGAGGTGATCAGGCCGTGCGCTGCATCGGCTTCGGCGATGATTTTTTTCCTGCCGTCTTCAGTGATCTCGTGCTCGCCGCGCACAACCCGGTTCCAGGGTACGCCCCAGGCGGCCAGTTCACGTATGGCCTTGGGCGCGGTGTGTGCGAACATGCGCACGACCTCTTGATCGGCGCCCCAGTCACTGCCGCGCACGGTGTCGGCGAAGTGTATGTCCTCGTTATCGCCGGCGCCGCCCAGACAATTACCCAGGCTGGCCTGCATGCCGCCCTGGGCGGCGGCGGAATGGGAGCGCTTGGCCGGTACCAGGCTGAGTATGATGACATCCTGGCCGCGTCTTTTTGCGCCGATCGCCGCCCTTGTCCCGGCCAGGCCGCCGCCAATCACCAGTACATCGGTGTAGATTATCTGCATCCTATTCACTCGCCTGATGATTTGCCGCGGAGGACGGCACATACCGCTCACCGACCCGATCCGCGTGTTCCCAGCCGATTTTCATGTAGGTGACCAGGGTGACGGTGCCCAGGCACAGGAAAAAGGCGATGATGCTCCACATGGCGATCTTCAGGCGGGGCCGCACTGTTTTTGAATTGGCGGCGTTAAACGGATACCACTTCATCACCAGGCGATAGATGCCGACACCGGCATGCAGATGTACCGAGATCAGCAGTAGCGCGTAAAGAATCCAGAAGCGTCCGCTCCAGACCCGGTCCGCAGAGGCGTAAGGGCCTATATTATCCGGCTGTACGAACACCACATACAGGTGCGCCGAGGCCAGGAAAAACATGGCGAAACCGGTGATCACCTGTACATACCACAGGGTGGTATCCTCGTGGCGCAGGGCGCCTATATGCCGATGCAGTTGATGATACTGGCGGTAGCTGCCGGGAAATTTACGCAGCGCCAGTATGGCATGCAGGGCGATCAGCACAAAGATGGCGGCGACCATGGCGGACACCAGCAGCGGATAGGGCTTGCCGAAGATGGGCTCCCCCTCGAACATTTTGGACACCCAGTACATGGCGTCTTTACCCAGCAGGATACTGGATTCGAAGAACATATGTCCCCAGATAAACAGCACCAGCAACAGACCGGTCAGGCTTTGCAGTACGTCCAGGCGCGCGGGCCAGAAGTTGATCTTTTTCGACATCGGCAGTTCTTCTTACTCCGAATAACCGGCGTGGCCGGCAAACAACACCACGGCGCCACCCTGTATAAAGAGCAGACTGACCACGTGGACATAATACTAGACGATGTGGAGGCTGCGAAACCTTGTTCTGGCTCAATTGTTGGTGAGTTGGCGGTGTGCGTCTGTGACCCTGTAATGAAATTTGTTATAAACTCCAACCCTTTCAACAACCAGGCTGGGGCCGGGAATGTTTATAATTCGTACCATAAAGTGGTTGCTGATC
>QNFR01000045.1 GCA_003646405.1 Gammaproteobacteria bacterium
ATAGCGTTCTGCATCACACCCCACTCAGCGAACTTAATCACCGCCAAGCCAGCCCACCACGCACTCGCAAACGTCGAAACGAGCGCGAGGAGATAAGCAGCCACATGAAGAACCCAATGCTCAACCGCATCAAACAACCGCGCACCAAACACAACCAGGAAACCGAAGAGAATCGGCAAGAACGCGAGGAGAATCCACTGGAAACTGACCTCCTCATTTCGGCCGTCAGTCGTCACCAAGAAAGACGTAGACGCATAACCGCCCATCGTCCCATTATCACAATAAATAATATACGGGTGCGTCCCGACCCGCGACATCACCGAAGCATTAATATCCACTTCCCACTCCGTCACGTCCCACGCCATCGTCACCGCCATGACGTGCTTATTAATCTGATCGTAGAGATGAAACTCACAGCTCGTCGTCGTATCATTAACAGGCAAACCTTTATTATCAAAGACGTGAGCGTGAATCGTCGCATTTACGCCCGCCTCATAAGCTTCCATTTTCGGGTAGATCACAGTAAACTCATCAGCAGCAGCGGCTTCACTGGATTGAAAAGGCGGCGCAGCGAGGACAGAAACGCATAAAAGGAGGGTGAAGAATAAGAGAAACCCGAACCTCGCCAGCACCATATGACGCTCTTGAAACGTTGAAATATATAAAATTTCCGTTTCTAAGAGGGGATGATAGCCGTCCCCGCCTGCGCCTGCGCGAACGCTTGCGCCGCACCCTTCAAAGCTTCAGCCACTTCAGCAAGAACCTTAAAGTCCTTAAAGAAATAAATGAATATAATCAGGATGATAATCGAAACGAAAGCTAACGCGATAAAAGGCATATATTGGAGCAACATATTCGACGCGAAAAGCTTCTTCTGACGCTCATAAGCATTAATAGCCCAATTCACATCCTCCTCACCGACCTCAATACTCACGCCTTCAGCCCGCACGTTCGGACGGAGATAAAGAAAATTCTTTAAACCACGCTGATAAAGATAAACATACCGTTTCCCTTTCGGCCCCGTCAAAAAAGGAATATTATCAGGAGACAACCCGACATTATTCCGTCGCAAGAACAAACGCTTATTCGCCGTCTTCTTATCAACAAAAACCCCACCCGTGTCATGGGTTTGCTGAAGCTGACCAAACCCATCACGAAACCATATGATAGCCGTGAACTGACCAAAACGCTTATGACGCTGCCACAAAAACACCGCGAACGCGATGAGCGCCGTGATGATAATCAACAAGAAACCAATAAGTAAGATATTGAGCGCACCAGCACCATAAACAGCAAGATCCATTATTTACCACCCCATCCGAGCGCTCGCGTCAAGAGGCCACCCTTCGCACCGCCTGGCATATTGCCGTGTGTGATAATCTCCTGCTGGCTACCCTTCCAAAACTTACGCTCACCCTCATTCGCCGCCCTGTTCATTGTGATGATGGCCATCGCGATCGCTTCCATAAAAATCCTATCCCGCGCGCTCGCGTTCTCGATCTGATACTTCGCACGATTCAACATGAGATCTTTAGCAATCGTATCAGCCAAGAAATCCCGCAAACTATCCCTCACCTCATCATCCAGATTACTCATCACCGTCACCTGACTCACGATAGACTGCACCTGACCAATCACGCTTCGCACACCCTCATCATTCATTAACGGCGTCCCGACCTGTGTTGGATTGCCTTTCTTATCGAGAACGATATTCCTGAACGTCAGCTCCAACTTATGAAGCTCTTGATCAGGATTAGTTAAGAGAATAATACTACCTGCGAAGTTATGCATCGGAGAAGCATAAGGAGAAGATCGGACTGGCTGCGGTTCTTGTTGCTGTTGTTGCTCCATCTAAAAACAAGAAATAAAAGTTTAAATATTTAAATGTTTCTAATCGTCGTCTTCATACTGTGAAAGCTCATAATCACCAAGCTCGTCATAATCATTCATAGTTTTACCCCCATCATAATCCATCGAAGATACTCGGCGGCCTCCGATTATTCTTTTTTCTCGGCGGCGCAATACCAAAACCGCCACCCATACCTACACCACCAAAAGGATCCATCTGAATCCCACCCTGGGAACCATGTGATACTGGCTTTCTTTGTGGCGGACGCGCTTGAGCCTTCAGCTTATCGAGCTTTCGCCGCTCCTTCTCAAGCGCGGCTTTTTTCGTCCATCGTTCCTGCTGAACTTTCACATTAGCCATCTGTCGTTTTTGCTGCTTATCCTCGAAATCCTTAAAAGCAGCTTGAGCCTTTGCATATTTTGCCTTTCCTTTTTTCCATAATCCCATCACAATCACCCATTTATATTATTGGCCTCACACCGATCCCCGTACGCGCAGCCCTGCGCCCTTGTGCTTTCGTCCCCTTGATCTTGAAAACCTCAGCAGCAAGACTAGGATTATAACCTGTTTTGAATCTCGTCCTCGGCGCACGACCACGACCGCGAGCCTGACGACCACCACCAAAAGGCAACGCGAAACCACCACCAAACGGAACCTCTGGGGGTGGAGGCTCTGGAAGCTCCCAATCAGGCCAATCATCAACCCCTTTGTCTATTTTCGTAATCGGATCAATGATAAAGTTTTGATCAGTCACCTGGTCAGTCACCTGACGAGTGTCAGGACGTTGATCAGTCAAAGAACGCAAAGAAGAAGCCTGCACCTGCTGACCGCCAGCGATAAAATTTAATCCAGTCATGTCAATCGTCTTCCCACCAACCACCGAACCAAAACCAAAAGCAGCACCCGACTGACCACGACTCTGGGAAACGCTACCGATCACGCTGACACCTGTCCCGCGACCAATACCAAAATCACCGCCCCAACGCGAACGGCCCATCCCTTCAATATTGATTCCTTCAACGATAAAAGGCCCACCTTCACCCATTCGTCCACGACCACCTGGTTCTCGCGTTTGCGTCGATAAATCTTCAAAGAGAAGTTTCATTCGTTGCCCGCCTGTCGTAAACTCATAACCAGGGAGATCAGGCTTTCCCTTTGCCAAACCGCCCATATTCCCCGCTGAAGGACGCGCTCGTGAAACAATAGTCTCACCACCCTGGAAGAGCGAAGGCTCAACAGAACGCGCCACAGACGGCTCACTCCCACCTGGAAGCGAACGCAACCCAGGCGCGCGCTGTGGCGGACTCATCTCAATAACTTCCACACCCGCAATCATACGCCTAAACGCGAGATCACTCTGAAAATCACGATAAAAAGGTGTATCGGCAGCGATACCCGTCCCCGTAGTTGAACGCACCACGCCACCCTTCACAGGACTGAAATAAAGCTTCGCCTCGCCGCTCATCGTCCCTGTAATCCCCGTCTCTCCTGTATTGAGTTCAGGATAATTATAAGAAGAAACACGCGGAGAACCCGCCCTGGTAGCCACGCCACCAGTCACGACTCTCGTCACATCAATCGGCTCAATCACTTGACCGCCACCACTACCACGACCCACAACACCCGAGCCAGTAGCTTCATAATAATCTGCTACTTTCGGCGCTTCACCTAACGGAAACGATTGTTCCTTTCCGAGGATCGGCTGCTGTTCAGTCATGCCCCTGATGCCAAACTGATCACTCACTGCACCACTCCGAACCTCAACACCCTTTAATGAACGGCCCGTCACCATCACTTCACCGCCAACACCATCCGCCGCACGACCCAAACGCTCCACACCAATCTCAGTCAAAGGCTTACCTAAAGCCCCGCGCGCCAGGAAAACCGCGCGACCCTGCTGAACGCCAGTAATCACCGTCCCGACACTCTTCCCACCAGCAAACACACCCATTAAACCAGGTGCTTCAGCTCCCAACACTCGACCACGAGCAGCAGAACCATCAGCAGCACTAAATCGGACACCCACATCAGCGGCATAAATACCCGTCGCGGCCACTCCCGTCACTGTTGCGAGCTGACTCGTGCGAATAAGCGTTTGTCGGCTGGCAGCAGCGAAAAAACCTTTTCCTGTGATTGCTCCAGCGCCAGCGCCCGCTCCTCTTGTCAAAAGCACATACCCACCACCAATAAGGCCGCCTGTAATAATCTTACTCGGCGCCTTATAAGTTGTTTCTCCAAAACCCTGCAAGAAACCACCCACACCAGCAATCTGCTTATAAAATCGTCCTTCATTGATCGCAAGCCGAGCGCGATTAGTATCGCCTTCAGCTTTAAAACCCCCAAATTTATTCCATGAACTCTGAATTTTTGGCTCCGCCCAAACCACGAGCTGCGTCCCTCTCTCACCCGCAACCTTCGCCACACCACCAATAAACGTCCCGCCAACCTTCGGCGCAAGCTTCTGATCCAAGCGGGAAGGAATCGACACCGTTTCAGTAATCGTAAACCCGACAGGACTCGCCGAACCAAAAGGCTGATCCTCGTTTTTTGTTAAAAGCTGCGCTTGCGCTTTCGTCCCTGGAATAACATTCGTCTCAGTAACCCTGTGACCAGCACCGAAGAAACTCGAATCCTTTTGTTCAATAACCTGAGCCTCTACTCGCGGCCCCATACCCACAGAAAGCTCAATCATACTCGACTGGAAAGGAGTGGACGTTTCTCGACCCTCCAGCTCGCGCACAATAGGAACTTCCTTTCCACTCCCAAAATCATAATAATTCTTTCTCACATCTTCTTTATACAGCGTACGCTTTTCATAAGAACCAGGCCCCGCCACGCCCCGAACCTGTGCCTGTGCTTGATTCTGCACAGAGAACCGCTCAGTCACAGCCGTGTACTTACTCATCGGATCGCCCTGACGGTTCACGATCGTGATGCTCTGCGCTGTTGGCTGCTGAACCACCGCCCCCGACTGACCAGAACCTGTTGAACGTAAACTACCCGAAGCAGCCGCCTGCTGAACTGCGGCCCTACTCGCCGCGTTCATACTCGACCACTCAGAACTCGTGATTCCTGATTCTGCGATTGCGCTGGTATAACCAGCAAGAGAAGAACCTGAAGAACCTGAAGAACTTCGCGCTCTATCACGAGCAGCCCTGAGACGAGCCGCGCCACTACTACCCGAACCGCTTGAACTGCTTGAACGTGACGCGCTCCGTGTAGTTCGACCCATATATACACACTTAAAACATTGAAATATATAAAATTTCCCTATTACGAAAACTTTAAATAATTCAACAACCAAACAGAGACACATGGATGAACGATCACAGTCAGAATTTAACATGGCCGTGAGTTATCTCAACCGCATGAACGCCTTATTCTACATCGCAGACGAAGCCGCGATGAGCCTCGACGCATACCAATGGTTTCACAGCCTCCTCGCAATAGAACGCGAACTCAGCACCGAAATGAAAAAAGGAGAACTCGAAACCTTCGAGAAAAACATTAAAGCAATACACCCCGAAGTCACGACCTGGGTAGAAAACAAAAACAGAGGATTAACTGCCACGATCGACAGCGAACTCTACCAAAACCTTCACGATCTCGAAATAGAACTCAGGAAGATCCTGAAAAGCGCAGGACTACAAAACAAAATGGTAGAGGACGCAATGAACGCGCTGAAATAATGGGAAAGAAACATTACAGAACAAAAATGACCGCCGCCGAGTGGCTCGCCTTCCAAGACGAAAAAGAAAGGGAAAAGAAAAAATGAAGGTTACAAATCAAGATTTTTATATTGATGGCTTCCTTAAAGCAGCACTCGACACAGCGACAAAGACTATTAAAAAAGATTGGGATATGGTGTTCTGCGTTGACGGCAGTGAAGGCAGTGGGAAGAGCGTCCTCGCGCAACAACTCGCCTATTATTGCGACCCAACACTCACCAACACGCGCGTCGTCTTCACCCCGCAAGAGTTCAGGAAAGCCATCACAAACAGCGACAAATACACAGCCGTCATCTATGACGAGGCATACACAGGACTCAGCAGCCGCGCCACGATGAGCCTGATAAACAGGACGCTCATCAGTATGCTCGCCGAGATCAGACAGCGGAACCTCTTTGTCTTTGTGGTGATGCCGTGCTTCTTCGACCTGGACAAATACGTCGCACTCTGGAGAAGTCGAGGACTCTTTCACGTTTACACAGGAAAGAACTTTCAACGCGGATTCTTCGCGTTCTACAACACCGACAGGAAAAAAGACCTCTACATCCAGGGGAAAAAATTCTATTCCTACTACAAACCAAAGCCGAACTTTATTGGGCGCTTCACCAACCACTACACAGTAGACGAGAAAGAATATAAGAAAAATAAGAAGCACAGTCTCATCGCACGCGAGAAAAAAGCGGACGATGCCGCTAAGAAAAAAGAAATCGAGACAGAGCTGTTCAGCAGGCTTCAAGAGCTAAAAACCGAAGTCAGCCACCCCCTGAAGATTCAGATCATGGGGATGAGTAGCGCGACGTACTTTCGCAAACTCCGAGCATACAATGACTTAAAAGAGTTCAGTTAAGCCAGGGAAAAAAATGATAGTGAACATATACATACCCACAGAGGCATATACCCGCATATAGAACTATTACTATCACACTATCACATTATATATTAACTTAAAATGACCACCGCACACACCCCACTAAAGAAAGAAAAAGAACACGCGATCATCGCAAACATCAGACGCGACTGGATCATGTACGCAGTCCTACTACTCGCACTCTTCGCACTACTCTACACATGGAACGAACAACTCACAATAGAAGCAGACATCAGAGCAGACTATGAAGAGTATATAGAACAATGCCGCATCAGCGGCGGAGGAATACAATGGAACCACACAAGAAAGCCAGCATACTCTATACCATCAGCGGACTCCTATGGATAGGAATCGCAGGCGGCGGAGCCTATGCCATACTCATAGGACTCAGCATCCCAACAGTCGTGGAAGACTTCAACAACAAACTACTCCTCTACACAGGATCGTTTATCTTCTTCGGCTACCACATAATGACAGGATCAATTAACTGCGCGATCAACCGCTTCAAGAAAACACGACTCCACTGGCACCTCAGAAAGGTGAAACCATGAAGATAAAACTAGAAATCAAAACCCCACCAGGACAAGCCAGGAAAGCAGAGAACCAGCTCCGCCTCTTCATACTCGGCAAACTCAAACAACAACCTGACACCTACATCAGCCCAAACGACAATAGTTTTTATTGGAACGCTGAAGTCACCGTAAAACAATACTTTAGGATACAAAGAAACGCGCACCTCTTCCAACAACTCGCAGGCGGAACACTCGACGCGATCAACAAAAAAAGCTGGATCAAGAAAATGGCAAACATCACAGGAAGCACAGTCAAAGGAGCGCGCGCACTAATCGACGACACCACAATCACCATAATCAAACAAGCAACAGCAAACGAAATAGTCGAAGCAAAAACAACCATGTGGGAACGAATAAAGAAAACCTTCCATAAAGGAAAAAATTAAACAGGTTTCAAATCGAACGCCCGATCAAGAGCAAAACAATCAAGCGCTTCAGGATCCTGAAAATTATACATCTGTTTCATAAACTACAACCCCCCCCTCTTTGTACTCTGCTTCACCTTTAAATCCTTCTCAGATAACAAACAGCCGTAACCTCACACTCTTTAGGCCATAGCTTACGATTGCCACCAATCCCTGCATACAAATTCAAGACTTTCAAATTATTCACCCTTAGACCTTTTCTTTCCATTCCTTTGCTGCCTCTTGCATCGTTGTGCCCTCACTCATTCGCTTGCCCATGAACACATTAAAAGCACTTGGAGCGCGTTTCTGCTGTCGCTTTGAAAGCTTATCAATTTTCTTCTCTATTGATTCACAACGCTTTTCAAAATGAGCAAAAGCAACGTCGTAATAATCAGCTTTATGCTTTGGTTTCTTCCCATCTAAAGATAAATGAAACCAAGAATGTAACTTTGTCGCCAAACTCTTCAAACCCTTAAATTTCTTCATCATTTTGTATCATCTCCATCATTTTGTTAAAAAGTGACCATTTTTATTCAAACAGCCGTTTTTCCCAAAGGGAGAAAGACAATTATCACAAAGCTTCATAACTTCAAAATTCCACAACTGAGGAAAATCCTTCTTACATCCATCACACTTCAAATTAGACACCCGTAATTTCTTTGAATATTTCTTCAAACAACTCTGGTGGGATCCTGGATCGATCCACACTCCCTTTTAATCCTTGAGTGCCTGTCTTTGCTCCTCTTGGTGCTGCTATATGACATGGCATTCCATTTTTACACATAACACGAGGATTCCAACCCTCTAAGTTTGTCCATATATCTGTTGGCTTCATTCGATTATCACCATACTGACAATACGTCACCGTCTTACGATGCAAGCCTTCCATGAACGCCATTTTCCGCAATACACCACGTGGATTCTCAATAAACCAAATAAGGTCAGGATTCGTCTTCTGTATCTCCTTAATGAGTTCAAGGCTCTTCAGCACGTACGCCATACCAAGCGCAGAAGCAACACGCTTAGGACAATAAGATCCACACCATGAAGATCCTATACTCGCAACACTAAACGCCTGACAAGGTGGAGAAGCCCAGAGAACGTCTATCTTCTTAGGCAAATCCTTTCTTTTAACTGTGAGAATATCAGCGTATAAATTCGCTGTGAATTGCTTATCATATTCAACACAAAAAGTCAAATGCCCTTGCGCTTCCGCTACTTTAGAAAAGCTTCTCGTTCCACTAAATAATTCACAAGTTTCCATTTTATTAATTACAGACCATTTTTCACAGTAGCACATTCTCAACTGCCGTGACCTCACACTCTTTAGGCCATAGCTTACGATTACCGCCAATCCCTACATACAAGTTCAAAACCTTCATTTCCGTTCCTCCAGTTAAAAACTAACCTTTTGTTTTTAATCGTTTGCATAATATACATCCTTTTAAGGAACATTTACTATAATGTCCACAATACCAATGATGTGTCATAATTAATCACCTAATTTTGGAGGGGTTTCAAGTGGTAACAATAACTCAAGGCTATCTTTTACAGGAACAAAATCCCCAACCGTATCACCTTGAAACCCTTTCTCCATAACAATCAACCCTCAGTTTTCTTCGCATGATAGATGACCTTTCCAGTAGTGCCATCTGTTACAATCATCTCTTTAAGTCCTGATTCCTTAAATATCTTGTGCCAATCGTTCATTGTTCAAAAACCACCCTTAGACTTTATCTTCTTCCATCCAGCTTTGGCAAAAAATCCCCAAGTCAATAAAAGATAACTAAATTGTACTATTTGAGGAATAACAGTAAATTGTCCTGTATAATCTTCAGTGAAAGGAAGTGAAGGATGAAAAACTATTATTTTCATCCCGAGAGCATGCATATAAAGAATAAGCCCAGATGAAAATGTAAGATAAGCACATAACAACATCGTTAATATATAAGCTACAATTCCAAGCTTTTTGTTCATTTTCCATCACCTGTTAAAAACTGACCTTTTCTATTCCATTTTCCGCATTTAAGACAATAATAACGAATACAATACTTATACGCTACACCTTGTCTATGGTTGGTCATTTGAATACAACGCTTACAATATCGCAAATCCATAACTATTCATCCTCTGTTTTCATACTTATAGCCCACTGTGAAACAATAATCATACAGAGTAGACCTAAAACCATGCCTTCAAAGCATTGAAGCTGAGAAACCACATATACCGCCGTAAACCCAAAGCCACACACAACGAACAGATTAACCCAATTTCTCTTAATATCTTTAATCATCGTTTACCCTCCTATGTTCATTGTATTGTTTCGTTCCCTCAGGGATATCTTCAGTGATCACCGCGTTACCGCCTATGAACGAATCGCGTCCTATCTTCACACTGCCGATAATCACCGCCCCCGCGTAGATAATCACGTTATCCTCAATAACACAACCAACACGCCCATACTCCCTCTTGAGCTTTGGCGTGTTCCCAATAGTCACATTCTGAAAAACCCACACGTTACGCCCGAATCGTGTTCCTGGATTAATCACTATCCCCACAGGATGAGGAAACACCACACTACTAAACCAATATTTTAACGGAACATCACAACTACACAAAAGCCTTAAAGGCTGTAACAACAACCGCTTATACGCTCCTCGCAATTTATTCGTTAACATAATACCACTTTCTCATTCATCATTCACCCCTCCTTAATCTGAACGGCTATTCGCCTGTTAGCTTTAGCAAACAATTCATCAACTCGCTGATAAAACGACCGATTTCTAAACACCACTCTTCCCCTCGCAAATAAGGGAAGGGTTTGCACCCCCCCCTTTAACACAAGAACAAAGAGGCCGTTTCGTTCCAGACTCAAAACGCCCACACTCTTTACATTTGCGCGGCCGACCAAACTTCTTCCCCTGCGCCTTTGCACGAGCCAAACCAAGCATCGTCCGCTCACGAATACGCTCACGCTCAAAATTAGCCATCGCAGCCAATATATGCGCAAACATCTTCCCCGCAGCCGTTGAGAGATCAATCTGTTCCTTCAGCGCCATCATCATCCAACCCTGAACCGCAAACTCCTCAAGCTCCAGCACGATCTCAGCCATGTTACGACCCCAACGATCAAGAGCATAGAACGCCACACCATCAACCTGACGAGTACGCAACAAGCCAAGAACCGCCTCTTTCTGCGGCCTCGTGTCCTTACTGCTAATCTCATCAACAAACTCACCTATCACAGTCGCATCAGCTCGCTTCGCCCACTCCCGAAGCGCCTGGAGCTGATTCTCAGGATTCTGCTCCAAAGCCTTCGAGACACGGGCGTATAGCGCGACTTTCATTGGATATTAGACTCCTCTCTAAGCGCTCGCACTTCTGCGATGAGCGCGATCAAGAGCATCCGCTCCACCGCCGCATGACCTGAAGGCCCTAACTCAGGAAACACCTGGCCAAACTTAGCCTCTAACTCCTCAATCAACGACTTTACACTGTTACCATTTCCCTTCGGTTCGTTCGACATCTCTTGGACAGGCGTCGGCGCTTCAGGTAACGGAGGAAGTTCTTTCTCAACTTCCGCCACTGTCGCGGCCAGTTCCTTCTCAAGCCGTGCCTTCTTCTCTGCTGCTGTTTCCTTCTTCTTTCCAAATACCATTTTTTTCACGTCCTCCATCTTGCGCCACAACTCGGGCAACAAATCATTAAAGAGTTTGACATCTTCTTACACGTCGCGCACTTATACAAAATATTATACGCGCGAAACGCTGGAGTCTTCGGATAAAGGCAACTCATCACGCAACACCCCGCTTAAAAAAGTGCTTAAAGCTTTTAGAACGAGACGAGCGCCTATCAAACACGTCGATGTCAGTTGGCAAGAAACGCCCCTCAGACATCTGAATCATCCGACGAACCCGCGTGATCGTCTCCCTACTCGGCTGCTTACCAAAATTATCGAAAGGCATCCTGTGAACAATCGAGAAGCCCATATTATGCTTTTCGACACGGATGTCCTGACCTGACCGCTGCAAAAACTTGAAAATCAGCCAGTTATCACAATTACGCGAGCGCTCACTCTTTGAAAGAATATCCTCCACGAGTTCGTAAGCACTCAAAAGCTCCTTTTTTGTTCTCACTGGTTCGGAAACACTTAGCGAGTTCATTGTTTCACCCCCTTACATTTGGGGCAACTCATCGGCGTGAACCCCGCAGGCAACTCGTGAACCGCTCCACAACCTCGACACCTCACCACCTTCTCACTCATTTTGTTGTCCTTGATCATTTATATCACCTTATCCGTTTCTTTAAACGATTAAAGGACTACCTATATATAAATGTTACGAAAAACCCCCCTTTTAGCCGAGATATTCAGTCAAATCACGATCAAGAGGATCAAAAACCTTCTCAGGAGGAGTCAAAGCCTTCACGAGACCAGTCACCGCCTCAGTTAATCCCTGCTGACTCACCGCAATACCATGAATAGCCGCCAAAACATCCGCCTGGCCCTTCAGCAACGTCTGGACGCCACGCTGAAGCTCACTCTGAGGCCATAACTCAGGATGAGCGCGCCAGTCATTAAGATGAGGCTCAACCACATCAGCCATATCACGCTGAGCAGTCTCAGGATGCACCGTCTCACTCTCAGATAAATCAAAGCTGTTGTCAATCGTAAACCACAACTTCCCATCGTCCTTCCCATAAACCCGCACCCTATCGCCCGCGTCGATAGCCTTCTGCGCCATACCGCAACGAATACGCGCATAATGAGCGCTCACACTGCGGATATTCTGACTCCGAGCCTTTAAGAGAACGACACCGAGATGACTCTCAAGCCTGTGAAAAACCTTATTCCAGAAACTCATACTCTTCGCCGTCGCATGATCAGCACTCTCACCGAAGAAACTCAAACCACTGCTCGCAATCACTTCAATACTCTCCTTATGGAGTTTGATCGTACAATCGTGAACGTATTGAATATTTGAACGCCTGCGAATCTCATTATAGGCTGAACGCTTGCTCAATAATTTAATCACGAAATGCTGGCCATGAAGACGAATTCGCGCAAAAGGTTCCATAGTGGGGTCATTTTTTGGAACCCTGAGAACCATGTTTTCAACATAGCCTTTTAAACGTATATTTTGGAGATGTTTATGGATGCTTCTGACACTCTTCCCCCGTCGGAGAGCTATCTGTAAAGGAGTCAGACCCTCATCAGTCCATAAGGTGTATATTACTGTCTCAGTGGGTGTTAATTCCGTCTCTACCCCCTGGCAAAGAGAACCTTTTTTTTGAGAAATAGAACCCTCGGGAACCTTTTTCGGTTTAGTGCGTTTCTTTTGCACTACCATCATTCAACCTTCTCATAATTCGCTCTGTATTCCTTTCTAAGCCAGCCCTTTTTTATGATGGTTCTAAGCTGCGCATATACCGCCTGCTGGCTTACGTTGCAAGTGTGTGCAATCTGTCGCACACTCTGAGCCTTGTCAGTGAGCTGCGTCAGTATTTCCCGTTGTTTCAGCGTTAAATCTTCTTTTACCATCATCACCACAGAGCAACCGATGGAACTTGAATTATTTAAAGTTATTGGAATTAGAGAATATAAAGAAAAAAAAAGGTTTTAGTGTTTGCTACCCTCAGCGTTGGCCTGCACCCGCGA
Source organism: Gammaproteobacteria bacterium (assembly GCA_003646405.1). GTDB lineage: Bacteria > Pseudomonadota > Gammaproteobacteria > Pseudomonadales > Halieaceae > JBALVO01. The sequence continues at coordinate 13,081 of QNFR01000045.1, forward strand.
AACTCCTGATCACAAGGGTCAAGATAATCGCGAGAACTGCAACGATAACGATAAGCGGAAGCCAGCTCGTGCTGATTTCTGCGATCGCGTCGCGCGTGTTGTTAAGGCTTGTTGCTGCTGTAGCTGTCACACCGCTGGACTGTGCGAACTTGTCAAGGACGAGAATACCCACACCCAAGATCATGCCAACAAGCACCAACAGAAGAACGAACTGGTAAAGACCGCCAACTTCCATATATATCACTCCGATCAACGGCTTTGAGCCTTGATCCTAGAGCCTTTCAGGACGTAGAACTATTTAAAGTTTTCATAGGCTCACTCAACCGTAACCACATAAAGCGTCGCGAAGCCAGCAATCGCCAAGTAACCCAACGGGAAAATAATATTCAACCACCCACCATATGCCAAGATAGCACTTAACACGAAACTCACCCATCCAGCCGTTAAGAGCGCACTACTGAACTCCCACTTCTTCAGAGACATAAGCAAGATAAAGAACAACGCCAAACTTAAGAAACCGAACAAACTATTATTCGCGAAGCTATTCGCTGCCGTGAAGACAGACGCGACCGTCGGGTCAGTTGTTAAAATTGTCATATTCCACATTTTTATAACTCCGTTTGGAAAATTGCCGAGTAAATAGTAAAAACGATCATCGAAATCACGAGCAAAGCGATCAAACCAGGAATCCACGCAGGAACCCCGAACACGCTACTCATCGCACTATAAGCCAAACTCATAAAGCCGAGACTGCTCCCGAGAAGCTTCAGCGTTTGCCAAGCGCTACTAATCAACGCGTTCAACACGCCAAAAGCGCCGAAATCAGTCGAAGCGTCACGAATCCCACTCTCTAAGCTCCCCACCTGATCAGTCACAGAAGAAAGCTGATTCATGCTCTCATTAAACTCACCATACTTATCCGTCAGCATAGCAGGATTATCAGCGCCGAAAATACTCATAAAGCTGATACCTGACACGACCACGAGCGTAAACAAAATAATCCCATAAACATACTTTCGCGGCGTAGCTTCAGCCATGGGCCTCACCCCGCACCAAAACGAAAGTGAACAAACTTAAAAACATCACAACAGCAATAATAAAGACCAAACTCACAAAATCGAGGAACCCATGAGCCTTAATCCAGCCAATCACGAACCACACGAACCCGACACCCGCCACGCCGAGGAGAACCGTCTTCCTCATGTTTTCACCTTCAAACTAATCGCGATACCCACAACCGCCGCGAGAATCAAAGCAGTCATCGATAACGGCGTCAAGATACCCAAGAAGAAAATAATAATCAAGCCAATCACGAGCGCGATCAACGCACCCACAGGACTAAAAACGCCAATCATCACAATCGTCGAACCAATACCAAAACTCCAGAGGCTCGACTCTGCACGGCTCAGATTATCCCCGAGCTGCGTCGTCCGCGTATCAACCCACTCAGCAGCCGCCGAGTCAGTACCATCAACGTCAGCAGTCACGAACACCTGACCACTCACGCCGCTCGCATTACACGAAAACGTCCCGCTCGCCCCCACCTGAATCCCACTACACAAAGTAAGCGGCCCCGTCACCGTCTCCTTAATCGCGGCCAGCTCTACCGTGTGCGACTCAGCAGGCGGGCCAGACCAGTCCACCGTAATCACCCGCGTCGCATTATCAAAACTCACGACCGCAGTCACCTGATCACTCGTCGTCGTCACTTCATAATCCCCAAGGAGCTGCGTCAAATCACACACTCCACTCCCACATACGAACTTCATGCTCGTCGTTTGATGCAACAAATTATTAACCACATCATAGTAAATAAGCCGATAATCAGTATTTTGCTCTAAGATATTAAAGAACAACAAACCATAATCACCACTCCGATCCATCTGAACAGTCCGCCAAACACCCTCACCGATATACTGACGCTGAAGATAAACCAGGACATTCTCCAAATAACTATAATCATCTTCCAAACGCGTCGTGATCTTCATGTCACTCAAACCCGTTTGATTGTTGAAATTAAAGATCGTGTAGTTCGTCGTGACATTATTGAAACTCCCATTCTGCACATAAAAACGATGAGTAAACGCACCCGCCACCGTGTTCTGAAGATACACATCAGCGCTGAAATTAAGATTCGCAGGACTCAGACAAACCTCAAAGAAATTCGCTGACCCATAAGTGTGATTAAATATTTTGCTGTTGTTCTTGCTCACTGGCCAATACTCGATAAGAACCTGTGCCGTCCCGTTCAACGCACTCGCGGGTGTGTTCTCATTATACTGACGCCATCGCATCGTCGTCACCGTCGCGCCACCACAAGCATCAATATACCAATCCTCAACCGCATGAGTTTCGTTGATTGTGAACTGACTCACATTCCCATCATCCTGCGTCACGTTGATCGTCCAATAATACCAATACGTTCCGAGGCTCTGATTCGTAAAGGTAGCGCTAAAATAACGCCAATTACTACCATTTTGTTGTGTTACATTCTGCGCCGTACCGTTCCACAAGAGACTCGCGTCAATCGTGAAACTCGGGTCATAAGTAAGATTGAACCATATGTCAAACGAATCCCCTTCTGTTGCACGTTCGGCGTCATAAACATCAGTTCCTCGATACCAACTCCAGGTTCTCGTGTAGGTATTGAGACCGCCGATACTCTTGAACTTTGCCGTTTTCAACTTCTTAAAATTAATCGTGTAATGATAATCACTGAGCTTCTTAATCGTCGGGACTTCAGCCACCCCTTCAAAATCAACCCAATTACCCTGCTGACCATTCATCACAACAAAATGAGCTTTATAAGGACTATCTTCCCGATAAACAATAGGACGATCACTCCAAAGATGAAACGTACGCGAACTACTCTTTCCATCCAAGAAATCCACATCCCACTCATAACGATCCTTCTTCTTCTTCGCCGACAATGTGGCATCTTCCTCAGTCTCCAATGTGATCAGGTTCCCTTCTTTCGTCTTAAACTCCATCCCCTTCTTATCCTTCTTCACCGTCACCACATACGGCTTAATCTCCTTCGCAGTATGCGAATCACTCACCCACACCGACACATCAAACCACCCAGCAAGCCATGAAGACACATTCAGGTCACGCACCATCAACTCACTCGTCCCATTAAGACTACTATTCTGATCGCTATACATAACAGTCCCATTACTCGCGTTAATAGTAATATTCCACGCGAACAAATCATTATCATCAGTGAAATTCATACTCAAATTAAGCCAATCACCAAACTGATCCACAACACTTCTATTCGCATCATTAAACCCATTATCAGCATTTAACAAGATAGCAGGCGCCTGAACGTCATACGTCCAAGAACGAGGCGTCGAATTCACACTAAACACATCAGCAGACACATTATAACAAGCAGCAGAATAATAATAAGTATCCTCAACAGAAACATTCGTCGTATAAGAACCTGTTGAGCTATTTAAAAGAACAGAAGTGATAGGAGGAGTAACATCATCAAACCATATATAAAAATGCTGACTAGCGTCACACGTCGCGTTTAAAGTAACCTGAATATTATCCTTCACACCATCAATAGGAGTAGGAGCAACCCATAAAGGCGTCGAAGGAATACCAGTAGGCGTCAAATATCTAATTATAACTATACCATCTCCTCCATTTCCTGCGATACTTCCAGCCGCGTTCCATAAGCCACCGCCACCACCGCCTAAACCGTCTGTTCCGTCATCACCGTTCCCTGCTGTTTGTCGTCCGAGACCACCACCACAAGTAGTTGTTCCGCGATTACCGCCGAGGGTTGTAGCCGAACCACTACCACCACCCGCATAACAAACAGTTGAACCATTAATAGCGTTATTCACGCCTGCTCCACCGTTACCGCTTTGTGAAGCCGCACCGTTACCACCAGCACCGCCAGCACCACCACCACCACCACTCGGGTAAGGACTGCCACCACTCGCGGCATCCCCGCCATCATACCCTTGTCCAACTGTAGCAGAACCACCAACCCATGTACCGATGTTTCCACCACCGCCACCACTACCACCATCGTTACCGTCTGCTCGTCCACCGCCAGCACCACCACCATCAGCTGTAAAGCCTAAACCAGTAGACGCACTACCATTTGTTCCGTCAGTAATACCTGCATATGTAGCACCAGCACCACCAGCACCAACGACAATACTGTATGATTGTGAAGTTACCGTTTCGTTAGTCTCATAAAGCAACCCACCAGCACCACCACCAGCACCATAACCACCACCACCACCACCAGCAACGAGGAGAACATCAACAACCCCCGAACCAGTAACGACAAAATTACCACTACTAGAAAACGTATGAACAGTATAATTACCCTCTGTTGTAATTGTTCCACCAGTTGCAGAAAGAGCAACCACCGAAGAAGAAAACAAGAGCATAGAAAGCACCATTCCAATAAGGAAAACTAATCTCCTCATCAGCCAGCCTCCGACAAATAAGGCTTCGCGAACATAATCACAATACCAATAAACCCAATCACACCAATATAATAAGGAAGCAATAACATAATATGATTAGACAACGGGAAGCTCCCGAGCGTCGTCCCAAACACGCTCGCACCGCTCACCGTCTCCCACACATTAGACAAGATAGCCGCGACGATCACCGCCAAGACAATCACGATAAAATACACAAACATGAACAACGGATTCCCACCAATAAACCAGGACGTGATAATCAAACCAAGAATAAGCGCAATGAAAACGCCCATCACAAGATAATCAAGCTTGCCAAGCATAACCCGAGTTCCCTGCAACACGTCCACCGCCGTGCTACTCTCGTTAATCTTGCTATGCTCCATTGACGTGATCACAGGATCAACCGCCGCGAAAATAGCGAAAAGACCAATCGCAGCCGCAAACACAAGCACCCCAATCAGGACAACATCAGAAGCAGCCATCAGAACAAGAAACCCCCTTTCTTTGGCCGACCGCGCGGCTTATGATTGAACTTAAAATTCTTAATCCGCTCAATCTCACGACCGACCTGACTATAATTAGCAATCTCCCTAAAAGCGTCGCTGTCGCTCTCCATACCTTTCTCCATCTTGAGATCCTCCAGCTCGTCAATAATCACCGCTGGAATATACTTCATTCGTCCCCTGGTCACTCGTCTAACCTCCCCTCTTTCTTCGCTGCTGCGATATTGATGAGCCTCACAAAAACATAAATCAACCAATAGAACGCAATCACTGCAATCATAACACCACTCATCCAAGTCCAAGAACCAATAGCGTTCTGCATCACACCCCACTCAGCGAACTTAATCACCGCCAAGCCAGCCCACCACGCACTCGCAAACGTCGAAACGAGCGCGAGGAGATAAGCAGCCACATGAAGAACCCAATGCTCA
>QNFR01000046.1 GCA_003646405.1 Gammaproteobacteria bacterium
CCTGGGTATGCAAATTATGGGTGGTTATGGTTATATCATGGAGTTTGATATGCAGCGTCATTTCCGTGATGCTCGAGCGACCACTATCACCGCGGGAACTTCCCAGATGCAGCGCAACCTGATCGCGGGATTGATGGGCCTCAAGGTTAAATAATGAATCTGGACTTGACCAGTGTGCAGAAGCAATCACACGACAAGAAGTGGATGCGCCGGGCCCTGGCCTTGGCGGACCGGGCGGCCAACGAGGGCGAGGTGCCGGTGGGCGCTGTTGTCGTGCGCGATGATCAGTTGCTGGGTGAAGGCTGGAACCAGGTTATCGCGGCGAGCGATCCCACTGCTCACGCTGAAATCGTCGCCCTGCGTGATGCCGCCCGCGCAGTGGGCAATTACCGCCTGCCCGGAGCCACGCTCTACGTCACCCTGGAACCCTGTACCATGTGCGCCGGCGCGGTGGTTCATGCCCGCGTAACGCGATTGGTGTTCGCCGCTGAAGAATCCAAGGCTGGTGTGGTGTGCAGCACCTGCAGTTTGCTGGATGAGCCCTGGTTCAATCACAAGGTCAGCTGGCGCGGTGGTGTACTGGCCGTCGACAGCCGTGCTCGCCTACAGGCATTTTTCCAGGCTCGTCGGTAGTTTTTCCTTGTGGCCCAGGGGGGCATTTTCCAGCCTGATTGTTCGGTTATCGCCTTTTACTCGGTTTCTTTTCTTGAGCCGACCTGTGAGAATAGCTCCTGCGCAGGAGGTGAACGACAAAAATGGGCTCTGACAAGTCGATGAAACTCAAGACAATGGGTGCGCGGTTGCTGGAATCAGTGATGATATTCCTGGCGATAGTGGCATCGGCCAAACTGGCCGCGATGATGACGATCTCAGATCAGCTCATATCGCCGATATGGCTGCCGGCGGCTGTTTGCCTTGCCGTTCTGATCTGGCTTGGAAATCGTAGTATCCCCGCTATCGTTATCGGTACCGGATATCTTGGCTGGGTTGCTGCCAATAACGTGGATGTCGCGCTGGTGGCAACGCTACTGGTGGTGGTTGGCACCGCTACCGGGGCGACACTGCAGGCCCTGGCGGGACGCTACCTGATACGGCGGTATATCAACCCCGATGCCGACATCGAAAGCGCCTCACAGTTTTTCCGGCTACTATTGATTGCGCCGATGGCCGGTGTGGTCAGCCCCGCGGTTGCGCTGACGGTGCAATACCTCTGTGGCGTCTGGCCCCAGGGCAGCTTTGCGCTGTACGCGGCCAACTGGTGGTTTGGTGATTCGGTGGCGATCGCCTTACTCACACCCCTGTTGTTGGGTATGCGACGCGGTTCGCTGGCGCAAAGTGCCACATTGGCGGTTATTGTATTGGTGGGACTGGTCGGCAGCTACCAGCTTGGCGTGTCCTCAGAGGCACAGTCCCGTTCAGCCTGGGAAGCTCAGGCCCGTATATCCGCAAATCAGGTGGGCGGAAACTTCATCCAAAGCCTGCAAAGTGGTTACGGCGACCTACGGGCAATCGGGCTAGTGCTGGAAGCCAACAGGGACTTGACGGAGGTGGAGTTCCAGGCGGCGGTCAACACACTCAAAGCCAACCGGGATGGATTCGCACCGACGGTGCTGTTGATTACCCAGCGCGATGCCGATGGCAGCTGGCCTATTATATTTGCCAGCCTCAACGATCTTGGACTGGTGCCGGGCTTTAAGCTCAATACTATACCGGTGACCAAGGATGCCATTGAATCCGCACTGAAATTCGGCCTGACACAGGGGGCGACGGCGCCACTTGGTAGCGGCACCTACTACGGCTTCAACACGATCCCCGTCTACAATGCTGCCCAGCCCACAGTCGTGATGGGGGTACAAAACGTGGATGCTCTCGATCGGCTGGTTAGCGAGCAGGTTCCCTACGGCCTGGGTTTCGCTATTTCCAGTGTACACGCCAGCGGCCTGACCACCGAGGGTCGTGATCACCTCTACCCTGAGGGCAAGGACTCTTCGGATGCTGTTATCTCCTTCGTTACTGCAATGACGACGGCGGGCACCACGCTCACCTTCCACTGGGGTGTGGTTCCGGCCTTTCTGGGCGGCCCCGCACTGGGATATTCCCGCATTTTATTGTTTGGGGGACCACTGGCCACCCTGCTTATCGCCCTTTTCATCAACATGCTGTTTGCCCAGGCCGGCCGTATTCGCAAGCAGGTGAGAGAACAAACGGCGGAATTGCGTGAGCAAAAGGAAATTGCGCAACTGACGATGGACAGCATGGACCAGGCGATACTGATGGTGGACGGGGATAGGCACATCATCGCCCACAACCAGAACTATCTGGCAATATTCGGAGTCAGCGCACGGACCATGGATGAAAATCCATGCTTTGACCAGCTGGTCAAAATAATTACATCACAACAGGTGGGTGAGGCGGCCCTCTGGGACGACAGGGTGCGTGGTTTGCAACGTCGCGACGCTTTTCACAGTGAACAGCAATTTCTCGATGGTCGCATTATTGAAATGCGACACAACCCCGTTGCCGGTGGGGGCGCAGTTCGTACCTATACGGATGTGACCGAAAACCGGTCTGCGGCCAACGAGCTTAAAAAACAGAAGGAAATCGCAGAACTGGCCATGGAAAGTATGGACCAGGGTATCATTCTGGTGGATGAAAACTTTCAGGTCGCGGCCTATAATACGCTGGTGCTACGGCTGTTTGGTCTGACCGATGAAGAAGTAGACGCACACCGGGATTACGATGAGTTATTGAGCTATATTTACCATGAAAAGCTGCATGAGCCTGAACTTCTTGCCGAGCGCCTGGCCGAGGCGCATGGGCAGGAAATATCCATAAGCGAACGTGTGCTGCCAGACGGATCGATAGTTGAGGCCCGGCATATTCCCATTGCCGGCGGTGGATTTGTAAGAACATTTATTGACGTAACCGCGCATAGAGATAGCCAAAAACTGCTGTCCGAGGCAAAACAGATAGCCGAGGAATCCACCCAGGCGAAATCCGACTTCCTGGCTAATATGAGTCACGAAATACGCACCCCGATGAACGCCATTATCGGCATGTCGCATCTGGCTCTGCAAACGGCGCTGGATAACAAGCAGCGCAACTACATCTCCAAGGCACATCGTTCCGCAGAGTCCCTGCTGGGCATCATCAACGACATCCTCGATTTTTCCAAGATAGAGGCCGGCAAGCTCGATATGGAAACCGCGCCATTTCAGCTTGAAGACGTACTGGACAATCTCGGTAGCCTGGTGGGTCTCAAAGCCGAGGAAAAGAATCTCGAATTCCTGTTCGATATTCCCGATACGCTGCCCACCGCGTTGGTGGGTGATTCCCTGCGCCTTGGACAGATTTTGATTAATCTCGGCAACAACGCCATTAAATTTACTGAGGAGGGCGAGGTTGTTGTATCCATCCGGGAAGTGGCCACGGAAGGTGACCGGGTCAAACTGCAGTTCGCGGTGAGCGATACCGGTATCGGTATGGATGCAGTGGTGAAGGAAAAACTCTTTCAGTCTTTCAGCCAGGCCGATACCTCGACCTCGCGCAAGTATGGGGGTACCGGGCTTGGGCTGGCCATCTGCAAAAAACTTACCGAGATGATGGGCGGTGAGATCTGGGTTGAAAGCGAGCCGGACAAGGGCAGTACATTCAGTTTTACCGCCTGGCTGGAGCGGCAGCGGGGTGAGATAAAAAGAAGGGTTGGCCCCGATGCAGACCTGGGTGGATTACGAGTATTACTCGCCGATGACAATGCTACCGCGCGGGAAATCCTCGGAAAAATGCTGATCAGTTTTGGCTTTGAGGTGGACTTTGCCAGCAGCGGTAAGGTGGCGCTGACAATGCTGGAGCAGGCCGCCGGTGACAACAAGCCCTATTCCCTGGTGCTGATGGACTGGCGCATGGAGGGCATGGATGGGGTGGAGACTACGCGACGAATCAAGTCGCATGAGAGTCTGCCCCTGATCCCGAACGTCATTATGGTCACCGCATACGGGCGCGAGGATGCTATCGCCGCGGCAAAGCACGTGGCTATTGATGGTATGCTGACCAAGCCGGTCACTGCATCGAACTTGCTCGATACGATCATGGTGGCGATGGGGCGTGATCAGGGTGGGAGCGCACGTTCCATTACGCGAGCCGATATGGCCGTAGAGGTCAAGGCCAAACTGCACGGCGCGCATGTGCTATTGGTCGAAGATAATGAAATCAATCAGGAGTTGGCGCTGGAACTACTCACCATCAGCGGTATCAGTGTCGAGGTGGCCTGCAATGGCCGGGAGGCACTCGATTTGTTGTCCGAACGTGACTTTGACGGTGTGCTGATGGATTGCCAGATGCCGGTTATGGACGGCTTTACGGCCACCCGCAAGATACGTGAGCAGGACAAGTTCCGTGACCTGCCGGTGCTGGCGATGACGGCCAATGCCATGGCCGGCGATCGTGAGCGATGTCTGGACGCCGGGATGAACGACCATATCACCAAGCCGATTAACGTCGATGAACTGTTTGGCACCATGGCGCGCTGGATTACTCCGGGCACCCCGGGACGTGCACCACTAAAGGAGGTTCAGTATCCGGATGCGTCTCACGGTGAGATGCCGGACATTCCCGGGATAGACATTAAGGCGGGGCTGGCTACGGTACAGGGCAACCAGGCCCTGTACCGCAGGCTATTGCTCAAGTTCCGTGATTCGCAAAGTGACTTCGCGGCTGAATTCGCCGCCGCACGGCTGGACCATGACGCCGCCGCAGCGACGCGCTGCGCACATACACTCAAGGGTGTTGCCGCCAATGTCGGGGCGACCCAGGTCAGGGAAGCGGCGAGCCTGCTTGAGGCTGCCTGCCTGGCAGGGCAGCCGGAGCCTGAAATTGATGGTCTGCTCGAGCAAGCCTGTGCCACACTGGAAAGGGTTCTCCCGGCCCTGGCAACGCTGGACACCGGTGAACCCGGTGCGGCGGATGAGGCAACGCCGGTCGAGGTTGATCCGGCCCTGGTGACATCTTTGTTGGAGAGATTGGCTGAGTTGCTCGAAGATTGCGACGCCGACGCCGCGGAAATAGTGGATCAGCTACGACCTATGGTCGCGAACTCAACCCAGCGCAACAGTTTTAACCGTATCGAGAAATTGGTTGAAGACTACGAGTTTGACGATGCGCTGGAACTTGTGCAGCAGTGGGTGGTTGGCGATTCAGGAGCATCAACTTCATGAGTATAAGCAGGCGCGGGTTTTGTGCGTCAGCCCTGTCGATGGGGATTGGCGCGCTGTCTGCTGCCATTGGCGACTACGATTTTGATGCGGCGCTTTTCGCCCTGGGTGAACTGGAGTTGGAAAAATCATGAGTACACGCGATAAAACGCTGTTGGTGGTTGATGATGCGCCCGACAATATTCAATTGCTGAGTGGATTACTCAAGGAGAAATACAAAATCAAAGCGGCGACCAGTGGTGAAAAGGCATTACTCGTTGCTCGCAAGATGCCGTCGCCCGACCTGATTTTGCTGGATGTTATGATGCCGGGCATGGATGGTTACGAAGTGTACCGGCAATTGCAGGCGGACGCGCTAACCCGGTCAATACCGGTGGTATTCGTTACCGGTCACGCCACGCAAGAAGAGCAGCAGCGAGGCCTGGCGATGGGAGCTGTGGCCTATCTCAGCAAGCCAGTGGCACCGCAGGAATTGTTAAGCACAGTAGAACGCGTACTGAACTCGCTTTAATACCGCGCCGAGAGGCCCAGGGAGCAACACAGTGGATAACAAAGAACAACGGCCCGTCGTTCTTGCGGTAGATGATACGCCGCAGAATCTTGATGTAGTGAAGGGTATCCTGACGCCACAATATCGTATTAAAGTCGCTACCAACGGACCGGCTGCCTTGAGAATCGTGGAAAAACAACTGCCGGATATTATTCTCCTGGATATCATGATGCCGGGCATGAGCGGCCTGGAAGTGTGTCGCGAGCTGAAAGCAAACCCGCGCAGCGCGGACATTCCGGTCATTTTCCTGACAGCCAAAGATCAGACGGAAGACGAAACCGAAGGTTTTGAGCTGGGCGCCGCGGACTATATATTGAAACCGGTGAACCCACCGATTCTGCAAGCCAGAGTGAAAACCCACCTCGCGCTCAAGCAGAGTATGGACTCTCTGCACAAGACCTCTGCAGAGCTGGCTCGAGCCAAGCAAAGGATGGAACTGGAACTCAATGTGGGGCGAGACATACAACAGAGTATGCTGCCCAACACAGTTCCAGACCGTAAAGAGGTGACATTGTGTGCCAGTATGGATGCCGCACGTGAAGTAGGTGGCGATTTTTACGATTATTACATGTTAAACGAAAATGAGCTCTGTTTTTGTGTGGCGGATGTGTCAGGCAAGGGCGTCCCCGCGGCACTGTTTATGGCGATGTCAAAAATTCTGATCAGGTCCCGCACCAAGGATGAGAAGGGTCCGGCAGAAATTATTACAAGGGTCAATGCCGAGTTGAGTGAAGATAACCCGGAGTGCATGTTCGTTACTGTGTTTTTCGGTGTATTGGATCTGTCCACGGGTGAAGTGGTATACACCAACGGGGGGCACAATCCGCCACTTATTCGCAGGGCCTGTGGTGAAGTAGAATCCCTACGCGACATTCACGGCCCGGTGGTCGCTATTATGCCGGGCGAAGAATATGGGCAGAGCACATTGCATATGAAGCCTGGTGATGTGTTGCTGGTGTTCACAGACGGCGTGACAGAAGCCATGGACACGGACAAAAACCTGTATGGCGATGAGCATTTATTCGATGTATTGCAGGCAGTGCCCGATAGTGGCGCGCAGGCAGTCGTCAATTGTGTCAACGAATCAGTGGCAGCGTTCGCGGCGGGCGCGGAGCAGGCTGACGACATCACTATGTTGGCTGTGCAATACAACGGCTCCTAGGACAGTGTTAAGTCCGACAGGCTCCTAGGCCTGCTCACCTTCAGTTACCAACTCACCCAGGTACTCGTGAAGCACCCAGACGGCGCGCTCCAGTCCGGTGGTCAGGGCCATCAAATCCAGTCTTTCGTTGTCCACAAGGTCGAAATCTCCCATGAGGAACTTCTGCCGGATGTTGCGCATTTTGTCGCTCTTGTCATCTGTGGATGCCCAGGCCAGTTCCAGATCCTCCCGGTCATGATCCTCGACTGCATCTATCGCATGGCCCAGGGTGGCGTCGAAGGCTTCAGTGATAATCATCGCCAATGACGCCAGGTGCGTACTTGTTTGTGCCGCCCTGACAGACTTGCAAAAGCCCTCTATGCACTCGTGTAAAGAGCCCAAGATACGATTTCGGTTGATGATATTTATGAGCCTTTCCGAGTCTTCAGGGCTCACATGAGGCCCCAGTTCACCCAGCGACTCCTCTATGGCAGCATGCAGTTGGTTGATAGCTTCCGCCAACGTTTCTGTCTTCAGCGGGACGGCCCCCGATTGTTCTCTTAGCAGTTCGATGTGTTGTGGTAGAGTACTGAGAAAGCGCAGTTCCTCCTTAGCCGCAAGATCCAGAGCAAGATCCGGCGTATCAATGACGTGTTCATGCAGATACTTGAGTTTTCCGATATCTTCCTCGGGAGAGGGTGGGCACCATTGCTCAATTTTTCTTAATATGGGGGCCCGGAAGGTGAACATCACGGTCGCACCAAAGACGTTGTAAATAAGGTAGACAAACGCCATCTGTTGCCCTGTATCAATGTTCAGAGAAGTGACCAGGGCATGGACCAGGGGTACACCGAAATATCTCTCAACGAAGAATAGCAGCAGCAGGGTGAAGGCGGTGATGACGTTGAACCAGACCTGAAAAATCGTGATCTGCCTCAACGTGCCTTTGAGTCCGGCGGCCATCAGGTAAATACTGAGTCCTCCCCCCAGATTGCAACCGTAGATCATGATCAGCGTGGTCCAGGTGTCCAGTATGCCGCCAACCGTCATGGCAATGGCCAGTATGGCAACCGACTGGGGAGACTGAATAGCAATACTTAAAATACCGGCCAACAAAAATGCGGTTAGCGGAGCCCCGTTGACACTGGTAATGGCCTTTTCAAACCATTCAATCTGGGTCACGTGCGCGGCGCTTTCTGCGACCATGTCCAGGCCGAAAAACATGATGCCACCGCCAAACAATACCCCCAGAATTGGTTTGGGTGAGCGACTTTGAGCAAGAGAAATGCCAGCAATGCCCACCAGGAAAAGGATAAAAATTTTGATATCCATGGTAGCGATAAAAACCATGGCCGAGGTGCCCACGGCCGCACCAAGACGGACCGGCAGTGAGCGTTCCACACTGATCATACCGGCACTCACCATGCCAACGAGAATGAAGGTTATGGCGCTGCCCGTCTGCATGGTGGCGCCCAGTAGTGCTCCACCGAAGGCGGACAGCAGGGGATGCCGTGTGGAGCGGTCCAGCAGTCGCCTGAAACGCTTGCCCGTCAATTCCCTCAGGTGGGTGGTGAGCGTCTTGATACCAACAAAGAATAGCCCCAGTCCGGCAATGAAGCTTCCGACGTCTTGTAGTATATCCATTAAATAAACTCGGGGTTACCGCTCGAAGCAGGCACTAGTGTGCCTTCCTTTGGCGACTCGCTGAATGTGACATTATGAATGATGAGGTGCACTAGTGTACACTGGAGTGAGTTGTAAACGGATAAAATGTCAGCCAAAAATGGTTCTGGCAACAGATGGTGGTGCTCCAGGGGCACAGGTGTCGGGAGGGACAAGATGGAGCTTACAAAGCGCGTACTGGATAACACGGTGGTGGTCGATATAGCAGGAAGTCTGGATACGCAAACCGCGGGTTCCGCCATAGACGCATTACAGGTGCATCTGGACACAAGTCCGGACCATTTACTCATCAACCTTTCGGGGCTGGATTTCGTGAGCAGTTCCGGTCTCAGGGTTATACTCAGGGCGGCAAAGCGGGTCCGCGCCTACGGTGGGAAGATGAAGGTTTGTGGTGCCCAGGGGATGGTCAAGGAGGTGCTGGAAATTTCCGGTTTCGATCGCCTACTGGAACTGCATGATGAAGAGGCACAGGCGTTGGCGGCATTTTAGCCGTATGCTTACCACCTTATAGCTATGCGCATCGAGCTCAATAATTCACTGGATGAAATCGTGACAGCGATGACCGCCCTGCGCGCTTATGCAGACTCCGTCGCTGTAGACGAGGCGGCCAGGCAGGCCGCCGCGCTGGTGTTGGATGAGTTGCTGACTAATATCATCTCCTACGGACTTAAGGGTTCCCAGCACGATCCAATTATTTTGGAACTCGATATCGCTGACAAAAACCTGCAGATACGGATTACCGATGGCGGCATCCCGTTCAATCCTTTCGATCAGCCGGACCCCAACCTTGATCTTCCGCTGGAACAACGCCAACCGGGTGGGCTGGGGATTTATCTGGTTAAAAAGTATATGGATGAATACAGCTACCGGTACAGTGACCAGCAAAATATCGTCACTCTCCGAAAAAAACTGGCGCCAGCCCCGGATCAGGCGGGCAAGGGACAGTAATTCGAGGTATGGGCTCCGTAGCTCCCGTGGTGCCGTTTTTGCTGGTAATACCGTCCCTGTAGGAGTTCCGTGGCAGGGTGGCTTTGATGGAGAATCACCGGGGCTGGACCGTGGGGATTGAACGCCAGAGCGCCCCGCGGAAATTTCAGGCAATTCATTCTAAAGCGCCAACAAATCAAGATTGTGAAGAGCGGCAGGCAGATAGTCCTCGGTACGCAGCGGCGGTTGGACCTTGTTGTCGGGGATATCCTGCCATTGCAGAATGCTGTAGTAGTGGCGGATATTTTGTACATAAGTGGCCGCCTCCAACCCCCGTGCATAACCGTAACGGACACTCTGGAAGTACTTGCTTTTTTGCAGCAGGGGCAGCCGTTGCATCACATCCCGCCACAAATGCGGGTCGCCTCCCTGGCGGTCCGTGATCACGCGTGCGTCTTCCAGGTGACCCATGCCGATGTTATAGGCCGCCAGTGCCAGCCAGGTTCGGTCCGGCTCATAAATATCGTGCGGCAGGCGCCGCTTGATGTTCTTCAGGTAACGGGCGCCGCCGCGTAAACTCTGGCCGGCATCCAGGCGGTTGTCCACCCCCATCTCTTCGGCAGTGGGCAGGGTCAACATCATCATGCCGCGTACGCCGGTGGGCGAGGCCGCTTGTGGGTGCCAGTGGGACTCCTGGTAGGCGATTGCGGCCAGTAAGTGCCAGTCCAACTGATACTCCTTCGCCACCTGCCGGATCAACGCCCGATAGGGCGGCAGGGACTTTTTCATATTGCGGATAAAGGTGTGCGAATTAATGCGCGAGACACCATAGGTGTGTCCGAAATACTCCTCCCGCAGGCGCCCCAGCGAACCGTCCTCCACCATGGCCCGGATAAAGTTGTCTATGCGGCCCAGCAGGCGGATGTTGTCGGTGGTCGGTGGCAGGTACCAGACCATATCCTGCTCCGTGGCGAGGTCGAAGGCGACCTTCAAACGGGGATAGAGGCTCTGTTGGACGGTGAATTCGTTGGAGTCGATGATGGCCAGGTCGGCGTATCCTTCATTGACCCGTTCCAGTAGTTCCATGGAGTCGACCTCCGGAATTTCCTGCCACTGCAAGTCCGAAAATCCGCTTTGTTGCAGTGCGCGCAGTGACTCGGCATGGCTGGATCCCGTCAGCACCAGGATGGTCATGCCGGCCAGGTCGGCGACACTGTGTGGCCGGAACATGCCGGCGACATAGACTACCTGGGGTTTTAGCTGGTAATAGGCGACTGAGTGGGGGTAGGTGGACTCGCGCTGCCTGGTCAGGGTCAGGCCCGCCGCCGCGAAATCCGCTTCTTCGCGCTGCAGTTTCTCAAAGATTCCGGTCAGGCTGAAGACGGGTTGCATGTTGAGTTGGACGCCCAGATCCTCAGCAAGCAAACCGGCCAGGGCATACTCGAAGCCAGTGGGGCCGCTTTTGTCGAGGTAATATGTGGTGGGGCTGTTACGGCTTACCACAAGGAGCTCGCCGCGGGACAGGATGCTATCGAGGGCATCCTCTTTTGCGCAGCCACCCGGGAGGCAAAGCAACACCAGGGTGACGATTATTATGCGAGGGGTCATGGCTACTATTCTAATGCTGTCTAATCGTCCGCTGACAGGCACTATTACCATAGCAATAGGGTGCATTTTCGGTTAACCCGGCAATCGCATTACCGGCAGTTGTATTAAATGTGGGTTCAAACCTGTTCGCAGGCCTGTACTTTATCTTTGGCAACTTTATGCAACGGCCGGGTTAACGGTGCAAGTTCAAATACAGTACAATACCGCCTCCTGAAAACACCTCCTCCTGGAGCTTTCCACAGCATGTTAATCCTGCGCGGTGCCCCGGCCTTGTCGGCTTTTCGTCTGGACAAACTGACGCAAAAATTGGCCGATATTCACCCCGGGCTCACACTGTTACATGCTGAGTATGTGCATTTCGCCGAAGTACGCAATCCGCTAACGCCAGAGCGTGGGGCAATCCTCGCCAGCTTGCTCACTTACGGCCCGGATTTGCCCCGGGATGCGACCGATGCGCTGGTGGTGGGCGAGCTGTTGCTGGTCGTGCCGCGCCCCGGGACGATTTCTCCCTGGTCGAGCAAAGCGACAGATATCGCCCATAACTGTGGGCTGGATGAGGTCCGGCGCCTGGAGCGGGGCGTCGCCTGGTATTTTTCCCTGCCCGCCGGCCTGACGCCGACGCAGCGCGCCGATCTCGACGCCCTGGTGCACGATCGCATGACCGAGTCGGTACTGGGTGAACTCGATGCTGCGCAGCAGTTGTTTGAACACGCGGCCCCGAAACCCATGTCCACGGTGGATGTGCTCGGCGGTGGTCGCGATGCGCTGGTGGCGGCGGATCGTTCCCTGGGGCTGGCTCTGGCGGATGACGAGATCGATTATCTGGTTGCAAGCTTCATCGCCCTGGGGCGCAATCCCAACGATGTGGAATTGATGATGTTCGCCCAGGCCAACTCCGAGCACTGCCGCCACAAGATCTTCAATGCCAGCTGGAGTATCGACGGCGTGGCGCAGGATGACTCCCTGTTCAAAATGATTCGCAATACCAATGAACTGGGTGGTGAAAACGTCTTGTCCGCCTATTCCGACAATGCGGCAGTGGTGGCGGGGCATTATGCGGGGCGTTTCTATCCCGACCCCGAGTCCTGTGAATACAATTTCTCGCCGGAGAAAATCCACCTGCTGATGAAGGTGGAAACCCATAACCACCCCACCGCGATTGCGCCTTTTCCCGGCGCCGGCACTGGCTCCGGTGGCGAGATCCGTGACGAGGGTGCGGTGGGGCGCGGCTCCAAGCCGAAGGTGGGCCTGAGCGGATTTTCGGTGTCAAACCTGAATATCCCTGGGTATAGGCAACCCTGGGAGAATGAGTATGGCAAACCCGACCGTATTGTGTCCGCTCTGGATATTATGCTGGAAGGCCCCATCGGGGGGGCGGCGTTCAACAACGAATTCGGCCGTCCCAATTTGTGCGGTTATTTTCGCAGCTTCGAGATGGAAGCCGCGGGCGTCGATGGCCCGGAAGTGCGCGGCTACCACAAGCCCATCATGATCGCCGGAGGTTACGGCAACATTCGCGAGGAACATGTGCAGAAGGGTGATTACCGCCCCGGCGCCAAGCTGATAGTACTGGGCGGCCCGGCGATGTTGATCGGCCTGGGTGGTGGCGCCGCCTCCTCTATGGCCAGCGGGCAGAGCCACGAGGACCTGGACTTTGCGTCGGTGCAGCGCCAGAACCCAGAGATGGAGCGCCGCTGCCAGGAAGTGATAGACCGCTGCTGGCAGTTGGGCCACGACAACCCTATCGCATTTATCCACGATGTGGGCGCCGGTGGTCTGTCCAATGCTTTTCCGGAGCTGGTAAAAGACGGTGGCCGTGGCGGTAAATTTGAATTGCGCAATGTGCCCAACGACGAGCCCGGCATGTCCCCCCTGGAGATCTGGAGCAACGAGTCTCAGGAGCGCTATGTGATGGCGGTGGAGCCGGAAAACCTGGCGCGCTTTGAGGCTATATGTCAGCGCGAGCGCTGCCCCTTCGCGGTGGTGGGCGAGGCCACCGCCCAGCTGCACCTGCAACTCACCGACCGCGAATTTGGCAATGCCCCTGTGGACCTGCCCATGTCGGTGTTGTTTGGCAAACCGCCGCGCATGCACCGGGAAATAACGCGTCAATCGGTAGTGCAGGGTGCATTGCGCCTGGATTGCTCGGTAATCGAGGCTGCAGAGCTGGTTCTGCAGTTGCCCAGTGTGGCCAGCAAAAGCTTTCTTATTACCATCGGTGATCGCACCGTGACCGGCATGGTGGCACGGGACCAGATGGTGGGGCCCTGGCAGGTACCGGTGGCCGATTGTGCTGTGACTACTGTTTCCTATGATTCCTTTGCCGGGGAGGCCATGGCCATGGGCGAGCGTACGCCGTTGGCTCTGGTGAACGGTCCGGCTTCCGGGCGTATGTCCGTGGCCGAGGCGATTACCAATATTTCTGCTGCGGCAATCGTTGAACTCCACGATATCAAGCTGTCTGCCAACTGGATGTGTGCTGCCGGCTATGGCGCCGAGGATGAAGCGCTTTACGATACCGTGCATGCGGTGGGAATGGAGTTTTGTCCACAATTGGGTATTACCATTCCCGTGGGCAAGGATTCGATGTCCATGCGTACCACCTGGCACGAAGGTGATGGGCGCAAAGCCGTTACCGCTCCTCTGTCGCTTGTTGTCACAGCTTTTTCACCGGTGACAGATGTCCGCCTGACGGTGACACCCCAGTTGCAGCCCGGGGCGGATGCCGTCCTGGTGTTGCTGGACCTGGGGCGCGGCGCCAATCGCATGGGCGGCTCCGCGCTGGCCCAGGCTTGCGGGCAAGTGGGTGATACGGTGCCCGATATGGACAGCGCTGGTGATCTGCGAGCCTTTTTCACGCTGGTGCAGGAGTTGGTGGCACAGCGCAAGCTGCTTGCCTATCACGACCGTTCCGACGGTGGGCTGCTGGTGACCCTGTTGGAAATGGCTTTCGCTGGTCACTGTGGCCTGCAAGTGGAGCTGTCAGTGGTGCCTGGCAATGACCTGGACAAACTGTTCAACGAGGAAGCGGGCGCTGTATTGCAGGTGGCCAATACCGACCTGGAGAAACTCCGGGAGAGGGCGGTAGAGCTTGGCCTGGGTGATTGTATTCATGTTATAGGTAAGGCTTCACCGGGTGATGCGGTGCAATTGGCCAACGGCGCGCTAGTGCTGTTACAGGAGTCACGGGCGCGCCTGCAGCAACTGTGGGCGCGCACCAGTTATGAACTACAGGCACTGCGCGACAATCCGGACTGTGCCGCACAGGAATACGCGCGATATAAGGCGGATGATCCCGGCTTGTCAGTGCGGTTGAGTTACGACCCGGCTGAAAATGTCAGTGCCCCTTATATTGCCACGGGAGTGCGCCCCGGGGTGGCCATTCTGCGTGAGCAGGGGGTCAACGGGCATGTTGAAATGGCGGCCGCCTTCCACAAGGCAGGTTTTACCCCCTACGATATACATATGAGCGACATCCTCAGTGGCCGGGTCGACCTGGAACAATTCAAGGGGATGGTGGCCTGCGGCGGTTTCTCCTACGGCGATGTGCTGGGGGCCGGAGAGGGCTGGGCCAAGAGCATCCTGTTCAATGAGGCGGTGCGCGCCCGGTTTGGCGCCTTTTTCCAGCGCGAGGATACGTTCACTCTGGGTGTGTGCAATGGTTGCCAGATGGTATCGACCCTGCAGGAGCTGATTCCCGGCGCCGCCCACTGGCCCCGTTTTGTGCGCAATCGCTCCGAGCAGTTCGAGGCGCGCCTGGCGCTGGTCAGGGTGGAATCCAGCCCCTCGGTGTTATTATCGGGTATGGCCGGCTCACACCTGCCTATCGCGGTGGCCCACGGTGAGGGTCGGGCGCAGTTCGCCGAGGCCGGTGTACAGGAGGCCTGCGAGGCCAGTGGTACCGTGGCCCTGCGCTACATAGAGAATAATTTGACGGTAGCCAGCGACTACCCGGCCAACCCCAATGGCTCCCCCGGCGGCATTACCGGCCTCACCAGCCTGGATGGCCGGGCCACCATACTGATGCCCCACCCCGAGCGGTTATTTCGCACCGTGCAGTATTCCTGGGCACCGGATGCGTGGGGTGAGGACGGCGGTTGGCTGCGCCTGTTCCGCAATGCGCGCCAGTGGTTGGGGTGAAATCATTGTGGCTAATACGTTGTGGTGAATACATTGTTGCTGACACATTGTTGTTAATACATTGTAACAACAGGGCTTGTGGCCGCTGGTCGTTAATTTATAATGGCGCACTTTTCGAACGGGGGCAGCTAGTGCTCCCGATTACCGTTTTCCTGTTAGAGCAATACTATGCTTAATAAGTATCCACTGTGGAAATACCTGCTGGTGCTGTTTGTGGTGCTACTGGGCCTGTTTTACGCCGCACCGAATCTGTACGCACCGGACCCTGCCTTGCAGATTACCGGCGAGAATAGCGCCCAGTTAATCGACAAAAAGACACTCAAGCGTGCGTTAAAAGCCCTGGAAGAGTCCGATATCGAGTATTTTGGTGAAACCATTGATGCCCAGGGCCGCAACGCCCTGGTGCGCTTACGCGACCCTGAACAACAATTGACGGCCCAGGCCCGTGTCTCCCGTGCCCTGGGCGATGGCTTTATTGTCGCCCTCAATCTGGCGCCCACCACGCCGGACTGGCTTAGCGACTATGGCGCACAACCGATGAAATTGGGCCTGGATTTGAGTGGCGGGGTACACTTCAAGCTGGAAGTGGACGTGGACGCGGCCATAGAACGGCGCATGGAATACTCTGTAAACGCCACCAAACGGGCGTTGCGGGAGCAGCGTATTCGTGGTTTTGTCACGCTCAACGAGCAGGGTAAAGTGGAGAGCCGCTTCAAGACCGAAGCACTGCGGGACCAGGCCCGCGCGATCATCGCTGAAAACAGTCCGGAGTTAGTGCTGGACCGGGTCGATGAGGCTGACAGCTGGAATTTGCTGGCGACCATGTCGCAGCAGACCCGCAAGGAAATCGCCGATTACTCGGTGACCCAGAACCTTACCACCCTGCGCAACCGGGTCAACGAACTGGGTGTGTCCGAACCCCTGGTGCAGCGCCAGGGCCAAAACTACATCGTGGTGGAACTGCCGGGCATTCAGGATACGGCGGAAGCCAAGCGTATCCTGGGCAAGGTAGCCAACCTGGAGTTTCGTCTGGTGGCCAACCTGGATGCGGCACCTTCCGAAAAACAGCGCTTTGAATATCGCAGCCCCGACCGGGCCGGCTCGTCTGAGTGGCTGGAGCGCGACGTCATCATTACTGGTGAGCGGGTATCCAATGCCCAGGCCAGCTTTGACCAGAATGGCCGGCCCAATGTAAATATCAGTCTGGACAGTGAGGGCGGCGGCCTGATGTCCCGGGCGACCCGCAATAATATCAAGCGTCGCATGGGCGTGTTATTTATTGAACGCAAGTACCGCACCCGCTATGAAACCCAGGAAGACGGCACCGAGATTGTGGTAAAGGTGCCTTACGATGAGAAGAAGCTGCTCACAGCGCCAGTCATCCAGTCTGCCCTGGGCGCCCAGTTCCAGATCACCGGCCTGGACAACCCGCTGGAATCCTCCGAGTTGGCCCTGATGCTGCGTGCCGGCGCCCTGGCCGCGCCCATATCTTTCGTGGAAGAACGCACGGTAGGGCCGTCCCTGGGGGCCGAAAATATTCGTATGGGGGTCAAGTCGGTACAGTACGGCCTCGCCCTGGTGGTGTTGTTTATGGTGCTGTATTACCGGGTTTTCGGTATTGCGGCGGTCGTTGCGCTGACGTTCAACCTGGTCTTGTTGATATCCTTCATGTCCATGTTGGGCGCCACGCTGACCCTGCCCGGTATCGCCGGTATCGTGTTGACGGTGGGCATGGCGGTGGATGCCAACGTGCTCATCTTCTCGCGAATACGGGAGGAGGTGGTCAACGGCCTGTCGCCGCAGATGGCGATCCACGCCGGCTTTGAACGGGCGGTTGCGACCATCCTGGACGCCAACCTCACCACATTGATCGTCGCCGTTATCCTTTACGCGGTGGGCACCGGCCCGATCAAGGGCTTCGCGGTCACCCTGTCGATCGGCATCCTGACCTCCATGTTTACGGCGATCATGGGGACTCGCGCTCTGGTTAATCTTTTCTATGGTGGACGCCGTGTGCGGAAGCTGTCCATTGGCGGGAGACAGTCATGAAAGTCATTGATTTTATGGGTCAGCGCAGGCTGGCGATGCTGTTCTCACTGACACTGCTGCTGATTTCCATCGGTTCCCTGGCCACCAGGCAGCTCAACTGGGGGCTGGATTTTACCGGCGGTACCCTGGTGGAAGTTCACTACAGCGAGACAGCAGACCTCAATACCATTCGCAGCACCCTTAATGCCGAGGGCTACAGCGGGGCGATCGTGGTCAGCTTCGGTACAGACCGGGATGTGATGATACGCCTGCCCAAGGGTTACTCGGACCAGCAGGGCGCGCAGTTGCTGGCCAGTTTACAGGAGGCCTTCACCGGTTCGGTAGAATTGCGCCGTATCGAGTTTGTGGGCCCCCAGGTAGGCGACGAACTACGCGAACAGGGTGGCCTGGCCATGTTGCTGGCCCTGGGGCTGGTGATGCTCTATATCGCTTTTCGCTTCCAGTTAAAGTTCGCTGTCGGCGCGGTGATAGCCCTGGTACACGATGTGATAATCACTCTGGGATTCTTCTCCATCACCGCTATGGAATTTGACCTGACGGTGCTGGCTGCGCTGCTGGCGGTGATCGGTTACTCCCTGAATGACACCATCGTAGTGTCCGACCGGATTCGTGAAAACTTCCGCAAAATCCGCCGCGCGGACCCGGTAGAAGTGATCAATATTTCATTGACGGAAACCCTGGGTCGTACCCTGGTCACCTCCCTGACCACCTTGTTGGTATTGGCGGCCCTGGCACTGTTCGGCGGTGAGATGATTTACGGTTTTGCCATTGCCCTGATTGTGGGTGTGGCGATAGGCACCTACTCATCCATTTATGTGGCGGCCAGTACTCTGCTGTTAATGGGCGTGAGCAAGGAAGACCTGATGATACCCGTTAAAGAAGGCGCCGAGCAGGAAGACCTGACCCCCTAAAGAACCCCACTACCCAGGAA